>NZ_JALQDH010000069.1:0-195641 GCF_023631365.1 Caballeronia sp. INML2 | reverse complement strand
CGCGATGCGAAGAAGGGCCTGGCGTCGCTGTGCATCGGCGGCGGCATGGGTGTGGCGCTGGCGGTGGAACGTCTGTAACGAAAGCAAGTACACCGGCGCAGAACACGAGGCCCGACGCGACCTCCACACACTATAAGCGTCGAGGCGAGCTCGCAGCGCCGGTGCCATTCCGAGCTTCATTAACCTGAGAGAAATTGACGAGGAGTATCTGAATGACTAAGCGCATCGCATTGGTGACGGGCGGCATGGGCGGCCTTGGCGAAGCCATCAGCATCAAGCTGCACGACGCCGGTTACGCGGTCGTCGTGACGCATTCGCCGGGCAACGCAAAGGTCGGCGAGTGGCTCGCGAGCATGGATCGCCAGGGCTACAACTTCCGCGCGTACGGCGTGGACGTCGCCGACTATGATTCCGCCCAGCACTGCGTGGCGAAGATCCAGGCCGAAGTCGGCCCGATCGATATCCTCGTGAACAACGCCGGCATCACCCAGGACACGACCTTCAAAAAGATGACAAAGGTGAACTGGGACGCCGTGCTGCGCACCAATCTCGACTCGGTCTTCAACATGACCAAGCCGGTCTGCGAAGAAATGGTGTCGCGCGGCTTTGGCCGCATCATCAATATTTCGTCGGTGAACGGCTCGAAAGGTCAGATCGGCCAGACGAACTACGCGGCCGCGAAAGCCGGCATGCACGGCTTCACGAAGTCCCTCGCGCTCGAAGTCGCGAAGAAGGGCGTCACCGTGAACACGATCTCGCCAGGCTATCTCGCGACCAAGATGGTGACCGCGATCCCGCAGGAGATTCTCGATACGAAGATTCTTCCGCAGATTCCGGCAGGCCGTCTGGGCAAGCCCGAAGAAGTCGCCGCGCTCGTCGCGTTCCTGTGCTCCGACGACGCCGGCTTCGTCACCGGCTCGAACATCGCGATCAACGGCGGCCAGCACATGAGCTGACGCCTGCGTGTGCATCGATAGAACGTCAGTCCTTGCGCGGCGCGTGTTCGTCACGACGTCGCGCATCGAATCAAATCCTCATCCGAAAGCTTCGCTCTCCGACAGACCGCGCCATGAACGACATCCGCGCACGCATGCCTCTCTATAGCGTCGGTCATCTCGATTCGGCGATCGACCATCTCGAGCAAGTGCTGAGCCTCGAAGGCGCGAATTCGCTCTTCTCCAAGACATACTGGCGCGGACGCGTCGTGCAGGCGATCGCCACGCCGGGGCTCGCGCCCTCTCAGCATTCGCGCCTGCAGCGCTTGCTGGATCGTATCGCTCAGGCTTGAACGGGAACAACCGATCGCACACGCGGTCGATCGTGAAAATGCGCGCAGGAAAGCTCGCGTGGCCGCTTGCGCCGGACTCGAATACATCGCGCCTGCCCTGTGATTTGTGAAGAAAATCGCAGGCGCTTGTACCATTCGGGCGGTATCTCAATTTTCACGATCCGCAAGCATGTTCTCTTACTTAAGATCAATGCGCTCGACGCCGCGCGCGCTCGGTGCGCTCTTGCTCGCCTGTCTGCTTGTCGCATGCGGCACGACCAACGGCGTCACGGCCGGTGCGCAACCCAACACTTACACGGTGACCGGCAAGGCGACAGGCACGCGCATGTCGTGGGTGACCGCGCGCAACGCGGCGATGGATGCCGCTGTGGATTACTGCAAGCAACGCTCGCAGCGCGTCGCGATCAAGTCCGAAGCGACGAGCGGCGTGCGCTCCCTCGAAGAACAGACGTCGACCGTTTCGTTCAGTTGCGTGCCTGAGAACGCCGCGCGCGGCTAAGCGATTCTTCAGTCGACATCAGCGTCGCGCGATCGGCTTTGCCTGCTCGACGAGCTCATGCATGCCACGCGCGAGCCGATGGCGTCGTGATAGGCTGCGCCCTTACCGCACTCGGACTCAACCGAACGACAAGGACGAATCAAGCTTTGATCAAAGCCATTTTGTGGGACATGGACGGCACGCTCGCGGAAAGCGAGTCGCTTCATTTGCGCACGCTGATCGCGGCGCTCGCGCGTCATGGCGTGGAGGCGGGCGAAGAGATGCATCCGCTCATCTTCGGGAAGACCGGACGCGAAGTGCATGCACTGTGTTGTGAGCGCTTCGGCTTATCGGTGGATTACGCGGACTGGTCCGCGTTTCGCGCACGCGCCTATCTCGACGGTGCGCCCGCGCTCGTGCCGCGCCCCGGCGCGCTCGACGTGTATCGCGCCGCGAAAGCCGCGGGCATCACGCAGGCAATCGTGTCGAACGCATCGCGCATGCTGCTCGAAGCGAATCTGCGCGCGCTCGGCATCGAAGAGCCATCGCTCGTGACCATCAGCGTCAACGATGTGCGCAACGGCAAGCCGAGCCCCGAGCCATACGAGCGCGCAGCCTGGCTGCTACGTCTGGCCCCCGAAGAAGTGATCGCCGTGGAAGATAGCCCGACCGGCGCGCGTGCCGCAATCGCCGCGCATATGCGTGTTCTGGCGTGGCCTTTCGACGATGAAGGCGCCGCGCTGTTCCCCGCGCAAGCACAGGTCGTGCGATCGCCGCGAGAACTGGCTGAGGCGCTGGGTCTCGATCCGGCGCTGTTCTCAAACTAAGCGGCTCGGTCGTCGAGACCGATCTTGTGAATGTTGGCCGCGTACACCCAGTCGCGCGCCTGACGCTCGACCCGATCCATGAAAGCGGGCGGCCCGCTGCAGTAGATCTGCGTGCTTGCGTGAGTCGGACTCATGGCGAAGGCGCTCGTTTGCGCGGATAGGTCATCCGGCAGGTCGAAATGATGATAGACCTTGCCGTGCTCGCGCAGCGCGTCGAATTCTTCGAGCAGAGCCGCGCGGTCGGCCGATTGCACGAAGTTGTGCACCTCGAATTTGCGCCCCGCCGATGCAAGCCGCCTCGCGATTTCCACGATCGATGCGGCGCCTGTTCCACCGCAATAAAGTATGGATCGCACGCGATCGTCGATAGCGACCGGCGTACTTCGGGGCATGCCGGCGAATGACTCGTCTCGTTCGATGACGGATTGCAGATTGGCGCGCATATCTTCTCCAATAGGGCCTGCGTCTTGCGCAACGGCAAGACCAGGCGGTGTATGGATCGCATGGGAATGGCCGACCCGCAGCTATCGGAAGGGCTGGCTCTCTTGCAGGTTAGGGCGGACCGCATTCGCCGACAAGGCGCTGCGACTGAATACCAGTCATATCGTCGCGCCGATAAGCGCAGAACGGCGTCGTCGGGAAAAGTGCCTGATTTCAGGGCCTGAAACGCCACGAGCGACCACAATGGGTCGCTCGTGAAGAGATGCCGGAAGAGGCGAGAAAACTATTCGACGGGGTGACGGAACCCCGCGCAACTTACATCGGGTGGCCGGCCACGAAGTTCTTGTACGCCCAGTAAGCGGCCTTCGTCGTCTGGCCGTCCGACTTCATCAGACCGAAGTCGCCTTCGTTGTCGTCATAGAGTTCGAACGCCTGGATCGACTGAATGTTGTACTTCGATGCAACGCTCTGGAACTGCGCCATCATCGTATTGCCGGCCATGTAATTCGCGATCTGCTGATCGGTGCCGTAGTTCGGACGCACGCCGAATTCGTTGATCCACACCGGCTTGCCGAACGAATGGAGCACGCCCAGCATGTCGTAACAACCCGTGCCGCCGCATGCGCGCGTCATGTTGCCCTGGTTCGAGTACCAGTGCCACGCGGTGACGTCCCAGCTGACGGTCGGGTGGCCGCGGGTGCCGTCAGGCTGCGAGCCGTCCATCAGCATCTGGAAGAAGGCGTAGTGCAGCCAAGTGCCGTTCACGACGATCTTCGCCGAACCGTCCACCGACTTGACGCCCGCGATCAGGCCACGAATCACGCCGCGCGCGAGGACGTAAGGCTGGTTCCTGTAGTGCGTCCAGCTCGTGCCGTCGACGTTGCCGTTGAGCGCTTGCGCCTCGAGTTCGTTGCCGACTTCGTAGTACTTGTACTTGTATGTTCCCGCAACCTGTTGGCCGAGCGTGTAGGCTGCGTTGTACGCGTCCTGCTCGGAATTGAAGCCGGTGCCGAGCAGGATCACGGGGTACACGGTCACGCCGCTGGCTGCCATCGTTTGCGCCATCTTCGCGATGACCTTCGCCGAGCTCAGGCTGTACACGTCGTTACGATAGATCGTCGCGCCGATGTCCTTCAGTTGCGCGAGCTGCGTCGCTACGGGCGTCGTGTCGTACGCGCCACCGTTCGTGTTCCGGCCGTTGGCGCCGTAGAAGATGGACGTGCTGGTCGCGGCCTTGGCCGTCGATTCGGGCGCGGCGCTCTTTGCGGTTGCGTCGTCGAGGGCGCTGTCACCGCCGCCTCCGCAGGCGGCGAGCAGCACACTCGTGAGAACCGCTGTCGCGATTGCCGCGGCCTTGCGCGCCGAGAAAAAGTTGTAGGTGCGGGCAGAGGTGTGATTTCGATTCGTCATTACAGTTAGCATGGCTAATTGAGTAGCGTAAGGCTCGTAAAATCCGGGACGCTGCTGGACCTGCTCAGTGGTTCACAGTGTGTATCGCGCTATCCGCGCTGCGTTCGGGTGGCATTAATTAGGCCTCCGAACTACGCACCAAGGCCAAATCCGCCTGCCCGACGCCAAAATTGAGGCGCTGAGGAGCAAAGCCGAACGGCACGGAATCACTTAGCTGGTCCAGTGCGCAGTACAGCAAGCGCTCCGGATGGCGGAGTCGGGCAAACGTTTGCGATTGCCCGCTTGGGCCTTACGAAATGACAAGCGAGCTCAGTTCGAAGGCGGCGTCGTCTGGTGTTAGGTGACGTTTGCGCAGTTTCGGTCAGACTTGCCGAAAATATCGGGTCTCTGCGTAACATCGGCAAGCGTTGCCGAAAACCTGACTAACGGCAGCAAGGTTATCGTCTTATGAGATGAATGTAAATCCTGTCAAAGTAAAAAAATCTTTCGTTGCTTCACCGTGGCAGAAAAAATTACTTCGTACGAGTGGAGATTCGTCTGGTCGTCTTTGGCGGTGTATCGCCGCTAGAGATTTTTTATGGTCTGGCCGAATGCATGAACTGCAGCCCGATCTGTTGTATCTTCCAAAAGACTCCGGATGCGGAATCGCATCACGCGCCGGACCACGATGGGCGTGCGCCGCTGGCGTCATCGCTCTGATTCAGAACGCTGTTGTCTGCCCTGGGGAGATGAACGTGCGAGCTGCCGACATCATGACGACATCGATCGTTTCCGCGACGCCCGACATGTCCGTGCGCCAGGCCGCAGGAACGATGGTATTCGCGGGCATCAGCGGGATGCCCGTGATCGACGAGGACGGCAAGCTGCTCGGCATCGTCACGGAGGGCGATCTGATGCATCGCGCGGAGATCGGGACCGGCGCCAGGCAGCGCGCGTGGTGGCTCGAACTGGTGGCATCGACACGTGAACTGGCGAGCCAGTACGTCAAGGAGCACGCGCGCAAGGTCAGGGATGTGATGAGCACCGATGTCGCCACCGTGACCGAAACGTGTCCCGTCGCCGACATTGCCGAGTTGCTAGAACGCAAGCGCATCAAGCGCGTGCCTGTGATGCGCGACGGCAAGGTCGTCGGCGTCGTGAGCCGCGCGAATCTGATCCGGGCGCTCGTGACGATGGCGCCTGAACTACCCGTCGATGCCGATATCAGCGATCACTCGATTCGCGAGGCGGTTCTCGCCGCAATGGCGGACCATCCCTGGGCGCTGCCTCGGGAGAACATCATCGTGGAGAACGGGACCGTGCATCTGTGGACGCGTGTCATGAGCGAGGATGAAGCGAACGCCATTCGCGTGGCGGCCGAGAATGCGCCGGGCGTCAAGGGAGTCGTCACGCACAGCGGTGCGCCCGCAGCCGCCCCGCCGCTGGGCTAGCGGCGCGCTTGGTTCGAAGCCGATCGATCTTTTTGGTGAACCGTTCCAAATCCGGAGCGGCCGATCGACGTTCGCATCCCCCATCCGCTGGAACATCATCGCGCGAGCCTTCAGTCCTCATCGATCAGATGAAGCTCGCGCCGCCGTTGACGGGTATCGTCTGCCCGGTGATGAATGCATTGCCAATGACCATCATCACGACATCCGCGACTTCGCTCGCTTCTCCCAGCCGGCCGACGGGCAGCCTCTGGGCGACGTTCGATGCCTTGAGCGGCCCGGCCATTTCGGTGTCGATCGGCCCGGGCGCAACGGCGTTGACGGTGATGCCGTCGCGCGCGAGCCGGCCTGCATAGCCGCGCGTCAGGCCTTCGAGACCAGCCTTCGATGCGTTGTAATGGATGCCCACGAGACCCGGCCCGCGGGCCGCCGCCGATGACAGATTGACGACGCGGCCCCAGCGCCGCGCGCGCATCCCGCGCAGCACGGCCTGCGTGCACAGAAACGCCGACTTCAGATTGACGGCGAGCGTGCGGTCGAATTCAGCCTCGGTGAGATCGTCGATGTCGATCATCGTCGCGGTGCCGGCGTTGTTCACGAGTATGTCGATAGGGCCGATGCGTTGCTCGACGTCGGCGATCATCGCGTCGACCTCGCCGCTGAGCGATACGTCGGCGCGTACCGCGATCGCGCGGCCGCCGATGCGTTCGATTTCCGCGATGACATCGGCGGCTTCGTTATCGCGCTGGCGATAGTTGACCGCTACGGACGCGCCGCAAGACGCAAGGGCGAGCGAAATCGCGCGGCCAATGCCGCGTGAGCCGCCGGTCACCAGGGCGACGCGGCCGTTCAGGTCGAGGATACGAGCGTGCATGGCGGGGTCCTTTCTCGCGCGTGAGGAGGGGATAGTCCGCGCGCGTCGTGATGATCCTGCTCATCGTGGTCCGGATGCGGGTAACGGTCCGTCTCGCTGATCGATGAAAAAAAACCGATGCCCGGCGAAGGGCATCGGTTCTTCCTTGCACTGCTTGATTAACGGCCGCCGTGGCCGCCGCCACCGTTGCCGCCACCGCCGTGACCGCCGCCGCCATGGCCGCCGCCGCCGTTGCCGCCATTGCCGTTGCCGCCGCTGCCGTTGCCGCCGCTGCCGTTGCCGTTGCCGCCGCTGCCGTTGCCACCATGGCCGCCGCCACCGTTACCGCCACCACCATGGCCGCCGCCACCGTTACCGCCGCCGCCGTTACCGCCGCCGCCGTTACCGCCGCCGCCGTTACCGCCGCCACCGTTGCCGCCGCCACCGTTACCGCCGCCACCATGGCCGCCGCCGCCGTTACCGCCGCCGCCGTTACCGCCGCCACCGTTGCCGCCACCACCATGGCCGCCGCCGTTACCGCCGCCTCCACCGTTACCGCCACCACCATGGCCGCCACCGTTGCCACCGTTGCCACCGTTGCCACCGCCACCGCCGTTACCGCCACCACCATGGCCGCCACCGCCGTTGCCGCCACTGCCGTTGCCGGCGCCACCATGGCCGCCGCCGTTACCGCCACCGCCACCGCCGTTGCCGCCGCCGCCGCCGTTGCCGTTGCCACCACCACCATGGCCGCCGCCGTTGCCACCACCGCCGCCGTCGCCACCGCCGTGACCGCTGCCATGACCACCAGCCGAGCCATTTCCGTGACCACCGTCGCCGTGGCCACCGTCGCCATGACCGCCATCACCGTGGCCACCGTCGCCGTGTCCGCCGTCGCCGTGGCCGCCGTCGCCGTGTCCGCCGTCGCCGTGGCCGACTCCACCATGGCCGTGTCCCCCGTCACCGTCGCCATGACCATGGCCGTCCCCATGGCCATCACCGTGACCGTCGCCGTGGCCATCACCATGACCGTCGCCATGGCCATCGCCGTGACCGTGCCCGTGGCCGTGACCATCGCCATCGCCGTCACCGCCGCCGTGACCATGTCCATGACCATCGCCGTCACCGTCGCCGTGACCATGTCCATGGCCATGACCATCGCCATCACCGTCGCCGTGACCATGTCCATGACCATCGCCATCACCGTCGCCATGACCATGTCCATGACCATCGCCGTCACCGTCGCCGTGACCATGACCATGACCATCGCCGTCACCATCGCCGTGACCATGCCCGTGGCCGTGACCATCGCCATCGCCGTCACCATCGCCGTGACCGTGACCGTGCCCATGACCATGTCCGTGACCATCGCCGCCGGTGTCTCCTCCCGAATCACCGCCGCCGGAATCGCCACCACCCGGGCCCGAGCTGCCGTTGCCGCTCCCGGTCGATCCCGTTCCCTTGCCTCCGCCGCCCGAGTTCGTGCCGCCAGCGCCCGCCGTCGAGCCCGGACCGCTGCTGGCCGAACCCTGTCCCGAGCCGGTGCCTGTCCCGGAACCGCTGCCTGAGCCAGACCCGCTGGAATTTCCGCCGCTCGAGCCCGCACCGGGCGATCCCTGTCCGCCGCGGCCGCCCTCGAGCAAAGGCACGACGGCCGACACCGTATCGACCGTCGGTGTCGTCGACGGCGCTACGCTCGTCGACGAGTCCGTCGCTGCAACCGTCATTACGGCACTGGGGCCGATCAGCACACACCCCTCTGAAGTCTGGTTGCTGCAAGGATTCCCCGCCGTTTGCGCCGACGCGAGATTCGACATGGCCGCCGCGATCACGATCACGCTGAGCTTGATTGCGGTATTGAATTTGAATTTTTTAGGATTACTCATCTGTGCCCCTTGAAGTGTTTCTTCGCCACGCGTCCACCTGGAGAGTCAAACGCGATGTGGGGCAAGAATGACAGGCTGTACGTAGCGTTCTGTGCGGTACGCAACCGGAGGCGAGGGCGTCGTCGTTTCACGCCGTGCGCGAACGCGCAGAGAACGTTTGCGGCCGATTGCGAGCGCCGGAATATGTGCGCCCGTCGCGATCTGGCTCGCCGAAGTCATGACCGGGAATGACGGCCGTTGCGACCGTCCGCGTCGAGCGTCGAAGAAGCAGCCTGATCCGGAAGCCGCGCAGAAGGGGCTTGTCGCTGATTTCGTTTCGAAAGCTGTTTATAGCCTGCGTGTAGGCTATCTGTATGGAAAGGCTGTCGTCAAGCGAGCTCTGTGCAGTGAACCGCATATCCAATCGGACCATGCCCGCGCGGATCAAAAGCAAACGCGCGACCGGTCAGACGACGGAAGGACGCCGACACTATCCGCTGACGAAAGACCAGATCGAGATCGGCGAGAATTTGAACTAGAGTTATTTATTGTTCGCTTTCCTGATCGATTGCACGGCATGCGTTTGAATTCGTCCAAGTTAAGCGCGCGCCGGAACCCGGGTCATCTCCATTCGACGTAAGCAATGACACCCGCAAGCATCTGACGAATCAGACCACGGACATGTTCATAAGAATTAGGAATACCAAACAACGAAAAGTCGATGTTCATCAGACACATCGTATTCATCAACCGGAGGGTGTCATGCAAAGATCGAAACGAGTCGCCTGCGTGGAGGTGACAGCGGTTGTCGCGCTGTCGATAGTGAGCGCAAACGTTGCACATGCGGAAGATGAAGTCATCGTGAATACGAATCCTGCCGCCTCGCGCGCCGCGATGACGGATGTATCGAGTCTCAAGCCGGTCGTCAACGTACTTCTGCCTCCGGACACATCCACGATTGTCCCGAACACCGGTCCGGAACCTTATGCGGCGGGCGTGAACACGCAAAGCGGCATCGTGAGCAATGCGCAGACGAGAGCATATGGCGATTTCGGCATCCCCTATACCACCGGCCGCGTGCAGGACGGCAATCAAAGCGCCTCCGGCACCACGAGCGCGAATTACCTCAGCACGACCTATCCCTATCGCGCGATCGGCAAGCTCACGTTCTCCGCGGGATATTGCACCGCGAGCCTGATTCGCAGAAGCGTCATCGTTACGGCAGCGCACTGCGTCCAGGGGTTCGGCAGCGGGAGCTCGCTCTTCTCGGGCTGGCAGTTCATCCCGGGACATTACGGCGCTTCCGGAGCCACCGCAGCGCAGATCGCGCCTTATGGCAGATGGACCTGGGCCGGGCTCGTGCGGCCATCGACATGGGCGAACGGCACTGACACCGGATCGGGTTCGGCGCGCAACAACGATATCGCGGTGATCGCGATAGCGAAGAACGCATCGAATCAATTCATCGGCGACATCACCGGATATCTGAACTATGGCTGGAACAACTATTCCTTCATATCGTCGTCGAAAACCGGCAATCTTCAGACGGCGGCCGTGACGACCTTCGGCTATCCCGCGTTGCTCGACAGCGGCGCGATCATGCAGCGCACCGATGGCCCGACCTACACGACGACGGTCAGCGGCGCATCGCAACTCTGGCAGGGCAGCAATCTCACGGGCGGCGCAAGCGGCGGACCGTGGATCGTGAACTTCCGGGCACGCGATGCGGTTCTCTCCGGCGGCGCCGTGGTGGGCAATTCGTCGAATCTCGCGATCATCGGCGTGACATCGTGGGGATCGTCCGATCCGAACGCGCCCAAGGATAACTATGCGTCGCAGTTCCGTCAGAACACGCAGTATCCGAACGCCACGTATGGCAATTACGGTTCGGGCAATATCGCATCGCTGCTGAATACGCTGTGCAGCGGTGCGGCGCCCGGCGGCGGTACGTTCGCGTCGCAGGGATATTGCAACTAGCCTCGGCTTCGGTGGCTCGCCGGTTCGAACGGACGACGGGCCATCGTCTCTTTACCTCGACGACAGGAGGACGCGATGCCGCGGCTCCCGAAGACATGGCTGATCGCTGGGGCGTTCTTATGGAGCACGGCGTCGATCGCAGAGCCGTTGAACGTCGCCGACTTGCAGGGAAGCTGGAAACTGATCGCGCCTTCGTCGACAGACGAGAAAGCGCTGCCCCGCTTCACGATCGAAGGACAAGCAATTCAAGGCTTCGACGGCTGCAACGAATTCTCGGGCCGCCTCGACCAGCCGGGAAGCATCGGCTCGACGCGGCGTGGCTGTCCCGAGCACGCGCTGCGGCTGCCGCTCGATATGAGCGATCCGATGCCGCGTCTTCGGTCGGGCAACATCGAAAACGGCACACTGACGCTGCCCGCGGACGCACGGTTTTCCAGGGCTTCATTCAAGAAGACGCCTTGACAGGCAAGCCGGCGAGCGCTTCTCCGACGATGTATCGCGCGATACGCCGCCTCGATCGCCGAGCGCCGATAACCGAGGCGGCTTCACAAAAGAAACCTACTGACTCGCGCCCGCCCCGATGCCGGCCTTCTTCTGCGCGTTCTGAATGTCCTGCGGATAATTCGCGTCGTCGCGCTTCGCAGGGTTGTAGCCCGCATCTTCCAGCTTCTTCAACTCCGCGTTCTTCTTCGCGCGTGCCTGCTTGCGTGCGGCCTTTTTCTCCGCCTTCGTGGCTGGCGCGGTCTGCGTCGTGCCGGTGGCGGTCGTCGCGGCGTTATCCTGCGCGCTCACGAGCGGCGCAATCGTCAGGCCGAAAGCGGACACCATCAACGAGACGGCGAGTCTGCTGCCAAGCGTTGCTTTCATATTCCTCTCCAAAGATAGGTTGATCAACAAGCAACCAGCAATCACTTCCCGGGCCGATGATGCCGTCCTCGTGGCCGCGGCGACACGTATGCCGAATGCCGCCGCGTCATTGTAAGGCGGTACGTTCAAACGTTCAGCGAGCTGAAAGTATCCGAACGAACGTGCCGAAAAGCGATACAGTGCTAACCCGCCGCGCACCGTCCGAGGCCCGCCACGCGGCGAAGCCGAACCGGTTATGATGCGCAGCGGCTGAAACAAGAACTACAACTTTCGCGATCGTCGCGGTCATGGGCGCTGCTTCGAGACATCGGCCGGCGCGACGTTCACGCTTATTCGGAGCTGTCTATGCCATCGCGGTCTGGTGTCGACGAGGCCAGTTTTCGTCGCATTCTCTTTCGCAACATCGCACTGCCGCTCGGCACCGGTGTCGTCACGGCGATCGCGTTCGTCGTGCTCGTGCTGTATCTGCTGTCGGGGATCAACTGGGTCGAGCATTCCGAGCGCGTGATCGGCAACGCGCAGGAAATCGGCCGCCTCGTCAGCGAGAAGGAGAGCGCGATACGCGGCTATCTCATCACCGGCGACGAAGCGTTTCTCGCGCCCTACGAAACCGCGAAGCCGAAGCTCGTCGCGGATATCGACACGCTCGCCGGTCTCGTCTCCGATAACGCACCGCAAGTCGACCGCCTGATTCGCATCCGCGCGTTGCAGGCGCAATGGGACAAGGTCGCCGACAACTTGATCGACGCGCGCCGCCACGCCCAGGATTCATTCGCACTCGTGCGCGCGGGACGCGGCTCGGGCGAACGCGCGGAGACCGAGCGCGAGCTCGCCGCGTTTCTCAACATCGAACAGACGTTGCGGCTGCAGCGCGTGGAGTCCGCGAAGCAACTGACGACCATCACCGTCGCCGTATTTCTGTTTCTGAGTTTGACGTTGTCCGCGATTCTGGCGATCTTCGGCAGGCGCGAGCTGATGCAGCTTTCCAATGCCTTCAGTGCGGCGATCGGCGAACAGGAGCGCCAGACGCGCGCGCTGCAGGAGCAGGCGTGGCTGAAGGAAGGGCAGACGCAGCTCGCGGAAAAAGTGATCGGCCAGCAATCGCTCGCTCAGCTTTGCCAGACGATTCTCGATTTTCTCGCAGACTATCTGAAGGTATCGATGGGCGCGTTCTACGTGCGCGAAGGCGATGGCGCATTGAAGCGCACCGCGAGCTTCGGCTTCGATCCCGACAGCGCGCCGGTGCCGGACTCGCTTGCGGGCGTGAAGAGCCTCGTCGGACAGGCGGTGCACGCGCGCAAGCTGACGAGCATGCACGATGTGCCCGCCGGCTACTGGAAGGTGACCTCGGCGCTCGGCGCGAGCGTGCCCGTCAGTCTCGTCATCGTGCCGATCGAAAACGAAGGCCAGGCGAACGGCGCCATCGAACTCGGTGCGATGCACGCGCTGACCGAGCGCGACCAGCAGTTCCTGAAGACGATCGCGGGCAATGTCGGTGATTACGTCGAGGCGGCGCAGTATCGCGAGCGTCTGCAGCGTGTGCTCGAAGAAACGCAGCAGTTGAATGAAGAGCTGCAGATGCAGCAGGAAGAACTGCGCACGACCAACGAGGAACTCGAGCAGCAGACGACGGCGCTTTCGCAGGCGCAGGCTTATCTCGCGAATCAGAAGGCGGAGCTCGAGCAGACGAACGATCAGCTCGCGGAACAGGCGCGCGTGCTCGACGAACGCAACGTCGCGCTCAATGCCGCGCAGGGCGAACTGGAAACGCGCGCCGAAGCGCTGCAGCGCGCGAGCCGCTACAAGTCGGAGTTCCTCGCGAACATGTCGCACGAACTGCGCACGCCGCTCAACAGTTCGTTGATTCTCGCGAAGCTGCTCGCCGAGAACAAGGCCGGCAATCTTACGAACGATCAGATCAAGTACGCGCAGACGATCTATTCCGCCGGCAACGATCTGCTCAATCTCATCAACGATATTCTCGATCTCTCGAAGGTCGAGGCGGGCAAGCTCGATCTGCATATCGAAGAGGTGCCCTTGCAGCGGATCATGGACACGCTCTCGCGCACGTTCGAGCCGCTCGCCCGGCAGAAGAGGCTCAGGCTCGAGCTTCGCAATGAGATCGATGAATACCCGACGCTCACGACCGATTTCCGGCGCCTCGAGCAGATCCTGAGGAACCTGCTGTCGAACGCGCTGAAATTCACGGATGCGGGCACGGTGTCGCTCACGCTCAAGCGCGCGGGCGGAACAGCAGACAGGGCCACGGTGCAGTTCGTCGTGACGGACACGGGCATCGGCATCGCACCGGACCAGCTCGAAGCGATCTTCGAAGCGTTCCAGCAAGCCGACGGAACCACGAGCCGCCATTACGGCGGCACGGGTCTCGGCCTGTCGATTTCGCGCAGCCTTGCGCATCTGCTCGGCGGCGATATCGCAGTGCGCAGCGCGCAGGGCACCGGCAGCACGTTCACGCTGACGATGCCCGTCGCTTACGGCGCGGGCGCGTTGCCGGTTGCGGTCGAGCAGGCGCCGGCCGCCATCGACGAACCTGCGCCGGCCGGGGAGCCGATCGAAGTGGTCCACGTCATCGACGACGATCGCACCGACTCCGCCCCCGGCCGCCGCCTCGTTCTCGTCGTTGAAGACGAACCGGACTTCGCGCAGGTGCTGCTCGATCTCGCGCACGAACTGGGTTATCGCTGCATCGTGAGCGGGACGGCGAGCGAGGCGCTCAAGCTCGCGCAGGACAGCGCCCCGAAGGCAATCCTGCTCGACATCGGCCTGCCGGATCGCTCGGGGCTCGTGGTATTGCAGGAACTCAAGGCGAATCCGAAGACGCGGCACATTCCGGTGCATGTCGTGTCGGCATCGGACAGAAGCGAGGCCGCGCTACATCTCGGCGCGATCGGTCACGCGGTGAAGCCCACCACGCGCGAGCAACTGACGGCGATCTTCCAGCGGCTCGAAGAGAAGAGCAGCCAGAAAATCAAGCGCGTGCTGCTCGTCGAGGACGATGCGCGGCAGCGTCAGAGCATCGTCGAGCTGATCAGCGATACGGATGTGGAAATCACGCCGGTCGAGTTCGGCCGCGAGGCGCTCGAACTGCTGAAGACGACGATTTTCGACTGCATGATCATCGACCTGAAGCTGCCCGACATGCACGGCGGCGACCTGCTGCGGCAGATGGCCGGCATCGACGCGTATTCGTTCCCGCCGGTGATCGTCTACACGGGGCGCAACCTCACGCACGACGAGGAAGCGGAACTCATGCGCTACTCGCAGTCGATCATCATCAAGGGCGCGCGCTCGCCGGAGCGGTTGCTCGACGAGGTGACGCTGTTCCTGCACAAGGTCGAAACGGACTTGTCGGCGGATCGCCAGGCGATGCTGCACGTCTCGCGCGCGCGCGATCGCGTGCTCGATGGCCGCCGCGTGCTGCTCGTCGATGACGATATCCGCAACATCTTCTCGCTATCGAGCGCGCTGGAGCATCAGGGGCTGAAGGTGGATATCGGCCGCAACGGCTTCGAGGCGATCGAAGCGCTCGACAAGCATCCCGACATCGACGTCGTGCTGATGGACGTGATGATGCCCGGCATGGACGGACTCGAAGCGACACGGCACATCCGCGAGGACGCGCGTTTCAGGAAGCTGCCGATCATCGCGATCACGGCGAAGGCGATGAAGGACGATCAGGAGCAATGTCTCGCGGCGGGCGCGAGCGATTATCTGGCGAAGCCGATCGACATCGACCGGCTTTACTCGCTGCTGCGCGTGTGGATGCCGAGGCGCGTCTAAATATTCAGGGCGCGCTTGTCGACGGCGAGCGCGGCCTCGCGCATCACTTCCGACAACGACGGATGCGGATGGCAAATGCGCCCGATATCCTCGCTCGCCGCCTTGAATTCCATCGCCACGACCGCTTCGGCGATCAGGTCCGACGCGTTTGCCGAGATGATGTGCACGCCGAGAATTTCGTCGGTTTTCGCATCGGCGATGATCTTGATGAAGCCGTCCGTCTCGCCGATACCCATCGCGCGGCCGTTCGCGAGCATCGGGAACTGGCCGGCCTTGATCGCGCGGCCTTCGGCCTTCAGCGCCTGCTCCGTCTGCCCGACCCACGCGATTTCCGGATGCGTGTAGATCACCCACGGAATGCAGTTGTAGTCGATGTGCGGCTTCTGACCGTCGATGATCTCCGCCACCAGCACGCCTTCGTCTTCGGCTTTGTGCGCGAGCATCGGGCCGCGCACCACATCGCCGATCGCGTAGACGTTCGGGACTTTCGTCGCGCAATGACCGTCGACGGGAATGAAGCCGCGTTCGTCGGCTGACAGGCCGATGGAATCGAGGCCGAGATCGTCCGTGTTCGGCACGCGGCCGATCGACACGATCAGGCGGTCCGCCTCCAGCGTCTGCGCATTGCCGTCCTTGTCCTCGTAGGAAATGGAGACGCTCGAATCCGTCGTCTGCACGCCGCCGATTTTCACGCCGAGGTGAATCGTCAGACCTTGCTTCTTGAAGAGCTTCGCGGCTTCCTTTTGCAGCGCGGCATCGGTCGTGCCGAGAAATTCGGGCAGCGCTTCGAGAATCGTCACTTCCGCGCCGAGCCTGCGCCACACGGAGCCGAGCTCCAGCCCGATCACGCCCGCGCCGATCACGGCGAGCTTCTTCGGCACCGAGGTGAAAGCGAGCGCGCCTTCGTTGTCGGAGACGATCTTGTTGTCGACCGGCACGTTCGGCAGATGACGCGCCTTCGAGCCCGTCGCGATGATCACGTGTTGCGCGGTGTGGCTTTCGCTCTTGCCGTCGCCGCTCACGTCGATCTTGAAGTTGGCGCCGTCTTTGCCCGCGAGCTTGCCGTGACCTTTGAGCCACGTGATCTTGTTCTTGCGAAACAGGAACTCGACGCCGCCCGTGATCTTCTCGACGATCGCTTCCTTGCGCCCGACCATCTTGTCGACGTCGACGGCAAGGTTGTCCATCGTGATGCCGAGATCGCCGAAATGCAGTTGGGCCTTCTCGAATTGCTCGCTCGATGCGAGCAGCGCCTTCGACGGAATGCAGCCGACGTTCAGGCACGTTCCGCCGAGCTTGGGCTTGCCGGCGTGGTTGATCCATTCCTCGACGCACGCGACCTTGCGGCCGAGCTGCGCGGCGCGGATCGCGGCGATATAGCCGCCGGGGCCGGAGCCGATAACGATGACATCGAAGTCGGCCTTCTGGTCTGAAGCGGCGGCGGGGGCGGGCGCGGCGGCGCTCGCCTGCGCGGGTTGAACGGCGGGCTTTTCCGGTGCGGGGGCGGGTGCAGCGGCGGACGCCTTCGCTTCCGTATCGATGATCGCGAGCAGTTCGTCGGCGTGCACGATGTCGCCTTCCTTCTTCACCACTTCCGCAAGCGTGCCGGCGGCGGGCGCGGGCACTTCGAGCACCACCTTGTCCGTTTCCAGTTCGACGAGGATTTCGTCTTGCGTCACCGCGTCGCCCGCTTTCTTCTTCCACGGCAACATCGTCGCTTCGGTGACGGATTCGGAAAGCTGCGGAACCTTGACTTCAACCCTGGCCATTCAGATTCTCCTTGTGGGCGATTTCTCGCGATTGGAAACGTCAGGCGTTGCGTGTTTCGCGGATGCGGCTTTGCGGGCCGGGCCGGCGCGCCGAAGTCGTAGGATACGCCCTGTCCGGAGCCTGCGCGCGGGATGCTTCGTGGAGTTCGTCGCGCGGCCAGGCGCGAGCGCGCAGAACACGCACGCGAGCGCACCGCCGCCGTCGGCGTTCTGCCTGTGACACGGTCAGGGCTTGAGCAACTGCGTGAGCGATTCAATCTGCGCGGCGCAGGCCGCTTGCGCCTGCGTTTCGACATCGCGATAAAGCCGGATGATGCTCTCGCCGACCGGCGTTAGCACGCAGCCGCCGCCGCTTTGGCCGCCTTGTTCGGAAATGGTCGCGGGCGTTTTGAGCGAACGATTGAGTTCGTCGATGAGCAACCACGCGCGCCGGTACGACATGTCGAGACTGCGCGCTGCCGCCGATATCGAGCCGTGCTTGCGCACCGCTTCCAGCAGCGAAATCTTGCCCGGCCCAATGGCGATCGTTTCGCCTTTCGTGATGCGCATGCGAAAGCGAACTTCGGCCGGCTGACCCGCCGTGCCCGTCTCCTTCGCGCGTTCCGTCGTTTTGAGGGTTGTCGCCATGCCCGAGAGAATACACGAAGGAAATCGGACGGGCGTTTCATTGCGGCGGCGCCGGTGTTATCGGTTGTGCGGATAGCAAAAGGCGAAATCCTCGCATCCGGGACAGCCCGGCGCCCATGTCGGCGCGGCGACTCTCGCGAGCGCGACTTGCCGCACGAGACACTTCTTCCAGCGCAGGTTCGCGACGTTGCGTGCGATGAGATCGGGATAGTGACGCGCGAGCATGCCGGTGACGTCGTCGCGTCAAAAGAGGCCGAGGTCGCGCCACAGATGACCGGGCCGCAGCGACGCTGCGGAAATGATCATCGCACGCGAAGTCGCGCAATGCGGCAAGATCGAGCTTCTCGAAACGCGGCCGGTCGACGGTCGTCGCCGACGGTTTCGAAGCGCCGCGGGGCGTCGCGGTGGACGTGGCGCGCAAGCGCCTGATCGCGGTGGACCGGTCGAGCGCGCCGGACACGCCGAGCGCGCTGCGAGTCGTGCCGATCAGATGTCGATGCCTTAGCGCGGCGACGACCAGCCCTTGTAGCTGCCGACGTTCTCCCGCGTGACGAGCGTGGACGGCAAGAGAATCGTCGTGTTGCTCGGCTTCTTGCCGTTCATGAGGTCATAGCCTACGCTCACCGCCTGCTGCGCCATCGCCCACGGATCCTGACTCGCCGATGCCTGGACCATCGTGTCGGACTTGAGCGCCGTCTCGATATCGGGCGCGCCGTCGACCGAGGTGATCACGATGTTGTTCCGGTGCAGCTGCTTCGCCGCGAGGTCCGTGCCGATCGCTTGCGGATCGTTGATAGCGAACACGCCGTCGAGTTTGGGGAAGCGCGTGAGATATCCCTGCATCGCGTTCATGCCGCCTTCGCGCGAGCCTTTCGCGTCCTGATCGTCGGACAGGATCTTGATGCCCGGATTCTTCGCGAGCACGGACTTGCAGCCGTTCACGCGATCGATCACCGCCGACACCTGCGGCCCGTTCTCGATCACGACGTTGCCCTTGCCGTTGAGCTTCTTCGCCAGAAAATCGCAGGAGATTTCGCCGGCCTGCACGTTGTTGGTCTGCACGGTTGCGTCCGCGCCCGCCGCCGCGACGTCGACCGCGATCACGACGATGCCCGCCTTCTGCGCCTTCTTCACGGCCGGCTCGATCGCTTTCGGATCGACGGCGTTCAGCAGAATCAGATCGACGTGAGCCGAGATGAAGTTGTCGATCTGCGTGAACTGCTTGTTCATGTCGTAGTCCGACGACACCGCCTGCACCTTGGCATTCGGGTTGATCGCCTTGGCCTTCGCTTCCGCGCCCCTCGAGATGGTGACGAAGTACGGGTTGCCGAGCGAGCCGACCGTGATGCCGACGGATTTCAGTTGCTTGTCGGCGGCGTGCGCGGATAGCGACAGGGTAAAACCGAGAGCGAGTGCGACGCTGGCGAAAAGCTTATTGTGTTTGCGCATGTTTGTTGTCTCCAGTTGGTCCTTTTTTCGAGGGCGGGCGCACGCGGACCCGAATGCGCCCGAATAGCGGAAATCAGGTGCGAGCCGAGCCGCGTTGACGGTAACGATCGAGCGCCACCGCGCCGATGATCACGAGGCCCTTGATGATGTACTGCCAGATATCCGACACGCCGAGCAGCACGAGACCGTTCGTCAGCACCGCGATGATGAGCGCGCCGACCAGCGTGCCGACGATCGAGCCCACGCCGCCGACGAAGCTCGTGCCGCCGAGGATGACCGCGGCGATCGCATCGAGTTCGTACGACTGGCCGAGCTGCAGGCCGTTCGCGGCATAGAGGCGTGCGGCCGACATCACGGCGCCGAGCCCGGCGAGCAAGCCCGAGATCGCGTAGACGAAGAGCTGGATGCCCCACACCTTGATACCCGAAAGACGCGCCGCTTCCGGATTGCCGCCGACCGAATAAATGCGCAGGCCGAGCACCGTGCGGCGCAGCACGAACCACGACACGATCACAACCGCAATCGCGATGATCACGAGCCAGGGCACGCCGAAGAGCGTGTCGTTGCCGATGAACGCGAACGACAGTTGCGGATTGAAGATGGTCGTGTCGTGACCGATGAGCCGCGCGATGCCGCGCACCGCGGTGAGCGAGCCGAGCGTCACGATGAACGGCGGCAGTCTCAGGAGCGCGATCAGCAGACCGTTGATGACGCCGAAGCCGAGGCCGACCGCGAGCGCCGCCGGAATGCCGAGCCATCCCCAGCCCGGAATATTCGATGCGAGCAGCGCGGTGACCGCCGCCGCCGAGAGCACCGAGCCGACCGACAGATCGATGCCGCCCGTCAGAATGACGAAGGTCATGCCCGCCGCGAGCACGATGTTGATCGATGCCTGCTGCGCGACGATCGACAGGTTCTGGAAGCTGAAGAAGCCGTCCGTCACGATGCCGAAGCCAATGCACAGCAGGATCAGCACGGGCAGCATGCCCGCGGTGCGCATCAGCACCTGCATGCGTTCGCGATGCTCGATGCGGCTCTGCCGTTGCGTCGTGCTCTCGGCCTTCGCAACCGGCGCGTTGCCCGTTTCGTGGTGTTTCGTCGTGTTTGCCATGTCTCTCTCCGATTCCCTTGGTGTCTCAAGCCGCCTGATCGAGCGCGACCTTCGAGCCCGTCGCCAGTTCGATAATCCCTTCCTGTGAGATCGGCGTGCCGGAATGGCCGCCGAGTTCGCCCGCGATTTCGCCTTCGCGCATCACGAGCACGCGGTCCGCCACGCCGATGACTTCCGGCAGCTCGCTCGAGATGACGATCACGCCGACGCCGGAGCGCGCGAGATCGTTGATGATTCGATAAATCTCCGACTTCGCGCCGATATCGACGCCGCGCGTCGGCTCGTCGAGGATCAGCACGTCGGGCTTGGTTTCGAGCAGACGCGACAGCAGCACCTTCTGCTGATTGCCGCCCGACAGCGCGCCCACGTTCACGCGCATGTTCGGCACGCGGATGGTGAGTGCGGCGATCGCGTCCTTTGCGCGCGTGTTGCCGCGCGGAAGATCCATCACGCCGGCTTTCGCGTCGCGCCCGGCGACCGTGATGTTGATGTTGTCGCGCACGCTCATGTCGAGGAAGAGGCCCTGGCCCTTGCGGTCTTCGGTGAGATAGACGAGCCCCGCGTCGATCGCGTCGCGCGGCGTGCGCAGCTTCACCGGCTTGCCGTGCATCGACACTTCGCCGCGCGTCTTTTCTTCCGCGCCGAAGATGAGGCGCGCAAGCTCCGTGCGCCCCGCGCCGACGAGCCCCGCGATGCCCAGCACTTCGCCCTTGTGCAGGTCGAGGCTGCATCCCTTCACGCGATTGTTGTCGGCGATATCGCGCACGGACAGCACGACGTTGCCCGGATCGTAGGGCGCGTGCTGCTTCTTGTAGAAACCGGAGATGTCGCGGCCGACCATCATCTTCACGAGGCTGTCGGCGGACAGATCTTCGCGCATCAGCGTGCCGACGTACGATCCGTCGCGCAGCACCGAGACGCGATCCGACAGTTCGTAGATCTCCGCCATCCGGTGACTGATGTAGATGATCGCGATGCCTTCCTCGCGCAACCGCCGCACGAGCTCGAAAAGACGGTCTGTTTCGCGCGACGAAAGCGGCGTGGTCGGCTCGTCCATCACGAGGATGCGCGCCTGCGCATGCACGGCGCGTGCGATTTCGACCAGTTGCCGCTCCGCGATCGACAGGTCGCCGACGAGCGTGTGCGGCTTGAAGCTCGCGCCGAGGCGCTTGAGCACGTCCTCGCAGCCGCGCTCCATGCCTTTGCGGTCGACCAGCCCGCCGCGCCGCAACTCGCGTCCCGCGTGGATGTTCTCCGCGACGGAGAGATTCGGCGCGAGGCTCAGCTCCTGATAGATCACGGCGACACCGAGCGCGCGCGCGGCGAGCGGCCCGTCGATGGTGACCGGCTTGCCGTCGATGAGAATCTGGCCGCCCGCATCGGCCTGATAGGCGCCCGACAGGATTTTCATCAGCGTGGACTTGCCCGCGCCGTTTTCGCCCATCAACGAGTGCACTTCGCCGGGATAGACGGACAGACGCACGTCGTTGAGCGCGCGCACGCCGGGAAAGGTCTTGCTGATGCCGCGCATCTCGAGAAGCGGCGGTCGGCTGGAAGGGTCATGCGGCATGGTTCACCTCTTGCGTTTTGATGCCCGCGTGGCGAATGGCCGCGCGAGGTGAGAAGTTGAAGAACATCGGCAGCGTGGCCGCGCCGATCGCGCCCGCATCCGGGCCGAAGGAGCCGCGCACGAGCGTCGGGGTGCCGCGCGCTTCGGGCGCGTTGGCGGCGAGCGTGGTCGAGAGGCGCTTGACGAGCTTGTCGAGCAGGCCGCCGTCGATGTCGGCATCGATCACGACCATCGGCACGTCGAGCACGCAGAGCGTCGCGCGCAGGGCGGGCGCGAGCGCCTCGATGCAGTCGTCGATCCATTCGTCGACGGCGGGAAGATGCCGCTCGATGCACGCCTGCAAGTCGATGCGG
Source organism: Caballeronia sp. INML2 (assembly GCF_023631365.1). Taxonomy (NCBI): domain Bacteria; kingdom Pseudomonadati; phylum Pseudomonadota; class Betaproteobacteria; order Burkholderiales; family Burkholderiaceae; genus Caballeronia; species Caballeronia sp. INML2. The sequence continues at coordinate 173,528 of NZ_JALQDH010000069.1, read as the reverse complement.
TTGTCCGCGGCCGCGCCGCAGTAGTTGAGATGGCGCACGAGCGCGTTCAGCGACGCCCGCGACAGCAGGATGTCCCACTGGCCTGCGGGCTGCGGGGCGGACGGCAGGCGGCTCGGCGGCACGGGAATCACGCCGATATCGCCCGCGTTGCCCGACGCGCCCCGCAGACAGTCGCCGTTGATCGCGATGCCGCCGCCGATCGCCGAGCCGAGGAACAGATAGACGAAGTCGTCGCAGCGTCGGCCGTGCCCGTAGAAAAGCTCGGCGGTCGCGGCGGCGTTACCGTCGTTTTCGCTGAAGACGGGCAGTGAGAGCGCGCGGCTGAGTTCATCGGCGAAATCGGTTTCGTCCCATGCGCGGAAGGTTTCGGCGGGCAGGCCGAGTTCGCGCAGCCAGCTTCCGAGATTGAACGGCTGCGCGATGCCGACGCCCGCCAGCCGCTCGCGCTCCGGGGCGGAGAGCAGGTCGAGCATCTTCCCGATGTCGCGCCGCACGATCTCGAGCACCTCTGAGGGATGCGGCAGCACGGCATCGAGTGCGCTGCGCGCGAGCACGTCGCCGGCGAAATTGACGAGCACGGTCTCGATGCCCGTGCGATCCAGCCGCACGCCGATGCCGAACGCGCCGCGCGGATCGAGCCGGATCAGCGACGCGGGCTGGCCGCGCTGGCCTTCGAGACGGCGCCCGGTGTATTCGATCAGTCCCGCATTTTCGAGCGACTCGACGATGCTGCCGACCGCCGTGCTCGTGAGATTCGCGTGACGCGCGAGCTCGGCTTTGGATGCCGGCTCGGTGCGCCGAAGCGCCTGCAAAAGCAGCCGCTCGTTGTATCGGCGCACGGTCGCGGAGTTGCTGCCTCTGCCGCTTGGGGATTTCACGCGCTGTCTCCGAAGGACGGCCATCGAATCGCGGCCATTAATTAAATCAAGTTGATTTATTTAAGACTGGCAGCACTTTGAAGTAAAGAAGGGAAATCCCGGAGCTGCTTTTTTAAGTACGCTTTGAAGAGGCCATCGCATGACGCGCGATGCCCGGTCGCCGCAAATCGCGGACCCGGTGCGCTTCCACACTAGGCGATGCAATCGCCAGTGCCAAGCCGCGCGCCGAAGCTTTCCGGCGAGCTTACGTGTGACCAGAAACCAGCTTTCGGTGAGCGGCGCCCGCGAAGCGGCGGGTGGATCGATGTGCTATCGTCGGCGACACTTTTCGACATTTTCTCCGCCGCGTCATGTTCTCGCTTTCCCAAGCTACGCACGCCAGCAAGGCCGCGCAATACGACGACCTGCTGCAGCAAGCCCGCGCGCTCATCGCCGATGAAAACGACTTCATCGCCAATGCCGCAAATTTTTCCTCGCTCGTCTATCACACGCTGCCCGATCTGAACTGGGCCGGCTTTTATCTCTTCGATGGCGCGGAGCTCGTCGTCGGGCCGTTTCAGGGCAAGCCGGCGTGCGTGCGCATCGCGCTCGGACGCGGCGTCTGCGGCACGGCGGCGCGTGAGCGGCGCACGCAGGTCGTGCCGGATGTGCATGCGTTTCCGGGCCATATCGCGTGCGATTCGGCGTCTCGCTCGGAGATCGTCGTGCCGCTCGTCGCGAGCGATGGCACGCTGATCGGCGTGTGGGATGTCGACAGCCCCGTGCCGAACCGCTTCGACGATGAAGACGCGCTCGGCATGGAAGCGCTGTGCACGGCGTTCGTCGCGCTCGCCTGGAGCGGGCGGGCGAAGCGCTGAAAATGACGTCCACAGGGCCGCTCGACAACAACGGTGTCGTCACGATTGCGAGCGCGCACGGAGCCGTTGCGGCCGCCGACAGGCTCGAAGCGTTGATCCGCGCGCGCGGTCTGATGCTCTTCGCGCGCATCGACTTCAGCGGCGACGCGGCGCGCGCCGGCCTCACGATGCCGCCGAGCCAGTTGCTCGTGTTCGGCAATCCGCAGGCGGGTACGCCGCTCATGCAGGCCGTGCCGACTGCCGCGCTCGATTTGCCCCTCAAGGTGCTGTCATGGGAAGACGCCAACGGCCGCGCGTGGCTGTCCTATAACGCGACGGAGTATCTGCGCGCGCGCCATGGACTCGACGCCGACGCGATGAAGCCCGTCAGCGGCGTGGCCGCGCTCGTGGAAGCGGCGGCGCGCTGAAACCCAGGCCTTGCCGGCGGTGGGGCCGCGTTCGGCGGCCCGGCGCCTGCGTCTACAATGGGACGTTTTCATCCGTCTCAACAGTTCATGACGAGCCTTGTTCGCCGACGCCTGCTTGCCGCTTGCGCCCTGAGCGCGTGCGGGTTTGCGCCTGCGCGCGACGTGCGCGCGGCGTCGGACAAGGCCAGCGTCGCGCTCGTCATGAAGTCGCTGAACGATCCGTTCGTCGTGTCGATGATCGAAGGCGCGCGGAACTACCAGCGGCATTACGCATCGCAACTCGACCTCGCGACGAACGGCACGCTCACCGACAACGACGTGGCCGGGCAGGCGCACATCGTCGAAACGCTCATCGAGGGGAAAGTCAACGCGATCGTCATCGCGCCCGCGGACTCGAAGGCGCTTCTGCCCGCGGCCGCGAAGGCCGTCGCGGCGGGCATCATCGTGATCGCGATCGACAATCCATTCGACGAAGCCGCCCAGGAAGCGGCGAACATCACGATTCCGTTCGTCGGGCCGGACAGCCGGCGCGGGGCGAAGCTCGTCGGCGCGTATCTCGGCTCGAAGCTGAAGGCGGGCGACGAGGTCGGCATCATCGAGGGGCCGTCGAACGATCTCAACGCGCGGCAGCGCACGCTCGGCTTCAAAGAGACGATGAACGCGGCGGGCATGCGTATCGCCGATACGGCCAGCGGCGACTGGACCGTGGCGAGCGGCAAGTCGGTCGCGTTGCAGATGCTGTATGCGCATCCGGACGTGCGGGGCCTGCTCTGCGCGAACGACAATATCGCGATGGGCGCCATCGACGCGATTCGCATTGCCGGCAAGAAGGGCCGCGTGCTGGTGACGGGCTACAACAACATCGATGCCGTGCAGCCGATGCTCGATGACGGCCGCCTGCTCGCGACAGTCGAGCAGTTCGGCGCGCGGCAGGCGGTGTTCGGCGTGGACGTCGCGGTGAAGGCGTTGCTCGAGAAGCGGCGGCAAAGGGATTTGTCGCCGTACATGGAGACGCCGGTTCAACTGGTGACGAAGGCGCAGGCGAAGGGGTTTCGGTTCGGGGCGTCGTGAGGCGCTCCGGACGCGCTCAGCCCGCCTTTCCCAACAAGCCCCGCGCCGCGAGACTCTGATACAACGCGCGCACGCCGAACGTCCACGGTTCGATCTCGGTCGACAACCTCACCGTATTCACCAGCGCCCCGAGGCTGGGCGTCGAAATCGTCACGACGTCGCCGAGATGATGCGTGAACCCGCCGCCTTCCGTATCGCGATCCTTGATCGGCGAGAACATCGTGCCGAGAAACAGCATGAAGCCGTCCGGATACTGATGATGCGCGCCGTGCGTCTGCGTGACGAGATCGGCCGGATCGCGGCTGATTTCGCTCATGTGGCTGACGCCTTCGAGCACGAAGCCATCGTCCGCGCCTTCGATGCGCAGCGACACGCTCGATGCGCGCACCGAATCCAGGGTGAAACGTTCGTCGAACAGCCGCACGAACGGGCCGATCGCGCAGGACGCGTTGTTGTCCTTCGCCTTGCCGAGCAGCAGCGCGCTGCGGCCTTCGATGTCGCGCAGATTCACGTCGTTGCCGAGCGTCGCGCCGACGATCTCGCCGCGCGCATTCACCGCGAGCACGATCTCCGGCTCCGGGTTGTTCCATTGCGATGTGGGATACAGGCCGACGTCCGCGCCGAACCCGACCGACGACATCGGCTGCGACTTCGAAAACACCTCCGCGTCCGGTCCGATGCCGACTTCCATGTATTGCGACCACGCGCCGCGTCGCTCCAGTTCGGCCTTCAGCTTCGCCGCGCTTTCCGAACCCGGCTTGATCTTCGACAGATCCGCGCCGATCAGCTTGTTGATCGTGTCGCGTACTTCCTGCGCGCGGCTCGCGTCGCCGCCGGCCTGCTCCTCGATCACGCGTTCGAGCAGACTCACCGCGAACGTGACGCCGCATGCTTTCACGGCCTGCACGTCGCACGGCGCGAGCAGGCGCGGGGCATCGGAGGCGCCCTGGAGCGTCGCTTGCAGCAAGTCCTGGACGTTGCCGAGATGTTCGCCTTCAGCGTTGCGGGCGATGTCGAGCGCATCGGCGTTATCGAAGAGGTCGGCGGTCGTCGGCGCGGCGCGCGTGATGTCGAACACTTCGCCCCGGCGCACGGCGACGACGGCGGGGCCGTTCACGGGCGCGGGACGCCAGACACGGCCGATCAGCACGGCATCGGCGAAATCTTCGGGCAAAAAGGAGGAGACGTTGGCGGTTTGCATGAATGCGGATGACCGGCGGGAAAGGAAAGCCGATCGTAGCCCGCGTCCGGGACGGTGTCCATCGGGTTGATTATTTATCCAACCTGTTGGAATATGGCCGGACGCAATGTCCGAGCCCGCACATGGAAAGAGCCTACGACGTCCCCGCGCTGCGCCGCGCGAGCGACATTCTGGATGCCCTCGCCGCCGCCGCGAAACCGGTGCGCGCCGCGTCGCTTGCCGAACAGACAGGCCTCTCGCGCAGCACGCTCTATCTGATGCTCGAAACGCTCGCGCGCATGCAATGGATCGAAAAACATGACGACGGCTACATGATCGGCGTGCGTCTGTTCGAACTCGGCAACGCGTATGTGCGTCACGACAAGCTGCAGGCCGCCTTTCGCGAAGGCGCGGGTGCGTTCATCAACAAGCACAACGAGGTCGTGCAGCTCGCGGTGCTCGACGGCGTGGAGGTGGTCTACATCGCGCGGGAGGATGCGCATCGTCCGGTGCGGCTCGTGTCCGATCTCGGCTCGCGCCTGCCCGCGCACTGTTGCGCGCTCGGCAAGGCGCTGCTGGCGGGAATGGCCGATGAAGCCGTGATCGGGCGCCTTCCCGAGCGTCTTGAAGCGGTGACGCCGCGCACCATCACGCGGCGCGCGGCGCTGTTGCGCGAACTCGCGTCGATCCGCAAGAGCGGGCTCGCTGTCGAGCGCGAGGAAGTCGCTGAAGGACTTGCGTGCTTCGCGGCTTACGTCGGGACGACGCCGGCGGGCAAACGCGTCGCGGTATCGACGAGCGTGCCGCTCGGCCGGCTCGATGCGAAACGTGAAAAGCAGATCTCGATCGGCATCGTGCAACTCGCGGCTCATTTGCGCGGCGCGCTCTGACGATGCGACGCGCGCGCGTCCATGCGGCCCGTCGAAGCGGTGAGGCGCGTGCCGATCGATTCCGCTTCCTGCTCCGCGCGCACCGGCGCCGGCGCGTGCGCCGCGATCAGCACGTCGCAGCGTGCGTGTGAGCAGACCACGTCGCGCAGACGTGCTTCGCCGTGGCGCCAGCCGGTGTCCGCTTCGCCGCCGAGCACGATGAGGTCCGCGCCCGCCGCTTTGGCCTCGTTCGCGATCAGCTCGCCAACACTCGTGCCGTCGAGCGGCTGCGTGACGCTGCGCGCGATGCCGTCGATGCCCGCGCTGTCGATCAGTCGCGCCGCATAGCGTGTCACGGCCCGCGCGTGGTCGTCGATCACGTGGAGCGTGTCGCCGGGATTGCTGTCGGCGGTGACGATCGCCCACCACGGCATCTGATCTACGATATGCAGTGCCGTGAGCCGCGCATTGCAGTCGCGGGCGCGCGTGATGGCGGTGGTGAGGGCGCTTTCGCTGAGGCTCGTGCCGACCGCGACGAGAATGTGCTTGTACATGATGACTCTCCGGTGTGTATCGCTCAGACCGGATGATCGGCGCGCAAAGTTAGCTGCGAATGAGCGCGAGTCGTCGCTGCATGTCGCTCGCCACCGCGATGATCCGCGAGCGCACGCAGGCGACGATCCTCGCGTATCTCGACGTTTTCGCCCCGTGCGCGATCTTCGCGTTCCTGTTCATTCCGCTGACGTTCTCCTTTTCGCCCGGGAAGGCGATCTCAGCGGCCACCGCCCAAAATTAACGGCGGCGTTTTTTCCAGTCGTAGTCGGCGGGCGGATCGGCGACGCCCGGCTTGCCGACCGCATGCGGGTTTTCACTGCATAACGTGACGAAGCTGATGTCTTCGCCATCGGCCTGGCGCTTGCGCAGGGCTTCCGCGTAGCGCAGCGCGTCGGCGAGCGCGTTTGCATCGAACCTTTTGAAGCATGCCGCACCTTCGGTATCAGGGTTGCCGCCGAGCCAATACACGACGAACATCGTTTAGCCTCTCGTTTGGGGATGTGCACCATCGTCGACACTCATGCACGGCGATGAAGATCCTGCACGGCGCCCGTGCATCGGCGCGCCGCGACAGCCACCGGGAATTCCCGAAGTGTAACGTTGGCGAGCCGCACGCCGCCTGACGATGACTTCAGGAAAGCTGCGAGGGAACGATCGTTGCTGTCATCCTCGTTTATTCCGAGGCCCAAACATGCAACGACAAGACCGTGTTCCTTCGCGAGCGCTGTGGCGCATCCCGCCTCGCGCGACGCACCACGACGAGCCGCGCGTGCTCATTGCCGATGACGATCTGGAGGCGACGCGCGCGATCTGTCTTGCCCTCGAAGACGCCGATTTCACGGTACGCGCGGTGCACACGGGCCTCGACGCGGTGTCGCTCGCGCGCAAATGGCGGCCGGGCGTCGTGCTGCTCGATCTGATGATGCCGCTCGGCGATGGCTGGGAAGCGGCCGAGGCGATCCGCGCGATCGATCTCTCGATGCTGCTGATCGCGCATACGAGCCGAACGGATATGGAGGATCTGACGCGCGCGCAGCAAACCGGCTTCAACGGCTACTTCGTCAAGCCGACGGAGCTCGACGGCATGATTGCGGTGCTGCGCGACTATTTCTCGATGCGGGAAGGCGAAGGCGATCACGCATCGGTGCGCGTGCGCTGAATGTCGACGCGCTTCGGCGGGAGCTCGTCCATATCCCCCTGGATGTGATCTTTCAGCATGTCTTCCCAGTACTGGCAATAACCGGCCCAGAACGGCATCTGCGTATGCGCGGATGCGGCAGTCGGCAGCGGATCGGGCAGCATCTTGCCCAGACGGCGGATCTCCTTGTGCTTCCATTGCAGCAGCGCGCGGCGATGTCCCCGTCGCGGGAGGCACATTTCGTTCATTCTCGCGACGGCGATCGAAAAGCCCTCAGCGGGACGCGAGGCCATCTTCGTCAGCACGGCTGTTTGCGGGCACGGCCCGCGTTCATGGCAGATGATCGCGCCGATCTGTCCAAGGATGAACATCGCTTTCGCCATCGGCGGCTCGGAAGGGTGTTGCATGACGCCTCTCGGTTGATCGTTATGAGTTTTCTTGACGGGCACTCGACGTTGCCTTGGTGTTGAATGGATACGTCTGGCTATGCCTATTAATAAGATACCGTAATCAGATTGATCTGAATTGTGTATCAACAAAAAGATACACTGGCGCCGACTGTTATCGCGCTCGAAAAAGCAAAACGCCCCTGTGTGGCATGCAGGGGCGTTCTATTTGTCGGCGCGTCCGGGCTTAGTTTAGTGCCGCGTCAAATCCGGATGTTGCGGCTCTTCGATGCTTACCGGCACGTCCTTGAGCCGATAATGCTCAACTGCGGCATTTGCGCCCGAAACGGATTGGCGCGGAAATCGAAACGCCGGCCGCTTCGGTCATCGGGCCGCGTCCAGCACATGACGGACGAACAGGTCGCGCACGCCCGTTGGCGCGTCGTGACTATCGCAGGTCGTGGCCGCGACGATCCGCTCGCGGGGCGCGACGAATATGAACTGGTCGCCGTGTCCAGCCGCGAAGACGTAACGCGGAGCGATCCAGCAGAGGTAGCCATATTGCGCGTCGTTCATCGGCGGGCCGCCGTCGCTTTGCACGGACATGGCTTCGTCGATGAACGTCTCGTCGACGAGCCGCGTGCCGCGCCATGCGCCGCGATGCATCATCAGGAGGCCGAGCCTGATCATGTCCGACGTGCGCAGCATGAGCCCGCGGCCGCCGAACGTGTGGCCTTCCTCGTCGCTGATCCATTCGCTCGCCGCGATGCCGAGCGGCGCGAACAGCGTATCGCGCGCATAGCGTGCGAGCGTGCGCCCTGTCACCGATTCGATCACGAGCGATAGCAACTGGACCGCATGCGAGTCATAGGCGAAGCGCGCGCCGGGCCGGGCGATCGGCCGCGACAGAATGAAGCGCAGACGACTGTCGCCGGGGCGAAACCGGTCGCAGGGACCGAGCACGCAATCGTCGATGACGCTCGGGTCGCACTCGAAGCCCGATGTCATCGTCAGCAGATGCCGCAACGTGACGCGCTGGACAAGGGGATCGAAGGCAGGCTCGCGCATCGACGGCAAAATGCGGCAGACGGGCGTGTCGAGCGGCGGCAACACGCCTTCATGCAGCGCCGCGCCGACCGCGAGTCCCACGACAGTCTTCGTGACGGAATTGATGTCTTGCAGACATTCGGGCGCAACGTCCCGCCGATAATGCTCGAACACGATGCGATCATCGTGCGCGACGACGAAGCTGCGCACGCCGCTTTGCGCACTCAGCGCGCGTTGCAATGAATCGTTAGCAACGTTCATGAGCCAAAAGAATAAAAAGGATGTCGAATCAAATACCGATCGTCGTGCAGGTGCAAACGAATCGTGTTACACATTGAGCAATCCGGATGCCAGGCACGACGGTATTGCCCTCTTCCAGCGGTTTCAACTCACTTTCAGCGAGCCCTCAATTTGTTCGTCCGACGACTCGCGACGCTCTGGCGCCTTGGCCGGGCGTTCGTCCACGAAAGCCAGCAGACGCATCTGACCGATGACGGCGCCGCAATGACGCGCGTCGCGCGCTTCTTCGCGTCGCATGGCGCGCGCGCCGCGCCGCTCGGCGCCGGTGTGCCCGCGCTCTCGCAGCTTTCGCGCGTGCTGGAAAACGCATCGGGCGCGCTCGCGCGTCATCCCGCGCTCGCTGAAACGGCGGTGCGCGTCGCGCTTTCCGAGCTCGATGGACTGTTCACGCCCTACGATGCAGCCCGCTTTCGCGCGGCTTGCAAAGCGGCGTTTCCCGCCACGCTCGCTTTCGAACTCACGGCGCTCTGCGACATGCCTTTGCGCTCGGGTGTCGCGGAGCAGACGCACGTCGCGCGCATCGGCGCGTTGCCCGTGCGCGTCACGCTATTGCGCGCGGACGCTTATGGCGAACTCGAAGACGATCTGGATTTGGCGCTCGCGGCGGCGCGTTTCGCGCAGCGGCGCTCGGCGAAGGCGCGCGACCTGCGTCCGGTGGAGTGGGTGAGCCGCGCGCGAGAGAGCGTCGATGCCATGATCGACCTGCGTCAGCGCGCGGCCGATCAGAGCTACTTGCGCTTCCGCCTGCGCGACGACAATCGCCTCGCCGTGCCCGAAGTGCTCTGGGACTATTGCAACGATGTGGTGCTGACCACGCGCGCGATCGAAACGGCGGCGCTGTCGGATGCGGATGCGCTCGCATCATGTGGGCTCGATCAGGCCGATGCCCTCGCGACGCTCATCGAAGCCTTCTTCGACATGGCGTTAGGCGTCGGGCTGTATCACGCGGGGCTGGATGCGGTGGGCGCGCGCGTGAGCGTCGAGCCCGACACGCGCGGCCAGATCGTTCTCGAAGCCGATAACCCGATGACGATCTTCGCCGCCCACGAACGCGATTTTCTCGTCGGCGTGTCGCATGCGCTCATGGCAGGCGATCACAAGGCGGCCGCCCGCGCCCATCTCGAGCACGGCCGGCCCGAGGCGAACGCGACGACTCACGAAGTGCGCGTCGAGGCGACGTATCGGCGTGAGGCGGAGCGTTTCGCCTCGCCGCATGCAAGGCGCAGCGCCGGCGTCGCGCATCTGTTTGCCGCGGTCGGCCAGGCGCCTGCCGAGCACATGTTCAGCGCGGCGCACGGGCGCATTGCATCGCGGGCGGTGTTGCTCTCGAGAGCGGCGGAAAGGATCGAGCGCGTCGCGCAGGACGTCGCGCCGAATGTCGATGTGTGGAAGATCGCGCGCAAGGTCATCGTGCGGCTTGCCGCCGATCAGTTGAGCTTCAGAAGTCTGGCGGCGCGCCTCGCGCATGAAGCGACGCACTGGCCGCATACGCTGCCGCGTCTGCCGTCGCTCATCGCGAATCGCGCGGCGGCCGCGCAACGCACGCGCGGCACGACGTCTCGTTAGCGCGTGCCGGGGCTCATGCGCTCCGCGATCGCGCGGCATGCTTCTTTCAGCGGCGCGATGTAGGTTTCGAGCGGGGTCGCGCTCTTTCTGAACAGCGGAATGCTGACGCTCACGCAGCCGAGCGTCGCGCCGTTCGCACCGACGATCGCACTGCCGTAGCAGAAAATCTGCGCTTCGTTTTCTTCGCGGTCTTCGGCGTAGCCGCGCATTCGGGTCGCGTCGAGTTCGGCGTCGAGTGCCTGGCGCTCGACGATCGTGTTCGGGGTGAAGCGCGCGAACGCGATGCCTTGCAGGAGCGCGTCACGTTCAGCGGGCGATTGTGTCGACAGATACGCCTTGCCGACGGAACTCGAATAAAGCGTCACGCGCGTGCCGATGCGCGAAGCCATGCGCACCGCGTGCGGGCTTTCGAGCTTCTCGACGTACACCATCTCCGAGCCGCTGCGCACCGCCAGATGCACGGTTTCCTGCGTCGCGTCGCGCAGGGTCTGCAATGCGTCGGCGGCGGCGATGCGCAGATCCGAGCGCTCCCAGCTTCGGCTTGCGAGCGACATCAGACGCGGGCCGAGCGCGTAGCATCCGGCGCGCGCGTTCTCGACGACCAGCCCTTCGGCAAGCAACGCGCCGACGATGCGATACACCGTCGGGCGGGGATAGCCGCTCGCGGCCGTCAGACGCGCGATGGTCGGCGGCTCGTCGGCATCGGCGATGAGTTGCAGCACCGCCATGAACTTCGAAAAGGCGGCGGTGCCGGTTGCCCTGGCGGCGTCGAGGGAAGTGGTGTCTGATGGCATGATCCGCGAATCATGCCACGAGATAGCCGCCGTCGACGGGAACGACCGCGCCCGTCATGAACGACGCCCCCGGCGACGCGAGAAACGCCGTCACCCGCGCGACGTCTTCGGGCAAGCCCCAGCGCTTCATCGGCGTGCGTTCGAGGATCGCTTGCGCGCGGCCGTCGTCGTCCTGGAGCGCCTGGGTGAGCGGTGTCGCGATCCAGCCGGGCGCGACCGCGTTCACGCGGATGCCGTCGGCGGCGTAGGCGATCGCGAGCGACTTCGTCAGTTGCGCGACGCCGCCCTTGCTCGCGCTGTACGCGGGCACGAGGCCGCCGCCGAAGAACGTCAGCATCGACGCCGTGTTGACGATAGCGCCACGGGTCTTCGCGAGCAGCGGGCGCGCGGCCGAGCACATGCGCATCGTGCCGTTGAGGTTCACGGCGATCACGCGCTCGAACGTTTCGATATCGTGCTCGTCGCCGCGACGGATCATGCCGGCGCAATTGACGAGCACGTCGAGCGTGTCGAGCGTGGCGAAGAGCGCGGCGGTGCTGGCGGCATCGGCGACATCGAGCGCGGCCACTTCGATGCCGTTGCCCAACGCGTCGCGCTGGGCATCGGTCGGCGCGAGACCGGCTGCAACCACGCGCGCGCCGAGCGCCGCGAACTGTTGCGCGATGCCCGCGCCGATGCCCTGGGTGCCGCCGGTCACGACGACGGTCTTGCCCTTGAAGAGATCAGATTGAAAAGTCATATCGTGAAGGTCAGACGGCGGGAATGGGTTCGGCCTGCTGCTCGGTATCTTCGATCGGCGAACGCACGACGAACATGTAGACGAGCGCGGCGGCGAACGCGACGCCCGCGCTGATCAGGAACGCGTTCACGAACGAGTGCGTCTTGTCGACCACGAGACCGGTGATGAACGGCGCGAACGAGCCGCCGAAATAGCCGCCGAAGTTCTGGATGCTGCCGAGCGACGCGACCATGTGGCGCGGCGCCGCGACGGAAACGAGCGCCCAGGCCGCGCCGCTCGCCATGTTGACGAAGAACATCGCAGCCGAGAGATAGACGATCGCGAGCGTGAGGTTCGGCGTGAACGCGGCCGGCACTGTGAAGAGCGCACCGCCGATGAGACCCGAGCAGATCGGCCACTTGCGGCTGCGGATCGGGGCGACGCCGCGCGCCATCAGTCCATCGGCGATGAAGCCCGACGACAGCATGCCGAGCGTGCCCGCGAGATACGGAATCGTCACGATCCAGCCCGTCTTCGCGATCGTCAGATGACGCTCATGTTCGAGGTATGCGGGCAGCCACGTCAGATAGAGCCACACCATGTAGATCACGCCCATGAAGCCGAAAATCATGCCCCACGTGGTCGCCTTTCCGAAGAGGCCGCGCCATTCCGCGAACGTCATGTTGCGTTCCTTGCGCTGCGTCGGCTCGCCTTCGGTCAGATGCGCGAGTTCGTCCGAGTCGAGCTTCACGTCGCGGCGATTGCGATAGACGATGTACCAGCCGATAGACACCGCGATGCCGAGCGCGCCCATGATGACGAACATGTTGCGCCAGCCGAACGACAGCAGCAGCACGGTAAGGATCGGCGGCGCGAGCGCGGGGCCGATCGTCGATGACGTGACGAAGATCCCCGTCGGTTTGCCGCGTTCGCGTTGCGCAAACCATTCCGACACCACCTTAGCGCCCGCCGGAAACTGCGGCGCCTCGCCGATACCGAGCGCAATGCGCGCCGCGAGGAATTGATGCAGGTTCGTCACGAGGCCGCCGAACAACTGCGCGACCGACCACACGAACATGCCGAGGCCGAGCATGATGCGCGCGCCGAAGCGGTCGAGCATCACGCCGATGGGCAACTGCGAGAATGCATAGGCGAACGAGAACGCGGAGAGCAGCAAGCCCATCTGCGAGGCAGAGAGGCCGAGCTCCTGCGTAACCGAGTGATTGGCAATCGAAAGCGTGCTGCGATCGAGATAATTCACGATGCCCGCGAGCATCAGAAAGGCGATCGCGACGACCTGAATGCGCTTCAGGCGCGGTGATTTTTCCAGCATTGTTGTCTCCTCCGGATGCTCTTTTGAGTCTGCGAGAGGTGGTTCGGGAAATTAGCGAATGAACTGGTCGACGAAATCCGCGCCGAGACCAACCGACTCATAGTGCTTGCGGCACATGTCGACTTTGGTGAACACGTCTTCGTAACCGGTGTAGTTGCCGTACGGGTCGCAATAGAACATCACGCCGTTCACCTGGAAGTAGGTGATCATCTCTTCCACGTCTTCCGGCACGTAGAGCGTGTGCGTTTCGCCGGGCGGCTCGAAGACGTAGCTGCCTTCGGTCGCTTCCCAGTCATGCTCGAGATAGCGCCAGCGGCCTTTCAGCACCATGCCGTGAACGGCTTGCGGGTGACGGTGGCGCGACAGCACGCCGGATTTGCGCACGCGCAGGAGGTTCATCCAGTAGCCGGTCGATACGTTCAGGCACAGCGGACGGAACCAGACGTTTTCCGCTTGCGGGACCCATTCGCGCTCGTCGGCGGGAATCGCGCAGGGGACGACGATTTCCTTTTGAGCTTCTTTCGGGAAGGGCAGTTGATACGGCGTCATGGCGTCCGCCGTGGGTTTTGGCGCGGTCATCGCGTCTCCTTGTCCATAATGTGGATCATAGATTCAAATTATGGACAAATAATCGGCCTCGTCGGGAAGATTGTCAAGATTCTTCACCGGATGCTGAATTCGTGCAGGATGACGGCCGGATCGCAAACGAAAAAAAAGCGGACCCGCAAGCGGGCCCGCCTTTCGATTCGCTCGGTGAGTCCGAGAGGCTTATCGCGCCATCATCAACATATGCACGTTATGCATCACCCAGACAGTGCCGACGATCAGGATGAACGACATGAGAATGGTGTAAGCAAACGACATCGCATGCCAGCGCTGTCCCTTCGACGCGTTCACGTGCAGGAAGAACACCACATGCACGATGACCTGCACCGCGGCCAGCACCGCGAGCGCGACGATGCCGCTCTCGCCCTTGAATGCGCCCGACGTTGCGGCCCAGAACGACGCCACGGTCAGCACCACGGCCAGCACGAAGCCGATGAGATACCCGCGCACGGTGACGTGCGGGACATCGCTCGAGTTGGTATGAGCATGTGCCATCAGACGACGCTCCCGAGATAGACGAAGGAAAACACGCAAATCCAGACGATGTCGAGGAAGTGCCAGAAGAGGCTCAGGCAGGCGAGACGACGCAACTCGCGCTCGTTCATCTCCGGATTGCTCGCGATCTGCACCGCCAGCACGACCAGCCAGATCAGGCCGATGGTGACGTGCAAGCCGTGCGTGCCGACCAGCGTGAAGAACGACGACCAGAACGCGCTGCGTTGCGGACCCGCGCCTTCAGCGATCAGATGCGCGAACTCGTGCACTTCCAGCCACAGGAAGCCCGCGCCCAGCACGAACGTGACGAAGAGCCACGCGAGCGCTGCGCCCGACTTTCTGCGAGTCGCCGAGATCATCGCGAGACCGAAGGTCAGGCTGCTCGTGAGAAGCAGCGCCGTTTCGTACGCGACGTCCGTGAGGTTGAAAAGATCCTTGCCCGTCGGGCCGCCTGCTGTCTGCATCGCGAACATTGCGAAGGCCGCGAAGAGTGACGCGAACAGCACGCAGTCGGTCATCAGGTAGGCCCAGAAGCCGAACACCGAATGCGACTGGTGCTCGTGCTCATGGCCGTGCGCGTGCTGCGCGGAAAGTGTCGATTGCGACATTACATTGCCTCCAGTTCGAGTTCGCGCTCCGCGCCGGCCTTCACAGGCGACTTCGGCGGGCGATTGCGCTCTTCGGTCGACTTCACGGTCGCAGCCGGGATGATGAAGCCCGCGTTCTCACGGAAGCTATAGCCGATCGCCGTCGCGACGACGCCAACGAGACCCACGACCGCCAGCCACCAGATGTGCCAGATCGCGGCAAAGCCGAATGCGAGGGCGAAGAGACCGATTGCGAGACCCGCGCTCGTGTTCGACGGCATGTGGATGTCGCGGTACGGACGCGTGTCGACGCGGCCATGTTCCTTGGCATCGGCGAAATCGTCGAGTGCGCGCACAGCCGGGATATTGGCGAAGTTGTAGACGGGCGGCGGCGAGCTGATCGTCCACTCGAGCGTGCGGCCGTTCCACGGATCGCCGGTGATGTCGCGATAGGCAGGCTGATTGCGGCGGATGATGCTCACCACGATCTGCAAGACCTGGAACACGACGCCCAGCGCGATGATCCCGACACCGATAGCGGCGACGATGAAGAACGGCTGCCATGCCGGGTTGTCGTAGTGATTCAGGCGGCGCGTCGCGCCCATGAAGCCGAGGATGTAGATCGGCACGAACGCGACGAAGAAGCCCACGAACCAGCAGATGAACGCGTTGCGGCCGAGCTTTTCGTCGAGCTTGAAGCCGAACACCTTCGGCCACCAGTACTGCACGCCTGCGAAGTAACCGAACACCACGCCGCCGATGATCGCGTTATGGAAGTGCGCGATCAGGAACAGCGAGTTGTGCAGCACGAAGTCCGCGCCGGGAATGGCCAGCATCACGCCGGTCATGCCGCCGAGCGTGAAGGTGATGACGAAGCCGATGGTCCACAGCACCGGCGTGGTGAACTGCACGCGGCCGCGGTACATCGTGAAGAGCCAGTTGAAAATCTTCACGCCGGTCGGGATGGAGATGATCATCGTCATGATGCCGAAGAAGGCATTGACGTTCGCGCCCGAGCCCATCGTGAAGAAGTGGTGCAGCCACACGAGGAACGACAGCACCATGATGCAGCACGTCGCCCAGACCATCGTCTTGTAGCCGAAGAGCGGCTTCTTCGAGAAAGTGGCGACCACTTCGGAGTAGATGCCGAAAGCGGGCAGAACCAGGATGTAGACCTCAGGGTGACCCCAGGCCCAGATCAGGTTCAGGTAGACCATCGGATTGCCGCCGCCGTCGTTCGAGAAGAAGTGCATGCCCATGTAGCGGTCCAGCGCCAGCAGCGCGAGCGCCACGGTCAGGATCGGGAACGTCGCCATGATCAGCACGTTGGAGCAGAAGGCCGTCCAGGTGAAGACGGGCAGCTTCATCCACGTCATGCCGGGCGCGCGCATCTTCACGATCGTGACGAAGAAGTTCACTCCGGTCAGCAGCGTGCCGACGCCGGACAACTGCAACGCCCAGATGTAGTAGTCGACCCCGACGCCCGGACTGAACTGCGTCTCGGAAAGCGGCGGATACGCGAGCCAGCCCGTCGACGAGAACTCACCGATGAAAAGCGACAGGTTGATCAGGATGGCGGCCACGGCCGTCATCCAGAACGAGAGCGAGTTGATGAACGGGAAGGCCACGTCGCGCGCGCCGATCTGCAGGGGCACGACGAGGTTGAAGAACGCGACCAGCAGCGCCATGGCCATGAAGAAGATCATGATGGTGCCGTGCGCCGAGAAGATCTGGTCGTAGTGATGCGGCGGCAGATAGCCCGGTGCATCGAGCGCAATGGCCTGCTGAATGCGCATCATGACGGCGTCGGCGAAACCGCGTACGAGCATCAGCCCGGCGACGATCAGATACATGACGCCGATGCGCTTGTGATCGACCGAAGTCAGATACTCGCGCCAGAGCCAGCTCCACTTTCCGAGTTTGGTGATAAGGGCGACGGTACCGAGTGCGAGGATCGCCATGAAGACGGTCGCCCCCATGATGATGGGCTCGTGGTACGGGATCGCCTCAAGCGTTAATTTGCCGAACATGGCTTACCCCTTTGTTACACAATTTTCGCCATTCACATCGAAGCGGCCATTGTTGTATTTGGCGACGATGCTTTTGAAAAGCTTCGGATCAACGGTCGAGAAGTAGCGTACCGCAACCTTCTCGCTCGGGCGTGCGACGCCGGCGTAGACGTCCATGCTCAACGCCTCGGGCGCGCTCTTGACTTGCTTGAGCCACGCGTCGAAGTCGGCGTTGGACATCGCCAGCGCGCGGAACTTCATGTCGGAGAAGCCCTTGCCGCTGTAGTTCGCCGAGATCCCCGCATAGTCGCCCGCGTGATCGGCCAGCAGATGCAGACGCGTCTGCATGCCCGCCATGGCGTAGATCTGGCTGCCGAGTTGCGGGATGAAGAACGAGTTCATCACCGAATCCGACGTGATGCGGAAGTTCACCGGCGTGCCCACCGGAAACGCGAGCTGGTTCACCGACGCGACGCCCAGATCCGGATAGATGAACAGCCACTTCCAGTCCAGCGCCACGACTTCGACGTTGATCGGCTTGACGTTCGATTCGAGCGGCTTATAAGGATCCAGCTCGTGCGAGGTCTTCCACGTCAGGATGCCGAGATACAGGATGATGATCGCGGGGATGATCCAGACGACGACTTCGATGGCCGTGGAGTGCGCCCACTTCGGCGCGTAGGTGGCGTTCTTGTTGGACGCCCGATAGCGCCATGCGACGAACAGGGTGAGCAGAATCACCGGGACGACGACCAGAAGCATGGCGTAAGTCGCGGTGGCGATCAGCGAAGATTCCGCTGCGCCAATCACGCCTTTCGAGTCCAACACCTCCAGCTTGCATCCCGAAAGACAGAGACTGGCTATCAACCCCGATAACAATGGCACTGCTAAACGTTGGGTATTTTCATTCATTGCATTCGCTGGTTTCTATGATCGAAGCGTCCCGGGAAGAACGCCACTGCACGGCTTTGCGCCGCGTCAAGATCATGCCACGCGCGATTTTTCGCGATGGCGCGAATGTTTGGAAAATTGTTTCAGATCAAACCGATGCGACAGGGTGTCGCGCAGGATGGGGCCTTGCCGGTGTGTCCGGAAGAGGGTAGGGGAGTCTACAACGAACGGATGAGGTCGCGGGTGTCATAAAGCGTGGCGTGGGAGCGCGCGGCGACCCGCCGCAATACGCCATGCCGACGCTTATGCGGCAAGCCAATTCTCTTCGTGCGTGCGGGCGCGCGCTCGGCTCGCAAGCCGCACCGCGACGCGAGCGGTATCCGAGTCAGGTCCTCCAAGCCTTCGACTCGGAATGTGCTGATTTTTATTGCCTGAGCCCGGCATCAGAATGCCTGCGCCAGCGAAGCTACCTCAAGAGGGAACGCCTCCCGCTATCTGCGAACGACTGCCATGCGTACCCACATGGCGTGGCGAACGCCCCGCCGTGTACGCGCGTCCATGCCGAAAGATCCGCGCAGCGCCGTTGCACACGAGAAAGATTGAGGACTGCAATCGTTATAAATATATGGACGCAAAAATTCAACGCATGAAGTCGTTCGGAGCAAGCATGCTCCTTGGAATCGCATTGCAGTGGACGGTCGCATCCGCGCACGCGGATAGTTCGGCCAGCAATAAACGCGAACTGGAAATGGCGTGGAAGGCGGCGCAGGCTGCGGCAATCGTAGGACCTGCCGACATTCCTCTGAGAGACCAGGCCAAACTCAAGATCGGGAACGGCGAGGTGTTCATCCCCAAGGCCCAGGCCGACCGGCTGATGAAAGCGAACGGCAACAGCGAGGACCCGGATCGCATTGGTCTGGTCGTGCCGACCAACGATGACGAATGGATCGTCGATGTCGATTACATCGCCTCGGGCTATATCAGGGACGACGAGGCTAGGGACTGGAACGTCGACGATCTCTACAAGTCCCTGAAGAAAGGCACCGAGGCGGCGAATGCGGACCGTGAGGAGCGAGGTATTGCTCCGGTCGAAATCATCGGATGGGTGGAACGCCCGCATTATGACGCCGCGAAGCGCCACCTGATCTGGTCGATGGCGTCGCGCTCGAAAGACGAGCCCGCCGGCGCGCCGCAGACGATCAACTACAACACGTACGCGCTCGGGCGCGAAGGTTACATAAGTCTGGATCTGATCACCGACAAGACCACGATCGACAAGGACAAGCGCGCCGTGCAGGCATTGCTCGCGGGCCTCGATTTCAACAGCGGCAAGCGTTATGCCGACTTCGACGCGAAGACCGACAAGCTGGCGGAATACGGCCTCGCGGCGCTGATAGGCGGTGTTGCGATGAAGAAATTGGGCCTCTTCGCGCTGATCGCTGCGTTCGCCGCGAAGTTCTTCAAGGTCATCGCGCTGGCGGTCGTCGCACTGGGCGGCGGTCTCGTGAAGTGGTTCAAGCGCAAGCCGAAGCCTGATTCGCACACGACGCCGGATGCGTAGCGGGCAGTCATGCGCGCTCCGCGGCGGCGCACGCTCGAGCTAGGCCGTTTCGACTAGCGGCACATCGTCGCTTCATCCTCACGGCGGATAGGCGTTTCGTGCGACGCTCCTTACCATTCGGAGCCTGCGTCTGACAATATTCCGCGTGCACCCCAGCCGCGGTGATATCCGTCACCTAAGCGTCCCATAAGCTTCAGGCGCCGAAAATGTAAGTTTCGTTCCTGAATGCGGAGCGTTCCGGCGCGTTTTGCGCGCCGCGGTCTCCGCTGGCGCGCATGCCCTCCACCGACCGAATCTCCCAGCTTCACGCCGCGGAAGTTCCGTGGCGCTATTACGATCTCGCCAAGTCGCGCGTGCAGGCCCACGAACCGCCGGCGCCCGGCGAGGTCTGTCTATGGCTGGTGCCGAGCGAATTCCGCTTTGCGTCGGCGTCGAATATTGGGAACTGGCTCAGTCCGGCCGAGCGCAAACGCGCGCGCCTGCATCCGAACTCGGCGCTCGGGCGGCGCTTCGGCGTCGCGCGCGCGACGCTGCGTCTCGTCCTCTCGCACATGCTGCACTGCGAGCCCGACCAGGTGGGCGTGGAGGACGAACCCGGCGAACGCATCGTCGTCACGCACCCGCTCGTCGAGGGCACGATTCATGTCGATGTCGCGTACTCGGGCATCTGGATCGTGATCGCGGTGGCATCGACGAGAATAGGGCTCGGCCTGACCGTCGAGACGACCGGCGCCCACGACACGGACGCCAGACAGCTCATGTGGGGCGAAGCGGCGCGGATCGGCAGACTGCGCGCGGCACACGGCACAATGCACGACGACGCCTCGCCGCCCGACTGGCGCGGCCTCACGCTGCCGATGCCCGGCGGAATTTGCGGCGTGCTTGTCGTCGACCAACCCGTCGCGCGTGTGCAGGCGTTCGGGTGGGAAAGGCCGTTCGAGGCGGAGGGGAGCGCAGCCGCGTCCTGAATCCGCACGAGCGCCGGGCAATTCGGGAGAAACAGGACATCATGGATTACACGGCGCTCGCGCAACGCCATGCGGTCGCGATCATCGCGATCGTGCTCTTCGTCGTTCCTTCCATCGCGGCCTGCGCCTCGGCCTATGCCGCGCGGGACAGGCGGGCGTCGGGCACCACCGTCGCGGTCGCGGCGTCCGTGACGGCCGCACTGGGCGCGGCGGTGTTCGTCGCCATTGCAATGCGCATTGCGCACGGCACGGCGTTTTCATCGGCGGATCAGCGTGTGCTCGACGCCGTGCGCGACGGCACGCCCGCACTCGCCGCGCGATGGTTCGCCAGTCTCACGCATCTCGGCGATCCCTGGTTTCTCACGCTGCTGTGCGCGCTCATGTGCGTGGCGCTGATTTTCACTCGCCGCTTCGGTCTCGCCGTGTATTTCGCCGCGGTTACGAGCGCGGGCGGCCTGCTCAACCATGCGCTCAAGGCGATGATGCGCCGCGGCCGCCCCACCGGCTCCACGGTGCCGCTGCCCGAAAGCTTCGCGTTCCCGAGCGGCCACACGTTCGGATCGATCGTCTGCTACGGCATGTGCGCGTACGTGCTGCTACGCCTTGCGCCCACGCGCCGCGATCCGCTCATCGTCGCGCTGGCGTGCTTCATCGTGCTCGCGATCGGCACGAGCCGCGTCGTGATCGGCGTGCACTTTCCCGGCGATGTGATCGGCGGTTTCGCGTCGGGCGGCGCGTGGCTGGCGGCGTGCATCGGCGTGGCGGAACTGGCGCGGCGACGCTCGCCCGCACTTTCAGATTAAGTCGATTGTTCCGCCAGAGCGATGTCGGTAGCTTCAGACCTTTTGCGAGGACTGAAGCGATGCTCAAATCGAAGGCGTGTGGCGCAGTGGGGCTGGTCCTGATCGTGGTCGGCCTGAACGGATGTTCCGTCCTCAGCAAGGATCCCGATCCGCAGCAATACATGAGCCGCGTGAAAATCGGCATGACGCGCGCGGACGTCGAAGACAGTCTCGGGCCGCCCGACGGAAACTGGGGGCCTTGGTATTCGCCGTGCACCGAATATGCCTTCCAGAAGCATGGCACCGACCGGTGGTCGGTCTATTACAACAATCAGAACCGCGTCGTATTCACGGAACACGCGGCGTGCAACGTGCAGCGCGCCAAGCAAGTCGGCCTTCGCTGAACCCCAGGAATGAAAAAACCCCACGCGTGGGGTTTTTTCCTGTCGGGCGCGTCAATTTGCCGTGGGCCGCCACTTCAGCAGACGCTGCTCGAGCGCGGTCAGCAGATAATCCGCCGCGAGCGCCACGACTGCGAGCACGATCATCGCCGCGAACACGCCGCTCGCGTTGAACGCGCCTTGCGCCGTCGAGATCAGCAAGCCGATGCCCTGCTTCGAGCCGAGGAACTCGCCGACGACCGCGCCGACCAGCGCGAAGCCGAAGCTGACATGCAGGCTCGCGAGAATCCACGAAAGCGCGGACGGAATCACGACGGAGGTCGTCACCTGCCGGCGCGACGCACCGAGAATCTGCGCATTCGCGATCATGTAGCGATCCGCTTCGCGCACGCCCTGAAACGCGTTCGCGAACACGACGAAGAACACCATCACGACCGCGAGCGCCACCTTCGACGCCATGCCGAGACCCAGCGCAATCACGAACACCGAGCCGAGCACGACGCGCGGAATCGAGTTTGCGATCTTGATGTAGATGCTGAACACGTCCGACAGCAGCTTGTTGCGGCCGAGCACGATACCGCAGAACACGCCCGCCACCGAGCCGATGATGAACCCGAGGCCCGTCTCTTCGAGCGTGACCCACACTTGCGTGAGCAGCGGACCTTGCGACGTGCCGTCGACGAACCATTCGACGATCTGATCGAAGATCGCGGACGGCATCGAAAAAAAGAACGGATCGATCCAGTGGAGGCGCGCGGACAGTTCCCAGCCGCCGAGCACGAACACGAGCACCGCGATGCGCAGCCCGATGACGAGCGCGTTGCGCTGGCGGATGCGCTTTTGCGCCTCGCGTTCGACTTGCGCGAGTGCGCCGGGATCGATGCCCGAGGGCATCGTTTGTTGAGGCGTGGACATATTGATGTTCCTATGGGGCAGGTTCAACCGATCTGCACTTCTTCGCGCAGGTCGTGCCAGATATCGCGCGAAATCTCGATGAAATGCGGGTGATAGCGAATCTCGGACGTGATGCGCGGACGCGGCAGATCGATCTCGTAGACCTTCTTGAGCGTCGCGGGGCGCGCCGTCAGCACGAACACGCGGTCCGCGAGCGCGATCGCTTCTTCCAGATCGTGCGTGACGAACACCACCGAGCCCGCATTCGCCGACCACAGTTGCAGCAGTTCGTCCTGCATGAGCGTGCGCGTCTGCATGTCGAGCGCGCTGAACGGCTCGTCCATCAGCAGGATTTCGGGCTTGTTGATGAACGTCTGCGCGAGCGCGACACGCTTTCTCATGCCGCCCGACAACTGATGCGGATAATGCTTGCCGAACTTGTCGAGACCGACGCGCCGAAGCCACGACTGCGCTTCGTCATACGCGGCGGACTTCGAGCGGCCGCGGTAGAGCGGGCCGGCCGCGACGTTGTCGAGCACCGAGCGCCACGGAAAGACCGCGTCGGCCTGGAACACGAACCCGATGCGCGGATCGATGCCATCCACCGGCTGGCCCATCACGCGCACTTCGCCGGTCGTCGGCTTGAGCAGGCCGGTGATCATGCTGAGCGTGGTGGACTTGCCGCAGCCCGTCGGGCCGACGATCGCGACGAACTCGCCCTTCGCCACCGACATGCTGAAGTCGCGCAACGCGACCGTCGCCTTGCCGTCCGGCGAAATGAAGCGGCACGAGACGTGGCGCAGCTCGATCGCGGGCGTATCCTGCTTGCTGGTTGAAGTCATCGCGTCGAGTCTCACTTGGATGCCGTCGCGGTGCCCGACAAATATTCGTTCGAATACGTGCGCGCCAGGTCGATATGCTTGCCCTTCACCGAAGGATTGAACGCGGCGAGCACCTTCAGCACGGTGTCGGGGCCGTCGGCGGGCATCTTGCCGTCCTTCGTGAACATCGGCAGCGAGGCTTTCAGCGCGGCCACGTACAGGTCCTTGTTCTTCGCGTAATAGTCCTTCGGCATCTTTTCGGTGATTTCTTCGGCGCTATGCGTCGCGATGAAGTTGAGCGTCTTCGCGAACGCGTGCGAGAGCTTCGCCGCATCCGCCTTGTGCGATTGCGCCCACGCGCGCTGCACGTAGAAGCTCGATGCCGGATACGTGCCGCCCAGCGCGGCGCGCGTGCCTTCGATCGTGCGCATGTCGACGAGCACCTTTGCGTCGCCGGTCTTCAGCAGTTGCGAGACGGTCGGCTCGGTCGTCATGCCCGCATCGATGCGCTCCTGCTTCACCGCCGCGATGAAGCTCGCGTCCGCGCCCACCGGCAGCAGCGTGTATTCCTTCGACGAGACGCCCGCGCGCTGCGCGAGATATTGCGTGAGGAAGCTCGTCGACGACCCGAGGCCGGTCACGCCGAGCGTCTTGCCTTTGACGTCGGCCATGCTCTTGAGCTTGTCGGCGGCCTTGGTCGAGACCATTTCGACTTCGCCCGGCACCTGGCCGAAGATCACGAGCGCCTGCACTTCCTTGCCCTTGCTCTGCAGGTCGATGGTGTGATCGTAGAAGCCGACGACGCCTTGCACCGCGCCCGCGAGCAACTCGTTTTCGGCATCGACGCCGGCGGGCTGCGAAAGGATTTCGACGTCGAGCCCTTCGTCCTTGAAGTAGCCGAGCTGCTCGGTCAGCTTCGCGGGCAGATAGATGATCTTGGTCGCGCCGCCGACCATGATCGAAATCTTCTCCGCATGAGCCGATACGGAAGCGGCCGCGAGTGCGAAAGCGATACCGGATACAGCAGCGATCTGGCGCAGAGTACGCATCAGGAGTCTCCTTGGTGTGGGCCGTGATGTAAGGGAAGGCCCGCTTTTTCAGTTGTGTGCGGCGATTATAGAAAGGCGAAACCTTCTGCCAGCTTTCTGAGCCGATGACAAAACATGGGTGTTAACCCGATGCTTCAAAAGCGTGTCGAAGCCCCTACAATCGCGCGGCCAAGCTCCGCACACGCGTGCAACCGCTCATGAAACTGCTGTTGATCGAAGACAATCCGACGCTTTCGCTCTGGCTCGCAAAGATGCTGGAACAGGCGTCGTTCGTGCTGGAGGCCGTGCAGGACGGTGAATCCGCCGATCAACTGCTGCGCACGAATCAATACGATGTCGTGCTGCTCGATCTCAACCTTCCGCGGCTGTCCGGCAAGAACGTGTTGCGCCGCATGCGTCAGCGCGGCGACGCGACGCCCGTGATGATCCTCACGGCGAGCGGTTCCATCGACGAGAAAGTGGAGTTGCTCGGCGCGGGCGCGGACGATTACCTGGTCAAGCCTTTCGAAGTGCGCGAGCTCGTCGCGCGCGTGAAGGTGATGATCCGGCGGCGCACGTCGTCGACGGCGAACGAGGTGTCGTGCGGCGATCTCGTCTTCGATATCGACACGCGCCAGTTCGCGCTCAAAGGCGCGCCGCTCAACGTGACGCCGCGCGAGCGCAGCGTCCTCGAAGCGTTGATCCTGCGTCTCGGCAAGACGGTGTCGAAGGCGTCGCTGCTCGATGCGATCTTCACGCATGAGGACAGCCCGAGCGAGGACGCGCTCGAAATCTACGTCTCGCGGCTGCGCAAGAAGCTCGACGCCAGTTCGGCCGCGATCGTCACGCTGCGCGGCCTCGGCTATCTGCTGCGCAAGAAGGACGATGACCAATAGCCTGCGCGTGCGTCTTCTGTGGTGGCTGCTCGTGCCGCTCGCGATCTACGTGTTCGTGACCGGCAAGGCCGCCTACGACAACGCGCTGCACACCGCGGATCTCGTGCAGGAGAACACACTGCTCGCGTCGGCGCGGATGATCGCGGGCGAAGTGGAGTGGTCGGACGGCAGGTTGCTCGTCGATATTCCGCCTGCCGCGCTCGAAGTGTTCGCATCGCCCCAGGGCGATCAGGTTTTCTACAACGTGCGCGTCGACGACGGCCGTCTCCTCGCGGGACTGCCTGATTTTCCTTTGGGACCGACGGCGGCGATGCACGATGCGCCGCGCTATTACGACGCGGACCTTCACGGCACGCCGTTGCGCGTCGTCGGCTTCGTGCGGCAAATGTACGACAACGGCGCGATCCGTCGCGTGCTGGTCTCGGTCGGCAAGACGCAGGCGTCGCGCGACGCGATGGTTCGCGAGATCTGGCGCCCGCAACTCTTGCGGCAGATCGAGATGGTGCTCCTCGCGGTGGCCCTCGCCTGCATCGGCCTGACGTTCGAATTGCGGCCGCTCCTCAAGGTCAAGAAAGAAGTGATGGACCGCGATCCGATGCAGCTCGAGCCCTTGCGCGTCGAGCGTTTGCATACGGAGTTGCGGCCGATCGTCGAGGCGATCAATCAGTGCATCGCGCGGCTCGGGCTTCAGGTGGCGGCGCAGCGGCGCTTCATCGCGGATGCGGCGCATCAGTTGCGTACGCCGCTCACGCTGCTTGCGACGCAATTGCAATTCGCGCGGCAGCACCGCGGGATGGAGCCATCGTTGCATGAAGCGCTCGCGGCGATGCAGCGAAGCAATCGCTCGATGGTCGGACTCACCAACAAGCTCTTGCTGCTCGCGCAGGCCGAAGCGGCGGACTACACGCAGCTCGCCAGACAGAAGGTCGATCTCGCCGCGATCGCGCAGGACGTGATCGAGGATCTCGCGATGTTCGCGCAGAAGCGCGAGATCGATCTGGGCGCGGAGCTCGTTGAATCGGCGTGGATGATCGGGCATGAAGGGTTGTTGTCGGCGCTCGTCTACAACATCGTGGAAAACGCGATTCGGTATACGCAGCCAGGCGGGCATGTGACCGTCGCGGTGACGCGCGATGCGCAACGCGTGACGCTGACCGTCACGGACAACGGCCCCGGCATTCCCGCCGAAGCCCGCAGCCGCGTGTTCGAGCCGTTTTACCGCGCGTCGGCGGAGACGGACGGCACGGGGCTCGGGCTCGCGATCGCGAAGGAAATCGTGCAGGCGCATCGGGGGGACATCAGGCTCGGGCAACGTGAGCATCCGGAGCGCGGGGTAATGGTCACGGCGGCATTTCGAATGCTGCAGAGCGGAAGACCGATGAGTTCCGTGAATACTATGAAATGACCATTTGAATTTGACCGCCCGTTAGAAAATATACTTCTCCTGTCGAGCGCCAAGACGCGCGGGCCGTGCGGCCACGGAGAAGAAAATGAAACGGTTAAGAGCGTGGGTATTTGCATTATTGTTAGGAATGCTGGCGAGCGGATGCGGCGGAGGCGATAACAACGACGGCGTCAATTCCGCAGGCAGGCAATCCGGCGCGCAAGAGAAGGCCACATCCAAGGGATACGCCTTGTCCACCGTCATCTGGAAGCACGAGCCGATCGGCGTCTGCTGGGACTTGAGCAACGCTGACTTCGCGCTGTACGCCAGTCAGCGCGACTGGAGCCGTCTCGCGGTCGAGGCGAGCTGGGAGGCGCATTCCGGCGTCACGTTCACGGGTTGGCAGCAATGCACGAACGATCCGAATTACTACGGCATAAGGATATCGGTCGAGGACAGCGCCGTGACCGGTCCGCATACGCAAGGTCTCGGAACGGAGTTGAACAATGTCGTAGGCGGGATGGTGTTCAACTTTACTTTCAGGAACTGGAGCCCGAGTTGCGTGGGGCGTGAAGAGTATTGCATTCGCAATGTCGCCGCGCATGAGTTCGGTCACGCGATGGGTTTTGCGCATGAGCAGAACCGGCCGGATACACCGTCGACATGCAAGGAGCCTGCGCAAGGCACTTATGGCGACACGTTGATCGGCGCGTGGGATCTGGCATCGATCATGAATTACTGCAATCCGGACTGGAACGGCGACGGCCAACTAAGCACGACGGATATCGTGATGGCGCAGATGTTTTACGGGCCGCGGTGAGTCGTTCAAACGTTAACTTCGCTAGTCGCGGTCAGGCGATATCTGCAATCGGCTTGCCTTCTGCGGCGCTCGCCTATCAAACGATTGCGAAGAAGCGACCAAGCTCGCATTGACACGACGATCCAAAGAATTTGGAAAAATTATGTAATGTACATTCCAATTTGATTACATGATGAAAATATACTTCTCCGACCTGTGCGTGAGAACGCATGGCGTATCTATAACGGAGAATAAAGATGAAAGGGTTACGAGGGGTACTGCTCGCTCTATTGGCAGGAATACTGATTAGTGGTTGCGGCGGAAGTGACGGCGGCAACGACGCGCTTGGCTCAACGGGCAGGGCTTCGGTCGAACAATCGGCGGCGCAGGATAGGGCCACGGGAAAGGGCTATGCCTTGTCGACCGTTATTTGGGATCGAGTGCCCATCGGTGTTTGCTGGGATTTGAACGACGCGGATTTCGCGCGGTATTCCGCGGAGCGCAACTGGAGTCGTTCCGCGGTCGAAGAGACTTGGGAACAGCACTCCGGCGTCGAATTCAGCGGTTGGCAGCAGTGCGCGAACGAACCGAATTACTACGGAATTCGGATTTCAGTCGAGGACATTGCCGGGAGCGCGCCGCATACATGGAATTTGGGCGCGAGGCTGAACAATGCCCGGGGCGGAATGGCGCTGAATTTCACCTTCAATAACTGGAGCCCAAGTTGCCAAGGGCGCAAGGAGTATTGCATTCGCCGGATCGCTGCGCACGAATTCGGTCACGCGCTGGGTTTTGCGCATGAACAGAATCGGCTGGATACGCCGTCGTCATGCATCGAGCCTGCACAGGGCAATCAAGGCGACACGATGGTCGGCGAATGGGATCTTGCCTCGATCATGAACTATTGCAATCCGAAGTGGAACGGCGACGGCAAACTTAGCGCCACCGACATCGAGATGGTTCAGAGATTCTATGGCCCGCCCCGACCCAAGGAAACCATCTACACGTTGACGCGCGCCCAGGCTCCCGCCCAAGTGACCGCATACGATTTCTCAACGCGTGAAGTGAAGGCCTCGATCGACCTGTCGCTGACGGAGGACTACAAGCAAGTCGATCAGATGTTCGCGAGCGCCGATGGCAAACGCCTGCATGTGCTTCTGGAGAGAAGCTCGACGTCGATCGATCTGGCGACCATCGACACCGCGACCAACACGATCATTCGGGTCGTGCCCATCGCTCCGCTGCTGACGACCTTTACCGGTTATAACCTGCAACCCGCTTACGAAGGCAATCAGGTTTACGTGTCGAACAAGAACAGGATCAGCGTCGTCGACACGGACTCGGGGCAACTGATGAAGAACATCGTGCTGCCGGAAGGCTATAGCCTGATCAAGGTAGCGACGGCCAAGGACGACGCCAATAGCATCTATGCACTGACAAACGCGCCCGGTACGAAGCTGCAGATCCTTCGCATCGACACGGCCAGCGCTTCGATCGCGCGTGCCTATCCGGTCGGCTCTGCATCGAGCACGATCAGGGATCAGTTCGCGGTTACGCCAGACGCGAAGAAAGCTTACTTCCTCAGCTTCACGTCGTACACCGGCGACGGCAGTCTGACGGAACTCGATCTGACGAGCGGTAACATGCGCGTGCTGGCCGATCTGCCGGAAAAGAAGCCGAAGTTCCTCGCGGCGATCAGCAACCAGCAGATCCTTTTCGGCGACGATAACTACACGGGTCCGAGTCCGATCATTCTCTACGACGTGACGAGCGGGAACAAGACGAGCCTGATGGCGGCGTCCAACCTGTTGGGTTATCTGCAATACGAACCCAGAACCAAATCCATTCTCTTCGAAAGGAACGGGACGTGGTCCGTCAGCCAGTTGCAGCCGCAGGCCGACGGTAGCTACAAGAGCATCGATCTCGGGCTGAAATCGTTCAGCAGCGGCGCGGGATACGGCGGCATCGCTCCGTTTGTGTTCGTTTCACGCTAAGACGCAGCGATTCATTAGATAGAAGAATCCGCAGGCCTCGAAAGTTTCGAGGCCTTTTCTCGTGATGAGCCTCGAGGGCGGTTCTTCGTCTACTTCGAGTCCAGGCTCCGGTTCAACTTGAGATGACTGCGCGGGCTTACGAAACTCGGATCGCGACAGTTGTATTTTGAGGGCCAATAGTTGACGCGCCCACGGGAATAGAACTGGAGCGCAAGTAGCCAGCCATTCGTGCTCAATTTTGGATCCAAAATCCTTGATTCAATTTTGACATAGGCGCACAATCCCCGGACCCGCACCCCAAGCGACCGAGGGACACTCCCATGACCGACCGCGTCAACGCCGTTGCGAACCCGTACACCGCGGGCGACAGCCCCCGGGCTTCATCCAGATCCAGCCGCGCGGTGACCGCCGCTGTCGTGGGCAATATCCTCGAGTGGTTCGATTTCGGCACATACGCGTTCCTCGCGACCGTCATCGCCAAAGTGATGTTTCCCACCGGCGACGACTTCGCCGCGATGCTCGGCACTTTCGGCGCGTTCGGCTTGGGCTTCGCCGCGCGTCCGCTCGGCGCGATCATCTTCGGCTGGCTCGGCGACAAGAAAGGCCGCAAGTGGACGCTTACCTTCGTCATGCCGCTGATGGCCGCCGCCACGCTCTTCATGGCGCTGCTGCCGACGTATGCGTCCATCGGCATCATGGCGCCGATTCTGCTCGTCGCTGCACGCATGCTGCAGGGGATTTCCGTCGGC
This sequence comes from Caballeronia sp. INML2, assembly GCF_023631365.1. Lineage (NCBI taxonomy): Bacteria > Pseudomonadati > Pseudomonadota > Betaproteobacteria > Burkholderiales > Burkholderiaceae > Caballeronia > Caballeronia sp. INML2. The sequence continues at coordinate 143,564 of NZ_JALQDH010000069.1, read as the reverse complement.
GGCGAACTGGGCAACGCGGTCGCGTTTCTCGTCGAATGGGCGCCGCCGAGCAAGCGCGGCTTGTATGGCAGCTTCCAGCAATGCAGCACGCTCGGCGGAATGCTGCTCGGTTCGGGCGCGGCCGCGCTCATGACGACACTGCTCAGCCCAGAAGCGCTGCTCGACTGGGGCTGGCGCGTGCCGTTCATCGTCGGTGCGATCGTGATCGGGCCGATCGGCTGGATCATCCGCAAACGCAGCGAAGAGACGCCGGTCTACCAGAGCGCAAGCGACGAAGCACCCAAGACGAAAGGCCGCGCACCCGCGCTGCTCGGCCTGCAGGCTTGCGGACTCGTGATCGTGTGGACGGTCTCGCTCTATGTCCTGCTCAACTACCTGCCTTCTTTCACGACGAAGTACGTCGGCATCCATTCGTCGACGGCGCTCTGGCTCAACACGGCGGGCCTGATCGTGATGACGGCATCCATTCCGTTCTGGGGCGCGGCTTCGGACCGCTTCGGACGCAAGCCCATCTATACGATCGGCTGCATCGCGTTTCTCATACTGCCGTATCCGATCTTCCATCTGATGCTCGAATACAAATCGGCGGCGATCGTCGGCGCGGTGCAGGTGTTGGGCGGCGTGATCATCGGCATCTTTTCGGGCGTCGGGCCGGCGGTGTTGTCGGAACTCTTTCCTACAAAGATCCGCACGACGTGGATGTCGATCGGCTACGGCATCGCCAACGCGGTGTTCGGCGGTTTCGCGCCGATGATCTCCATCGCGCTCATCAAGGCGACCGGCTCGCCGCTGTCGCCCGCGTATTTCGTGATGCTCGCCGCGCTGCTTTCGACGATCACGGTCGTCACCATCAAGGAGACGGCGCACGCGCCGCTGCAATAAACATGCGCTGGAACCGGACGCTTACAGTGGTGAACTGCCATGCCGAAGGCGAAGTCGGCAACGTGGTGACGGGCGGCGTTTTCGACGTGCCCGGCGCGACCATGTTCGACAAGATGATGCATCTGGAAGAAGTGCGCGACGACCTGCGCCGTATCTGTATCTTCGAGCCGCGCGGGTCGGCGAATCAGACCGTGAACTTCCTGCTGCCCGCAACCGACCCGCGCGCGCAAATGGGTTACGTGATCGCGGAATCGACCGAGTATCCGGCGATGTCGGGCTCGAACACGATGTGCGTCGCCACGGTGCTGCTCGAAACCGGCATCCTGCCGATGGTCGAGCCCGTCACCGAGCTCGTGCTCGAAGCGCCGGCCGGGCTCATTCATTTGCGCTGCGCGTGCGCGAACGGCAAGGTCACGAAGGTCGAGTTCACGAATCAGCCCGCGTTCGCCAATCATCTCGACAGGACGATCGAGGTGGAAGGCGTCGGCAGCCTGAGCGTCGATGTCGGCTATGGCGGCATGACGTACGTGTTCGTCGATGCCGAAAAGCTCGGCTTTCGCATCGCGCCCGACGAAGCGCGCGAACTGTGCGAACTCGGGCAGATCATCAAGGCCGCGGCGGCGGCGCAGTTGCCTTCGCCGCATCCGTTGAATCCGCTCATCAAGGGCATCACGATGACCGAGTTCGTCGGCCCGCTCTCGCGCGAGAACGGCGTGCTGAAATCGCGCAACACGGTGATCGTGTCGCCGGGCCGCTGCGACCGTTCGCCGTGCGGCACCGGCACCTCCGCGCGGCTCGCGGTGATGCACGCGAAAGGGCTGATCGACGTGGGCGAAACCTTTTTGCACGAGTCGATCATCGGGTCGGTCTTCGAAAGCCGCATCGATTCGGTCACGCGCCTGGGCGACGTTCCCGCGGTCGTGCCGGTCGTGGCGGGGCAGGCGTGGATCACCGCGATTTCGCAAGTCGGCGTCGATCCGACCGATCGCTTCCAGACGGGCTTCACGCTCGCGGATACATGGTGCGAAGCCGTCGACGACAAGCTGATCAAATCGCGCGTGGGGATATGAGGACGACAGACGAAGAAATGGCGGATGTCGTCGTGATCGGCGCGGGCATCGTCGGGCTGGCCTGTGCATGGGCCGCGTTGCGCGACGGCGCGCGCGTGACCGTGATCGACCGGGATTTCGAAGGCGATCGCGCATCGCATGGCAACGCGGGCGGCATCGCGGTGACGGAGAGCACGCCGATCGCCGTGAACGGCATGTTCACGAAGATCGCGACATGGCTGATGGACCCGCTCGGGCCGCTCGCGCTCGACTGGAGGCATCTGCCGAAGGCGCTGCCGTGGTTCATGGCATTTCGCCGCGCAAGCGAGCCGGACCGCTATCAGGCGATATCCCATGCGCTCGCGTTGTTGAACAACCGCGTCTACGACGACATCGTGCCGATGTTCGACGATATCGGCGCGAGCGCGATGCATTATCGCCGCGGCGCGCTGACGGTCTATGAAACCGACGAAGCCTTCGCCGCCGATCAGGCGGAATGGGCGTTGAAGCGTGAACTCGGCGTGCGCTGGCGCGCGCTGGACGCGCAGCAGGTGCGCGAATGTGAACCGTCGCTCGCGCCGGTGTTCAGACACGGCGTGTTTCTCGACGACTGGTCGCATATCGGCGATCCGCGCCGCATCGTCACGCTCCTACGGGAGCGCGTGCGGGCGCTCGGCGCGCGCTTCGTGACGGGCGTCGCGCGCGCGATCGAATCACCGGATTCGGTGTTGCTGGCGGACGGCAACCGCGTGAAAGGACGACGCATCGTGATCGCGGCGGGCGCGTGGTCGGCGGCGCTCGCGAAGTCCATCGGCGATAGCGTCCTGCTCGAAAGCGAGCGCGGCTATAACGCGACGCTGCCGAACCACGGCGTCGGGCCGACGCGTGAAGTGATCTTCGCGGAGCGCAAGTTCGTCGCGGCCCCGCTCGACGTCGGTCTGCGCATCGGCGGCGCGGCGGAGTTCGCGGGCACCGCTGCGCCGCCGAACTATCGCCGCAGCGATGCATTGCTCACGCTCGGCAAGCGCTTCATTCCCGGCATCGACGATACGGGCGCCGCGAAATGGATGGGCAATCGCCCCGCGACGCCGGATTCGCTGCCGGTGATCGGCGCATCGCCGCGCATGCCGTCGGTCGTCCATGCATTCGGTCACGGGCATCTCGGCCTGACGCAATCGGCGACGACCGCCGCGCTCGTCGCCGATGTGCTCGCGGGCCGCACGCCGCGCGTGCCGCTTCGCCCGTATTCGATCGCGCGTTTCGACCACTGAGAATCCAACGGAGGAATCAGACATGCAAGTGAACTGGAAAGGCGTATTTCCCGCCGTCACGACGAAGCTCAAACAGGACGGCTCGCTCGACCGCGATGCCATCGTGAGCGGCCTGAACCGTCTGATCGACAACGGCGTCGGCGGCGTCGTGATGATGGGCATGGTCGGCGAGAACGCCCAACTCACGCCCGAGGAAAAGCGCACGGTGCTGAAGATCGCCGTCGAAACGGTGAAGGGGCGCGTGCCTGTCATCTCCGGTCTCGCGGAACTGAATACGGCCAACGCGACGCAATTCGCGAAGGACGCGGAAGCGATCGGCGTGCAAGGCCTGATGGTGTTTCCGGGTCTCACGTATCGCTCGGACGATCGCGAAACCGTCGAATATTATCGGTCGATTGCGCGCTCGACGAAGCTCGGTCTGATGATCTACAACAATCCGCGTGGCTATGGCGTCGACATGCGTCCCGACCTGCTCGCGCAACTCGCCGATGAGCCGAACGTCGTCGCGATCAAGGAAGAGACCTACGACACGACGCGCGTCACCGACCTCTATGCGCGCTTCGGCGAGCGCTTCGTCGTGTTCTGCGGCGTGGACGACCTGATCGTCGAATCCGTCGCGCTCGGCGTGAAGGGCTGGGTGTCGGGCATGGCGAACGCGATGCCAAGGGAATCCGTGGACTTGCTGAACTACGCGGTCAATGGCGAGTACGACAAGGCGCGCGCGCTCTATCGCGCCTTGATCGACCTGTTCCATCTCGACACGCACGTGAAGCTCGTGCAATACATCAAGCTCGCGGAAAACATCACGGCGGGTTACCCGGAGTACGTGAAGGCGCCGCGCCTGATGCTCGAAGGCGAAGAGCGGCGGCGGACCATCGAGATCGTCGAGAAGGCGATCGCCAGTGTAAAGGCGCTCGCCCGATGAAATCCACGTTCTTCTGCATCGACGGACACACCTGCGGCAATCCGGTGCGCGTCGTCGCGGGAGGCGCGCCCCCGCTCGAAGGCGCGAACATGATCGAGCGCCGCGCGCATTTCCTGCGCGAATTCGACTGGATTCGCACCGCGCTCATGTTCGAGCCGCGCGGCCACGAAGTCATGTCCGGCAGCATCCTCTATCCGCCGACGCGTCCCGATTGCGATCTCGCGATTCTCTTCATCGAAGTGAGCGGCTGCCTGCCGATGTGCGGCCACGGCACCATCGGCACCGTGACGACGGCCATCGAGCACGGACTCGTGCGACCACGCGAGCCCGGTGTGTTGCGGCTCGATACGCCCGCGGGTGTCGTCGTCGCGCGTTATCGGATGAACGGCGAGCATGTGGATTCTGTACAGCTCGTCAACGTGCCGTCGTATCTGCATTCGCGGGACTTGTCCGTCGAAGTCGAAGGTCTGGGCGAGATTTGTTTCGATGTCGCCTATGGCGGCAACTTCTATGCGATCGTCGAGCCGCAGCGCAACTACGACGGCTTGCACGCGCTGAAGCCTTCCGACATTCAGCGCGTAAGTCCCGTGCTGCGCCAGAAGGCGAACGAGAAGTACACGTTCGTGCATCCGGACAACGACGCGATACGCGGCCTCAGTCACGTCATGTGGACAGGCGAGCCGACAGTCGAAGGCGCGAGCGCGCGCAACGCCGTGTTCTACGGCGACAAGGCCATCGATCGTTCGCCGTGCGGCACGGGCACCTCGGCGCGCATGGCGCAGCGTGTCGCGAAGGGGCAGTTGAAGATCGGTGAGCGCTTCGTGCATGAGAGCATCATCGGCACCTTGTTCGAAGGCGTGCCGATGGAAGCGGCGCGCGTCGGCGAATACGATGCCATCGTGCCGGGCATAGAAGGCTGGGCGCGCGTGACCGGTCATAACACGATTTTCGTCGATGACCGCGATCCGCTCGCGCACGGATTCCTGCTGAAATAAACGGGAGAGATCAAGTCATGCTGATTCTGAAAAACGCCCGCGTGCTCGACGCCGATCACGAGCGCGACGACGGCCGCTATTCGATCGTGATCGACGGCGACACGATTCGCGATGTCACGCGCGAGCCGGTCGAGGCGAGCGGCGCGCAGGTGATCGATGTCGGCGGGAAGACGGTGATGCCCGGCATGATCGATTGCCATGTGCATGTGATCGCATCGGTCGCGCATCTGGGCAACAACAGCCGATTGCCGAATACGTTCGCCGTGCTGCGCGCGGTGCCGATTCTCGCGGGCATGCTTCATCGCGGCTTCACGACCGTGCGCGATGCGGGCGGCGCGGACTATGCGCTGTCGCGTGCGATCGAAGATGGCATCATCGCGGGGCCGCGTTTGTTCGTCGCGGGCAAGGCGCTCTCGCAGACCGGCGGGCACGGCGATTTCCGCGAGCGCTTCGACAACTCGGACCCGGACCCGTGCGGCTGCAATCGCAACATGGGCGCGATCGGGCGCGTGGTCGATGGCGTCGATGAAATGCGCCGTGCCGTGCGCGAGGAGATGCGCGCGGGCGCGCATCACATCAAGATCATGGCGTCGGGCGGCGTGGCTTCGCCGACCGATCCGATCGGCAACCTGCAATTCTCCGTCGATGAAGTGAAGGCCGCCGTCGAGGAAGCCGAATCGCATCAGACCTACGTGATGGCGCACGCCTATACGGCGAAGGCGATTGCGCGCGTGGTGAAACTCGGCGTGCGCACGATCGAGCACGGCAATCTGATCGATGACGACACCGCGCGCGTGATGGCCGAACACGGCGCATACGCGGTGCCGACGCTCGTCACCTATGACGCGATGTCGAAAGTCGGCGCACAGATGGGCCTCGCGAGAGACACGCTCGACAAGAACGAGTCGGTGCGCAAGCGCGGCCTCGAAGCGCTCGCGATGCTGCATGCGCGCGGCGTGAAGATGGGCCTCGGCACCGATCTGCTCGGCGACATGCATCAATATCAAAGCGACGAGCTTTCGATACGCGCGGATATCGTCGGTGCGTTCGAGGCCATTCGTCAGGCGACGGCGTTCGGCGCGGAGATCGTGAACATGAAGGGCAGGCTCGGCATCGTCGCGGCGGGTGCTTATGCGGATTTGCTCGTCGTCGATGGCGATCCGCTGAAGGATATTCGCGTGCTCACGGGACAGGGCGAGCGCATCGCGGGCGTGATGAAGAACGGCGCGTGGGTGCGGGAGAATCTGCTATGAACTCGCGTTACCAAAGGCGATGCGTACCGTGCAGAAGCGCCCTTCCGTGCATGCTACGATGCCGCACTCATACGAACAAGCGCTAAAGAAGCACATGCCTCCGGTCGCCACACATTCCCGCCGCGCGGACACATCGAACGCGGGCGATTCCACGCACAAGATCGTGCGCACGACGACGGTCGAACTCGTCACCACGGCGATCCGCCAACGCATTCTCTCCGGCGATCTCGCGCCGGGCGAAGTGCTGCGCCAGGAAGCGCTTGCCGACGAACTCGGCGTGAGCCGCGTGCCGATTCGCGAGGCGATCACGCGGCTGACCGGCGAAGGCCTGTTGACGAAGGTGCCGCACAAGGGCGCGTATGTCGCGGAGTTGTCGATAGAAGAAGTGCAGGAGACGTTCGAAATTCGCCTGCGGCTGGAGCCCTGGCTCTTCTCCCAGGCGATTCCGCATATCACCGATGCCGAGATCGCGAAAGCCGAGAAGCTCGTCAGCGAAATGGATCACGCGGATTCGGGCGTATGGGGTCAACTGAACTGGCGCCTGCACGAAACGCTTTATTTGCCGGCGCGGCGCGAGATCACATTGCAGATGCTGCGCGGGCTGCACGATCGCAGCGACCGCTATTTCCGCTTTCAGGTCGTGCAGGTGCCGATCCGCGAACAGTCGCACGAAGAGCACATGAACCTGATCGATGCATGCAAAAAGCGCGATGCGAAGCTCGGCGCGAAGCTGCTCGAACAGCACGTGAAGACGGCGGCGCAGCAAATCATCGCGGTGGTTCAGACGATCATGGCGCGATGAGGCGCACGTTCGCGGGCCGCGTCGCATCGCGTGCATCGATTTCGATGTGAGCATCGGCGTTCGCGATTAGCGTGAACGCGGTTTCATCGACCATTACGACCGGCACGTCCGCCGCATATAGTTCGTTCGCGACGATCGCGCCTATCGACAGAATGAGATCGCGCTCCGTGAGCACAATGCCCGCTGGCCCGGTGCCGTTGCGCAACGCTTCGGCGAGCACGCTGCTGCTCGAACTCGATCCGCGCGCGCGCGGCATCACGAGTATGCGCGACGCGAGACTCCGGCCGTGACCGGCATGCGTGGCATCGACGATCACGCCGCGTTCGGCGTCGTAACCGCCCCAGAAGCTGAGCGGCGGCAGCGCGATGCCAGCGGCGCGCGCGTGGCCTGGAACGAGTGTGACGGCCTCAAACGTTTTCATCGATGCATACCTTTCCTTCGAACGCCGATCGCACGCATTCGCTCATGCTGCCGAATGCGACCGTCACGCCGATGTTCGCCGGCGCGTAATGCGCCCACTTGCCCGAGTTGGTCATCACGAGACCGCTCACTTGCTTCATCACCGGCGTGATGTACGTGCAGGTATCGACGACGATCTGCACGCCGCGCTCCGTGAGCCTCTGCGCAATGCCTTCTTCTTCGAGTTGCCAGAGCACGAAGCGGCTGGTGTTCACATAGATATCGCAGCGCGGCGCGCCTTCATGCCGATCGAGGAGTGACGCGAGCGTGCGGAATTCATCGACGGAAAAGTGCGGCGTGCCGAGCGCGATGGCCGCGAGCGCGTCGCCCGGCTTCGCCCGGCTCCAGCGCTTGCGCACGGCATGAAGATCCGACGCGCTGACCGCGATCGTTCGCTCGGGCGCGTGTCCCTGAAGCGCGGCATCGAGCGTGGCGGCCTCCGGCGTGATGCCGACTGCATGAAAGAGCGCCACCGATCCGCTCGATGCCGCCGCCGCGCCGAGCGCTTTCAGTTCGTCTTCGGTGGTGTCGGCGGGCAGGCCGGTGATGGCAGCGACCGTCGCGCCGACCTCGCCGCCGAGCAGGAAACCGAGCGCCGCAAAATCCGCGTCGCGATGCGGCGACACACGCAGATCGGGCGCCGCGATCACGATGCGCGCCGCGCGATTCGCCGTGACGTGCAGGCCCGCGTTCGGCACGCGGCCGGTGATGGCGGCGGCGAGATCGAGGAAATCGCCATAGCGGCTCGTGCGCGCACCGAGCACGGAATTGGCGAAGACGATCGCGTTCGATTCGGCCCACGCGATCTGATCGCCCAGCTTCGGACGATGCTTCAGTTGATAGGGCGCGCACGTGAAGCTCGCTTCGCAGCCGAGTTCGATATGCGCCTGCATGAGCCGCGCGCCCGCGCTCGCGATACTGGCATCGCCTCGAAACAGCTCCGGATGGATGAGATCGAGCGAGCCGACGTTGAGCGTGGTCGGCACGGCGACCTTCGCGCCGCTCGCGACGAAACGCTCGACGAAATCGAGGCTCGCCGCGCCGTGATAGAGGCAGCCGTCGATATGCGCGGACGAGATGTCGATGAGCGTATCGGCGTCCATGACGCGCGCCGTCGCCGCGACGATGCGCATCGCGAGTGCGAGGCCATCGCCGAGATCGCCGTCGAGCATCGCGGTGTCGCGTGGGGAAAGAGTAAGCATCGGTTCCGGTTGCGCAGCGCTGAACAATGACAGCGCAGCATAACGGATAGGCCCGATGCTGTGCAGGTTACCTTCGCCCGAAACGACGGACGAAGCAGTAGAAAATCCACGGATGGATTTTCAGCATCGCCATTACGATAGAGAGCTTCGGCCTGTGATCCGAACACATGCCGAGCAGATGCGCGAGACGAAGCCTGTCTGAAACGCTGAAAAGAATCGGCTTTGCGAGTCGATAGGTCGGCGCCTTGATCGCCGCCTGAAACGCGATCGTCCGGTAAGCGTAGATATATTTCAGCCGAAAAAGCAGGCGCCGGTAATTGGGTATCGGCATCGACGCGGTGCTTCTTTCCACCCGGTCGATGATCGCAAAAAGATCCACGATCTTCGGATTGAAGCGGGTCGAAATTCCCGATTCGCGATACATGTACGCATATAACGTGTCGGGACACAGACGCACGACTCTGGACTTGCCGAGTGTCTGGACCGACACGCAGATATCTTCGTAGATCAGTCCGGTCGGATGTTCGACCGATAAGAAGATCGATCGGCGCACGAGCTTGTTGAAGCAATAAGCCTGTAAGGAAAGATCGAGAATCTTCTCGACCGCCTGTACGCCGGTGATGACGGCGTCGCCCGTTTCGACACGGTAATTGACTTTGCCATCCGGCGCGATGTTTTCGGCAGCGAAGACCACGACGTCTGCATGGTGCGTATCGGCTTCGTCGATCACCTTGCGAATCAGGTCGTGATGAACATGGTCATCGCTGTCCACGCACAGAACGTATTCGCCGCGCGCGGCCATCGCCGCGATCTTGCGGGTTTCGGCAAGCCCTTTGTTCTCGAGATTCTTGATGAGCTTCCACGGAATTCTGTTTTGCTTCTCCAGAATGCGGGAAGTCATTTCGCCGGATCTGTCAGGACTGCTGTCGTCGACGGCGATGATCTCGAAGTCGGTTGAAGTCTGTGCCAGGAGCGAGTCGAGGCACTCTTCGATGTACGGCTCAACCTTGTACACAGGCAGCAGGACACTGATCTTGGGCGGTGCTTGCATGTATGTGTAGCCCTCACTTCTGGAATTTTCAGGAGAACGACAAGTGCCAGAGGATTCTACGTGCTAAGTCGCATGCGGGCATCAGGTCATTGGCTATTGTTAGCACTGTCCGATGGATATTCAAGGGCATTCTATTGTCTGAATAGTCGTCGCCCTGCACACGATACTCTACTGGATTCTCCACAACGCCATTAATAACGGGCTACGAAAGCACGATTATTCATTAGCCATCGTGTCGCGCAGAGGCAATATCGCGGTAACGCTGCCTGTCACTGTGTCACGCGGGAAGAGCAGTCTGTCGCCGGGCGGGTCGCGGCGGCCGAATCGGCGGTGATGGCATCGTCCTTGCGTGTGCGTGTCCTTTCGGTTTATCGAACCATCGTTCAGCTTGCCAAGGAGAATGCACATGAGTCTCGATTTGACGTTTCGCGCAGGCGAAGCAACCGTGTTGGCCGCACCGGGACAGGCGACCGATGCGATGCCGGAGATCCTGATCGGCCGTGTCGACGGGCCTGTCGGCCACGCGTTCGCCAACATGATGGCGCAATCGAAAGGGCATACGGCCATGTTCGCGATCCGCGCGTGCAATCAGATGGTCCGCCCCGCAACGATGATCGTCCCCAAGGTTACGCTGAAGGACATGGCGAACATCGACCTCTTCGGCGGCGTGGTGCAGTCCGCCACCGCCGACGCCGTGGTCGATTGCCTGATCGAAGGCATCCTGCCGAAGGATCAGGCCAACGAACTGTGCATCATCAGCCTCGTGTGGATCGATCCGCGCTGCGCGACGGACGCGAACCTTGACAAGAAGGACATGTATCGCACGAACTACGAAGCGACGAAACTCGCCATTCAGCGTGCGATGAACAACGAGCCGAGCGTGGAGGAACTCATCGCGAATCGGCACAGCATCAGGCACGATATGGACGACTGGAGCTGAACGCTTGCTTCCCGATAGCGCACAGGGAAGCATCCAGAATGGTAAGGGGTACGACGGAAACCTCTGCGGAAGGCTTCACGTTTTGCCCGCTCTTCGTCATGATGAGCCGAGGAAGGCCCTCGCGCACGCCGCCTGCCAAGCTTTTACGACGCTGATAGACTGAACATCCGTGCGGAACTGCGTCTGGCTGCGCTTATCTCACGTGGAGGCATCGCGGGTTATCGTGCATTGCAGCATGCGACAGCACATCGAAAAATGCTCTCTGCCTATAGCCGTCACCTATCAGCGGCATTGCAAAAATCGCCTTCTATTGAACGTCGGTCTCACGTATTTTCTAATTTGAGGAAAGCTGTCGGACGATTCGCGCGTCGCCCGATGCACGCAGCGAAATCCCTTGTCGGATCGGGTCCGCGCAGCACGGGAAATACGAATCCGACGCCTTGTTGGTGAGTAGTAAAAGAACTAATGGGTACGTCCTCGCAAGGAGATAACGCATGTCGAACGAATCGAAGTGCCCGTTTACACATGCCGCCGGCACCGGTACGACCAACCGTGACTGGTGGCCGCGGCAACTACGGGTAGATCTGTTGAGTCAGCATTCCAGCAAGTCGAATCCGCTCGGCACGGACTTCGACTACGCCGAGGCTTTCAAAAGCCTCGATCTCGCCGCGGTCAAACAAGACCTCGCGGCGGTCATGACCGATTCGAAGGACTGGTGGCCTGCCGACTTCGGTCATTACGGCCCGCTTTTCATCCGCATGGCGTGGCACAGCGCCGGCACCTACCGCATCGGCGATGGTCGGGGAGGCGGCGGGCGCGGCCAGCAACGTTTCGCGCCGCTCAACAGCTGGCCCGACAACGTGAGCCTCGACAAGGCCCGCCGGCTGCTCTGGCCGGTCAAGCAGAAGTATGGCCAGAAGCTTTCCTGGGCCGATTTGATGATTCTGGCCGGCAACGTCGCGCTGGAAACGATGGGCTTCAAGACCTTCGGCTTCGCGGGCGGACGCGAGGATACATGGGAGCCCGATCAGGACGTCTACTGGGGTAATGAAAAGACCTGGCTCGGCGGCGATGTCCGCTACGGCAAGGGCGCGGCGGGCAACGACGAAGATCAGGGCGTGATCACCGCCGACGTCGAGAAGCATGGCGAAGAAGTCAGCCGCACCGAGGGCGGCCGCCATCTGGAGAATCCGCTCGGCGCGGTGCAGATGGGTCTCATCTATGTCAACCCGGAAGGCCCGGACGGCAACCCCGATCCACTCGCGGCGGCGCATGACATCCGCGAGACGTTCTCACGCATGGCGATGAACGACGAGGAAACCGTCGCGCTGATCGCGGGCGGGCACACCTTCGGCAAGACACATGGCGCGGGTCCGGCCGATAACGTCGGTCCCGAACCGGAATCCGCGGATCTGGAAAACATGGGCCTCGGCTGGAAGAGCAGCTACGGCTCGGGGAAGGGCGCGGATACGATCACGAGCGGCCTCGAAGTCACCTGGACCACGACCCCGACGAAGTGGGGCAGCGGCTTCTGGGAGAGCCTTTTCGGTCACGAATGGGAACTGACCAAGAGTCCGGCGGGCGCGAATCAGTGGGTCGCGAAGGATGCGGGCGAAACTGTCCCGCACGCCCACGATGCGTCGCAGAAGATCAAGCCGACCATGCTGACGACGGACCTGTCGCTACGGTTCGATCCGGAATACGCGAAGATTTCAAAGCGCTTCTGGGAGAATCCCGACCAGTTCGCCGACGCCTTCGCCCGCGCGTGGTTCAAGCTGACGCACCGCGACATGGGTCCGAAAGCGCGCTATCTGGGGCCGGAAGTGCCGCAGGAAGAACTGCTGTGGCAGGACCCGATCCCGGAAGTCGATCATCCGCTCGTCGAGGAACAGGATGTCGCGGCGCTGAAGCAGAAAGTGCTGGCGTCGGGGCTGTCGATTTCCGAGCTGGTTTCGGTGGCCTGGGCATCGGCATCGACGTTCCGCGGCTCGGACAAGCGCGGCGGCGCGAACGGCGCGCGCATTCGCCTCGCGCCGCAAAAAGACTGGGAAGCGAACGACCCCGAGCAACTCGGCAAGGTGCTCTCGACGCTCGAGGGCATCCAGAAAGAGTTCAACGGCGCGCAATCCGGCGGCAAGAAGATTTCGATAGCCGACCTGATCGTGCTTGCGGGCGGCGCGGCGATCGAAAAGGCGGCGGAGAAAGCCGGCCAGAAGGTCACGGTGCCGTTCACGCCGGGCCGCATGGACGCGACGCAGGACAAGACGGACGTGCTTTCGGTTTCGGCGCTCGAACCGGTCGCCGATGGCTTTCGCAACTACGTCAAGGGCAACGTGCGCGTGCCCGTCGAGTCGCTGCTGATCGACAAGGCGCAATTGCTGACGCTGACCGCTCCGGAGATGACGGCGCTCGTCGGCGGCCTGCGCGCGCTGAACGTGTCGTACGGAAAGAGCGCGCAAGGCATCCTTACCGACAAGCCCGAAACGCTCACCAACGACTTCTTCGTCAATCTGCTCGACATGGACACGGAATGGCAACCGCTGTCGTCGCGCCGCGACGTGTTCGAAGGGCGCGATCGCAAGACGGGTGAGCGGAAGTGGACCGGCAGCCGCGTCGATCTGATCTTCGGTTCGCATTCGGTGTTGCGTGCGCTCGCCGAAGTCTATGCGAGCAGCGACGCGCAGGAGAAGTTTGTCAATGACTTCGTCGCGGCCTGGACGAAGGTGATGAATCTCGATCGCTTCGATCTGAAGAAGAAGTAAGCGGCAGCGCCATTTAGAGTCGCAAGACGCGGCGGTCCTTCGGGACCGCCGTTTTTCTTTGCCGGCTGTCTCAATGCGCCACGCGCGCGGGCCGTTGCCTGAACAGAAGGCCGCACACGATGATGAACATCACGAGCGCGATCGACGCGCCATAGCGGCTCATCGCCAGTCCGCCGTTCGCGATCGGCTTGTCGAGAAAATCGCCGACCACGGCGCCGAGCGGCCGCGTCAGAATGAAGGCGCTCCAGAACAACACGGTGCGCGACATCTGTGTGAAGAAATACAGGAGCACGATCAGCAGCAACAGGCCACCGAAGATCATCGCGGCGCCGGTGTAGCCGAAGCCCGCGCTGTCGGCGGTCCAGTCGCCGAGTGCGGTGCCGAGTGTCTGCGAGAACATGATCGTCACCCAGTAGAACGCTTCGGCTTTCGGCGATGCGATGGTCGAGACCGAGACCGAGCCCATCGTGCGATGCCACACCGCGAGCGATGCAAGCAGCAGCGCGAGCAGGATCGCGCTGCCGCCCGCATAGCCGAGGCCGAGCGAGCGGTCGGCGAAGTCGGCGAGCGTGGTGCCGACCGTCGTCGTCGCGATGATCGTGATCCAGTAGAGCGCTGGCTGAAACCGGTCCGCCTTGATCTGCGCGATCACCGCGATGCCGAAAACGGCCGCGAAGATGAACGTGCTCATCAGATAGCCGAGATTCATGGACATCGAGAGCGCGTCGCCGCCCGTTTCGCCGAGCGTCGTCGCCGCGATTTTGATGGCCCAGAACGCCAGGGTCAGCTCCGGAACCTTGGCGAGCGCATGCTTCGTGTGTTCCATGTCGTGTCTTACGGAAAGGGAAGGCTCAAGCGTAGTGGGTGCTTGCTTAAGAGAGACTTAGTGATCAGCGCGGTTTCGCGCGAAGGCGTATCGTTTTTCGTTCTGACTCGATTTCCCAAAGGAGACCCGCCATGCCCCGCACCGTCGCCGCAAAACGCGCCGCCTTTCGCGCGCTGCACGAATCTGGTTGCTTCATGCTGCCGAATCCCTGGGACGTCGGTTCCGCGCGCTATCTCGAAACGCTCGGCTTCAAGGCGCTCGCGACGACGAGTTCGGGCTTCGCATGGTCGAAGGGCCACGCGGACAATCACGTGACGCGCGACGCGGTGCTCGCGCATTTGCGCGAGATCGTCGACGCGACCGATCTCCCGGTGAACGCGGATTTCGAAAGCGGCTTCGGCGCGACGCCGGATGACGTCGCGCAGAGCGTGAAGCTCGCGGTGGCGACGGGTGTCGCGGGCTTGTCGATCGAGGATTCGACGAGCGATGCATCGGCGCCCCTGTTTCCGGTCGATGTCGCCGTGGCGCGCATGAAAGCGGCGCGGCGTGCCATCGACGAAACCGGCGGCGACACCTTGCTCGTCGGCCGCGCGGAGAATTTTTTCGCAGGCAAGCCCGATATCGACGACGCGATCGCGCGTCTCAAAGCGTACGCCGATGCCGGCGCGGACTGCCTCTATGCGCCCGGCATCAAGACGCGCGAGCACATCGAGGCCGTGGTGAAGGCCGCGGGATCGAAGCCGGTGAATCTGCTGATCGGCGGCGTGTCGGAATTCACCTTGAGCGATGTCGCGGCGCTCGGCGTGCGGCGCGTGAGCGTCGGCGGAGGGCTCGCGCGCGCTGCGTGGGGCGGGTTCATGCGCGCGGCGCAAGGGCTCGCCGATGGCCGGTTCGACGGCTTCAGGGACGCGGCGGCGGGCAATGACCTGAACGAAATTTTCGTGGGGCGCGCGTAGTGCCTCACCGTAAAGGAGACGATGACAATGGCTCGCGAAATCATCCGCGTCGAACCGCTTTCGACCTGGCTCGAACGATTCAAGGCGCCGACGTCCGCCGTCACGCGCCACGGCGATACGGTCTATGTGTCGGGCTTTCCGCCGTTCGATCCGCTGACCGGCGAGGTCGTTGCGAATGCAACTATCGAACGTCAGACCGAACTGGTGTTGCAGCAGTTGAAGTTGTGCGTCGAAACCGCGGGTTCGTCGCTCGATCAGGTATTGAAGTGCAATGTCTACTGCACGTCGGTTCAAGCGTTTCCCATCGTCAACGCGGTCTACGGGGGCTTCTTCGGGGCGAACCCGCCGGCACGCATCTTTGTCAACGTGCCGGCGTGGCCGGGAGGATTCGACATCGAAATCGACTGCGTGGCGGCGGTCGCCTGACGGTCGATACCGTCGATACCCTCAGTCCGCGTGCGCCCGATCGAACGCCCACACTTCAGGAAAGCCCATCAGCTCGCACATTTCGGAGAAGGGATACATCGTGCCGAGAGCGCCTTGCGTGCCTTTGCGCGCGAGGATTTCGCCGTAAACATCCTTCAGCGCC
Organism: Caballeronia sp. INML2; assembly: GCF_023631365.1. Classification (NCBI taxonomy): domain Bacteria; kingdom Pseudomonadati; phylum Pseudomonadota; class Betaproteobacteria; order Burkholderiales; family Burkholderiaceae; genus Caballeronia; species Caballeronia sp. INML2. The sequence continues at coordinate 127,602 of NZ_JALQDH010000069.1, read as the reverse complement.
TTCGCGACGGCCAGAAACCCGGACGCCGGATAAATCGCGAGCGAAAAGCCCAGCTTCTGCAATTCCTCGGGCGCGAGTTGGGGTGTGCGTCCGCCTTCGACGACATTCACGAGCAAGGGCATGTCGAACGCGCGCCCGATCTTCTCCAGCTCTTCCACCGTCTCCGGCGATTCGATGAACAACACATCCGCGCCCGCCTTCGCATACGCCTCGCCGCGACGCAGTGCTTCATCGAGTCCGAGCGACGTGCGCGCGTCGGTTCGCGCGACGATCTGAAAGTTGCTGTCGGTGCGACTTTCCACCGCGACCTCGATCTTGCGGACCATGTCTTGCATCGCAATGACGCGCCGTCCCGGCGTATGCCCGCACTTCTTCGGGAATTCCTGATCTTCGAGTTGAATGCCCGCCGCGCCCGCATGCTCGTAACCGCGCACCGTGTGCGCGACATTGAGCAGGCCGCCATAACCCGTGTCGCCGTCGCAGATCATCGGCGTGTTCGTGCCGCCGCAAAAAGCCGCGACGCGATCGACCATGTCGGTATAGGTCGCGAGCCCCGCGTCGGGCAGGCCGAGGTAGGACGCAACCGTGCCGAACCCCGTCATATAGAGGCAATCGAAGCCCATCGAATCGGCCATCTTTGCGGAGATCATGTCGAAGATGCCCGGCGCGGTGACGATGTCCTTGCGCGCGAAACGCGCTTTCAATGCCTGACGCTTGTTTTCATGCGTAACGCTCATCACGGTTTCCTCAGAAAGTTTCAACGATGCGATTCTTGCGAAAGCGCCGACGCGGCGAGCGTGCCATCGGCATCGGGCGCAGGCGCGATGTCTTCCAGCGAGCGGCGATTCGTCTCGATGCCGAACACCGCGAGCACGACGGCCATCACGACGAGCGCGCCGATGATCATCGACAGCACGTCCTTCACGCCGCCCGCCGCGTACATGACGAGGACGAGCTGCGGCGCAAGGATGCCCGTGACGCGCCCCGCGCAGCCCGCTATGCCGTTCGCGCGCATGCGGTTCTCGGTCGCGAAGAGTTCGGGGATGTACGTCGCGATGCCGAGCGCGACCATCAGATACGTGAGCGTGAAGAGCAGGAAGCCGAGCAAGGTGGCCATCGCGACGCCGGTGGAATGCCCGTAAAGCCAGCCGATCACCGCCGCGAGCGCCGCGACCGCGATCAGGCCGTTCTTGCGCCCGACCCGGTCGGCGATCAGCACGCCGACGAGCGCGCCCGCCGGACCGCCGAGCGACATGAGCGTCGAATAGCCGAGCGACGACGCCATGCCGATGCCCTGCTTCATCAGAAAGGTCGGCACCCAGACGATGAAGCCGTAGATCACCATGTTGACCGCGATCTGCACGACGATCGACACGAACATGCGGCGAATCTGCGAAGGCGAGAAAAGCTCGATCAACGTGGTTTTTTTCGTCACGGTGCGCGGCGCATCGTCGATCGGCGGCAGCGGCGCGTGGCGCGAAGACTCTTCTTCGGCGGCGCGCAGGATTGCTTCCGCTTCGTCGTAGCGGCCTTTCGATTCGAGCCAGCGCGGCGATTCGGGCATCTTCTTGCGAATGACCCACACGATCATCGCGCCGATGCCGACGATCGCGAACATCGCGCGCCAGCCGATCGTCGGAATGATCAGGTAGCCGAGAAACGTCGAGAAAAAGAGCGCCGAGTTCGTGATGAGCGACAGATACGCCGACCACTTGCCGCGCACGGCGGGCGGCATGAATTCGCCGACCGATCCATAACCGACGACGATTTCCGCGCCCAGTCCGAGCCCCATGAAGAAGCGGCACACGATGAGCCACGTCATGTTCGGTGCGAACGCGCCGGCGATCGACGCGAGTCCGAACACCGCGAGATTGAACTGATACGTGAACTTGCGGCCTTTGGCGTCGCCGAGCACACCCGCCGCGAACGCGCCGATCAGCATGCCGACGAACGTCGACGAGAGGAACGCGGCGTTGAGCTGCATCGTCGACCAGCCGGTCTTGGCCAATGCACCGAGCACGCCGCCCGCGAGATAGATGTCGAACGAATCGAGGAACATGCCCGCGCCGATGAGCCAAAGCACGCGCTTGTGAAACCCGGAGATCGGTAATCGGTCCAGACGCGGGCCGGCGCTTACGGTGCTTATGATCGTGCCATCGGTGCTCAGCATGTCGTGTCTCCTGTGTCGCTCGCGCGACTATTCAACGACTGTTTGTAATGCTGTTGCGACCCGAACCGCTTCGGGCTCAGGACGCTGGATGTTCCCGGCCGTGGCGGTCGAGCACCGCCTTTTCGGCGGCGAGAATATGGCAGCGCGTGATGGCTTCCGCCCACGCGGCGTTGCGCTGTTCCAGCGCGTGAACGATTTCGACATGCTGGCGCGCACTGCGCTCGCGGTCCGCGTCGTTATAGGTGTCGAAGGTCCATTTGATGAGCGGCGTTTCCTTCATCGACCTGAGCGAGCGATCGAGGCGCGCGTTGTTCGCGGCGGCCGTGATGATCGCGTGAAACTCGCCGTTCGCGGCGAACCACGCTTCGCAGGATTCGGATGTCGTCGGACGTTGCGTGATGTCGAGCATCGCATCGGCGAGCGCTTTCAGGCGCGCGATGTCGGCGGCGCCGATTGCAAGCGCCGCGCGCCCGGCGAGATACGGCTCGATCAGAAGCCGCGCCTCGAAGATTTCGCGCGCGTCCTGCAAGGTCCACGCTTTCACGCGCACGCCGTAGTTCGCGCGTGTTTCGACCCAGCCTTCCGCATCGAGCCGGCGCAACGCTTCGCGAACGGGGGTGCGGCTCACGCCGAGACTTTTTGCGAGCTGCTCCTCGCGCAGATATTGGCCCGCGCTGTACTGGCCGCCCGCGAGCGCCTCTTTGATGGCGACGTAGACGTCGTCCGCCGAACGCGCCGGTTCGGGCAGAGTTGTATGCAAAACAACTTCGGTCGGCGTCACTTCGGGCTCGTTTCAGGCAATCGACGAGACGATTGTATGCAATGTCGCCACGATGAAACTTGGGGATTTCCCGCAGTGCCTGCTTACTTCATCGCTGACCGGATCGCGACGCCGAACCCGAATCGTTCACCCGAAGACGGCCCGATTCGCCTCCACGAACGCTTCGACGGTCTGCGGAGCCGTCCCCGTCACGCGCTCGATGATGCCGTCCGTGCCCTCGAAGACGCCGTTCTGATAGTCGATCGCTACTTCGACGAAGTGCTGAATCGTGAAATCCGGAAGATCGTAGTGGCTCAGATGCTCCCGGTAACCGTCGAGCGTCGCCGGCCGGTACACGATTTTCCTGCCCAGCACGCCGCTCATCACGCCGGCAATTTCCGCTTGATTCATTTGCGTCGGCCCGCACAGCTCGTATGTCTTGCCGACGTGATCATCCGGACTTGCAAGCACAGCGGCGATGAAACGCGCCTGGTCCGCCGCCGCGATAGGCGCATGCCGGCCATCGCCGAACGGCAATGCAATCTCGCTGTTTCGAACGATCGTGTCTCGCACCCACGGAAAGACGAGCCATTCAGAGAAGAAGGTCGGCCTGATGTGCACGGTCGGCACGCCTGCCCAGTCGAGAACGCGCTCCGCAATCCAGTGATCCCGGGCCGCGTGGCTTTTCGCGTTCTCACGAGCCGAGATTTGCGACATGTTCACGACCGCATGCAGCCCCGCACGGCGCGCCGCATCCGCGAAATAGGCGGTGGCCTGGATGAAGCCCGGACGAACGGGATAACAGAGATACGCCGCGTCCATTCCGTCGGTTGCGCGAATGGCGTCATCGTGCGAGAGGAGATCGCCGGTCATGATCTCAGCGCCAGCGTTCCGGAGCGCGTCGCTGCGCTCGTCCTCCTTGCGAACGAGCGCGCGCACGGCGTGACCGCTCTCGAGAAGGTTTCGCACCGTGTGAACACCTGTCTTGCCGGCAGCCGCCGTGACCAGAATCCTGCGTGCTTTCATGATGAATCTCCATTGACTAGAGTGCATATGCACTATTTCGGGCGAATGCGTGTCGACGCTTCCTGTCGATATTGCATTGATCTGGATGTTAGTCATAATCCAGAAGTCCCGCAATTCTTCGCGGCTCAACTCTGAATTGCCAGGCCCGCATCAATGGAAAACGGATCGCGGGATTACACTTGCCCGCCAGAGCAGTGTGGAGATGTTGAATGGGCCATTCCCAGGCACAAAAGATTGCGACACGTCAACGCATCGTTGAGGTGGCGGCGAAACGGTTGCGTGAGCGCGGCATCGATGGCGTGAGCATTGCCGATCTCATGAAGGAGGCCGGGCTCACCGTAGGCGGCTTCTACAAGCACTTTGCGTCTCGCGACGAACTCGTGCGGGAAGCGTTCGAATGTGCGCTGCGAGACATCGAGTCGTGGGAAGCATCGATTCCGACCGAGCCGCAACGAGCGATGCGTTCGTATCTATCCGCGGCGCACAGGGATAACATTTTTCGCGCCTGTCCTGTCTCCGCGCTCGTCAATGACATGAGCCGCTGCGAGGGCGCGACTCGGGAGGTGTATTCCCGCCGCGTCGAGAAAATCGTGGGGCTGATCGCTCAGGCATCGCCTGCGTTGCTCAACGCCACGAAGCGCGCGCAAGCGCTTCACATTCTGAGCGCCTGCGTGGGCGCGGTGACGTTGTCGCGGGCCGTTTCGGACCCTGATCTGTCCGCCCAGATCCTGGATGGCGCGCTGAACGGCGTGCTCGCGATGCTGTCCCACCAACGCGACGCTGACGAAGAAAGCGCGGCGTGAGCGTGCGCGCGTCGTCGGCATTGTTCACCGTTTTAGTGCCGGGCGTCGGAACTGTTACTGGTCCCGGCTTTTGCAACCCCACTTGATGGGGGGCAATCATCCAGCGGACGCGGTATCCGTGTAAGGTTCTACTCGGACGACGATTCGGGCTCGATAGCCCGCACGCGATCCGGTGAAGTTCGATCGATCGAACGTCGTCTGTCTTCGCTTGTCTTGCCGCAAGAACATCGAAGCCGGCGCTGAGTTTCAAACCTCGGCCCGGCGTCCTGCAAACCTTTTTTCACGAGTGAGGATTACCATGCCGTTCGTCACGACCAAAGATAACGTCGAAATTTTCTATAAGGACTGGGGGCCGAAGGACGCGCAACCGATCGTCTTTCATCATGGCTGGCCGCTTTCCTCGGACGACTGGGACGCGCAGATGCTGTTCTTCGTGCAGCGGGGATATCGTGTGGTCGCGCACGACCGGCGTGGGCACGGCCGCTCGTCGCAGGTCTCGGACGGTCACGATATGGACCATTACGCCGCCGACGCATTCGCGGTCGTCGAAGCGCTGGACCTGAAAAATGCCGTTCACATCGGACACTCGACAGGCGGCGGCGAAGTCGCCCGTTATGTCGCGAAGCACGGCGAACCGTCAGGACGTGTCGCGAAGGCGGTACTCGTCAGCGCGGTGCCTCCGCTGATGCTGAAAACCGAAGCAAATCCGGAAGGCCTGCCTGTCGAGGTTTTCGACGGCTTTCGCAAGGCACTGGCCGACAACCGCGCCCAGTTCTTCGTCGATGTTCCGGCGGGACCCTTCTACGGATTCAACCGCTCGGGCGCGACCGTCCAACAGGGCGTTGTCCAGAACTGGTGGCGTCAGGGCATGATGGGTAGCGCGAAGGCGCACTACGACGGCATCAAGGCGTTCTCGGAGACGGACCAGACTGAAGACCTGAAGTCGATTTCCGTGCCGACGCTCGTCCTGCATGGTGAGGACGACCAGATCGTGCCCATCGCCGACGCTGCGCTGAAGTCCATCAAGTTGCTGAAGAACGGCACCCTGAAAACGTATCCTGGCTTCTCGCACGGCATGCTCACGGTCAACGCGGACGTCCTCAACGCCGACCTGCTCGCATTCGTGCAGGGCTGATAGGAGAAACGGGCGGCGAGCCGGTATCGATACCGGCTCGCATCTCAGCGCACGCCGCCCTCATATGCGATGCGCAAAGCGTGCGGCGAGCGCGGCCCTGAAACAGGCGGCGATTTTGGCGAAGCCCGCGCCGGTGGGATGCAGTTCGTTGGCCCAGTCATCGGGCGCAAGCGTGCCTTGCGTCTCGACCAGCACCAGATTGTGCGCGGGATCGCTGGCGAGCCGCAGCAGCATCGCGCGGAACTGGACGAGGATCGTCCGCACGATCAGCGTGCCGGGCGCGAGGTCCCGCCAGCCCCGATCGACGAGCGAAGGACGAAGCCACGGTCCGGCGAGATGGCAGGCCGATGTGCCGCTGGGAATCGCAAAGTCGTAAGCGTGCACGAAGATGGGTGCGTGAGGCGCGAACTGGTCGCGGATGCGGATCAGATCCAGATAGGCGCTCTCGACCACGCCGAAGATATTCGCGAGCCGCCGGATATCGATGCCCTGCGCAGGATCGTTGGCGACCGCGTCTGCATCGTGGAGCCAGAAGCGGAACTGGTCGCCGACCACATCGTTGCCGCCGCCGGAAAAAAGCAGTGCGTCGATGGGTCCGTTGGCCGGGTCCTTCAACTGATCGATGAGGCGGTTGCGCTTGTTCACGCCGAGGAGCGTCGTGGTCGCGTCGCTATAGTGCGCGAGCTTGAGGATCAGCGGAACGGGCTTGCCCGTGTTCTCGAGCGCCTGCAATACATCCGTGGGATGAAGTGGGTCCGGCAGCGGATAGTCGAACCACGAATCGCCCTCGCCGATCAGGACGAGCGGCGCAGGCGCGCCGGTCTGACGCGCCTGCTGCACTTTCGCTTGCCGCACTTCGTGCTGATGCGTCCTGACGCGCGCATTCAGCTCCCGCTGAATCTGTTCCTGCCAGCTCTCGTAGAGGTTACTCGCCGGACCTGTCATGGTGTATCTCCGTTGCAGTTGCAGGGAGTGCGCCGATGCGCGCGTTCACGCAGCCATTGTATCGGCGCACGACTCACCGCATGAGGATGTCGAATCGAGAAGCTAAGGAATGTTGATCAGATGAATCGTCCGATGCGGCGCGGAAAGACGAGGCGTAAACTCGACGAGAACAAACGAGGAACGCAATGGCGAAGCGCACACCGGAGCCGTGGTATCACCCGCCGCAGGAGGAAATCTGCGCGCTGTGCGGGCGCGCGGTGCCGCCATCGGAGCGCGATTTGCATCATCTCGTGCCGAAATCGCACGGTGGCAGGCAGACGGCCGTGCTGCATCGCATCTGTCATCGGCAATTGCATGCGCTCTTCACCGAAAAGGAGCTGGCGCAGCGCTATTCGACCGTCGATGCACTGCTCGCGCACGAAGGCGTGCATAGCTTCGTCGAATGGGTGAAGACCAAGCCGGACGCCTTCTATCAGCGCACGCGGCGCGCGCGTGCACGCTGAGCGCGCACGTCACTGCGCGCATGAAGTTTCGCTCCGGTACGCCGTCATGCCGAAGCGCTGAAGGATGAAGTTCTCGACGACGAGACGAATATCCGCTTCGCGCGGCCGCGTGCCCCAGCGGCTGTTTCCCGCCACCGACGCCACCGTGAACCATGATTGCGGCGGAAACAATTCGACGCGAAGCATGCCGCGTTCGAAGATCCTGAGGCGCCCCGTGTCGATATGAAACTCGGCGCTGACCGCGCCGCCCGGCATGCCGATGCTTGCCGTAATTGCCTTCGCCTTCATGGTCTCGCTCTCTCAAAGTTCCGGCGCCGTGCGATGAGGATGGCCGTGTCCTCGCGCACGATCACTTTAGGACGCTCGTCTGCTCTCGACCATCCCCATTAGCAGGGAGTCGAAAGAAGGGCGTTCGATTGTCAAATTCTCCGGCGACGCAATTGCACAGTTCTTTCGAAAGGCATAATCGAGCCGCCATTTCGGCAGAGAAGTTTTTATAGGCATACAGTATTGAGGTTGCGTAGCGCCGCCGAAATATCGGCGCAATCGGCAAGTCACTCGCAACGCGTGCGGTGCATGACGGCGACAGTTCGCTGCCGCACAAACCCGTTCACCTGACACGTCTCATCGGCCGGCCTTTTCATTGCGTCGGGGCCGGCTCGTCCACGAAAGATTCAAATCAAGGAAGGAAGCACAATCATGCTGAAAGCGTATTCCTATGCAGCCGCCGCAGCCGACAAGCCGCTCGGCCCGCTCGAAATTCAGCGCCGCGATGTCGGCCCGAACGATGTGCGCATCGACATTCTCTTTTGCGGCGTGTGTCACTCCGATCTGCACATGGCGCGGAACGAATGGGGCGGCTCGAACTTTCCGGTCGTGCCGGGGCATGAAATCGTCGGGCGCGTGGCGGAAGTCGGCTCGGACGTGTCGAAGTTCAAGGTCGGCGACCTCGCGGGCGTCGGCTGCATGGTCGATTCATGCCGCACGTGCGCGTCCTGCAAGGAAGGACTGGAGCAGTTCTGCGAAGGCCCGGAAAGCTTCACGCAAACCTATAACTCGCCGGACAGAAAGTCCGGCGGCTTCACGGCGGGCGGCTATTCGACGAGCATCGTCGTCGACGAGGCGTTCACGCTGAGCATCCCCGGGAACCTCGAACTGGCGGCGGTCGCGCCGTTGCTGTGCGCGGGCATCACGACCTATTCCCCGCTGCGCCACTGGAACGTGCAGAAGGGGCACAAGGTCGGCATCGTGGGTCTCGGCGGTCTCGGTCACATGGGCGTGAAGATCGCCGCCGCAATGGGCGCGCATGTCGTGCTCTTCACGACTTCGCCGGGCAAGATCGAGGACGCGAAGCGTCTGGGCGCGCATGAAGTCGTGATTTCGAAAGACCCGGCCCAGATGGCGGCGCACGCGAACAGCTTCGACTTCATTCTGAACACGGTGGCCGCGTCGCACGATCTCGATCCGTTCATGGCACTGCTCAAGCGGGATGCCACCATGACGCTCGTCGGCGCGCCGGAGCATCCGCACCCGTCGCCTTCGGTGATGAACATGATCTTCAAGCGCCGCTCGCTCGCCGGATCGCTCATCGGCGGTATTGCGGAGACGCAGGAGATGCTCGATTTCTGCGCGGAGCACGGCATCACCTCCGACATCGAGATGATTCGCATGGACGAAATCAACAAGGCTTATGAGCGCATGTTGAAGAGCGATGTGAAGTATCGCTTCGTCATCGATATGGCGACGATGGAGAAGTAAGCCTGTTTCGTTCTCGGAGCGCGTCCTTCAGCGCTCCTTCAAAAGGGCGATCGGCCCCGCAGCTCCCGAATGGTCGATCGCCTCCAAGCAAGCCGCTCACACGCATATCGCGTTTTCATCAGACGAAATCACGCGACGACGCAGTGTCGGATTTTCGCCTCGACGATCTCGCCCGAACGTTGGGAAAGCTAACTGGTTAGGTAAAAAACGCCGCTCGACTTTGGACAAAAACTCGCCAAACCGGCGCTTCGCGTTCTCGTTAGACTTTTTTACATTTTAGTTGGCTGGCGGTCCTAAACGTCTGAATACAATCGAAATTGTTAAAGATTGTGCAATCGTCGGGACCTAATGAACACGAAGCGAAAAACGATACTTTCCATATTTGGAACGCGGCCCGAGGCGATCAAGATGGCGCCGCTCGTCAAGGCGCTGGAAGCGGAAGCCGGTGTGCGGTCCGTGGTGTGCGTGACCGGCCAGCATCGCTCGATGCTCCGGCAAGTGCTGGATCTGTTCGACATCACGCCGCATCACGATCTCGCGGTCATGTCGGAGAACCAGAGCCTGAACGGGCTGGTTTCGCGCCTCATCGCGTCGATCGACGACGTCATCACCAAGGAACAGCCGGATCGCGTGCTCGTGCACGGCGACACGACCACCGCGACGGCGGGCGCGCTCGCCGCGTTTCACCGGCAGGTGCCGGTCGCGCACGTCGAGGCGGGGCTGCGCACGGGCGACATGAGCAGTCCGTGGCCGGAAGAGATGAACCGGCGTTTCGTCGATGTCGTGAGCGACATGATGTTCGTCCCGACCTTGCGCTCGCACGCCAACCTCGCGAAGGAAACGGTGCATGGACGCGCATTCGTCACCGGCAACACGGTGATCGACGCGCTGCATTCCGTCACGAAGCGCATCGATTCGCAGGATGCGCTGCGCCGCAAGCTCGACGCACGCTTTCCGTTTCTCGATCCATCGAAGCATCTGATTCTCGTCACGGGCCACCGGCGCGAGAGTTTCGGCCGGGGCTTGCGCGATATCTGCGCGGCGCTGGTTCGTCTCGCGCGCCGTTCCGATGTGCAGATCGTCTATCCGGTTCATCTGAACCCGAACGTGCGCGCAACGGTGATCAGCGCGCTCGGCGGTGCGCCGAACGTGTTTCTCATCGAGCCTCAGGACTATCTCGGCTTCGTGCGGCTGCTGCAGCGCGCGACGCTCGTGCTGACCGATTCGGGCGGCGTGCAGGAAGAGGCGCCGGCGCTCGGCAAGCCGGTGCTCGTGATGCGTGACGTCACCGAGCGTCCCGAGGCCATCGATGCGGGCACCGCCGTGCTCGTCGGCACGGACAGCGACGCCATCGCCGCGACGGTCCATCTGCTGCTCGACGACACGAACGCCCGCGCGGCGTTCACCCGCAATGTCAATCCCTACGGCGATGGGCGAGCCTCGGCGCGCATCGTCGCGGCGCTCGCGGGCCGCCCCTTCGAGGAATTCAAACCCGTCATGCCGCGCGCCACGAAAAATGTGACGCGTGTCGTGGGCGAGGCGTTCGCGTAGTCCTTCGGCCGCGTACGTACAGCCTGTCGCGCCAAAGGCCGGGCCGCGACTCCGGGCACCGGCTCTTTCTTCAGCAACACGCGCCTGATCGTTCCGGCCAGGGAGTCCGGAATCAGGCTTCACGCAATCGAGGCGGATCGCGCGCGACGTGCGTGTGCCTTCGCGGCCATCCCGCCCCGTTGCGTCAACTTCGAGCACTCAACTTGGTCAACGACATCTTCAAGCGGCGCGCCCAGCGTGCCGTTCTGGCTTCAATCGCGCTGTTCCTGGGTCTGCAGCATGCGGCCTTCGCTGCCGCGACCGGCACCGGCATCGCGGGCGCGCTCGGGCGGCTCGGCCTCGATGTGCCGGAAACGCGCACCGTGACCTTGCGACAACTCGGCCTGCTCGAAAGCGTGACGCTCGGCGCACCCGATACGCGCCGCGAGTTCTTCCTGCCTGTGCCCGCCGGCGTGCCGATCACCGATGCGACGCTGCAATTCGACGGCGGCTATGTGCGCGGCGACGGCGGCCGCGTGACGATGCTCCTTTCTCTCGACGGCTCGCCGGTGCTCGCGCGTGCGTTCACGCAGGATGCGGGCGGCGTGTCGGTCAATCTCGGCGTCGATGGCGCGGCGCGTTCCGCCGGCTTCGTGCGCGTGGGGCTTGGGTTCGCGTCGGTGGTCAGCCAGGGCGAGTGCTCGGATCAGACCGCCATCGGCAACGTGCTGCGCGTCGATCCGACGACGCGTCTCACGTTCCGCTTCAGTCCCGCCGACGTGCAGGACCTGCGCACCGCATGGAGCGCGCTGCCTTACGCGCCGGTGCTCGCGGTGTCGGGCGGCAAGCTGTCCGCGAACGCATTCGACACCGCCTGGCGCACCGACGCGCTGCTGCAACGCGACGGCAAGCGGCCCGTGATGCAGGCGCTGCCGGCCGTGGGCGATACCGTGGATCTCACGGGCATCGACGTGCCGGCGCCGTTGCGCGGCGTGCCCGCGTTCGCCGCGCTGGCAGCGGGCGGCAAGCACGCGATCGCCGACGACGCGGAACTCGGCGCGCTCGTCGCGCTCGGCGCGCGCGCGGCGTTCGGCCCGGACGTGGTCGTCGCCGACGAGACGATGCGCAAGACCATCGACCGCGCGCTCGACGCGTTGCGCGCGCAAGTCACGAACACATCGGGCGATGCGCTCGCCGCTTTCGACGCATGGCGCAAGCAATCGGCGTCGCAACTGACTTCGCCGCTCGCGCCGGGCGAAGTGCGCGTCGCGCACGTGGGCGGCCGCGCGATGATCGTCGTCGGCGACACGCGCGGCATCGGCGCGCTTGCGCACGGCTGGCGTCCCATCGATGTATCGAACCGCGTGGTCGTGCATCGCATCGACGTGGCGCAGCAGACGCGCGGCGACACCATCGCGCTGTCCGACCTCGGCGGCGATCCGCGCAGTGTCGACGTGCAGACGGCCGCGTCGTGGGATGCGCGCTTCGACCTCGCCGCGGCTTCGGGCAACGGCCGCTTGCCGGAGCAGGTGGTGCTCGATCTCGCCGCTTCGCCGACGCTCTCCAACGGCGCGGCAACCGCCACCGTGTACTTCAACGACGTGATGATCGGCGCGAAGCTCATCAACGTCGATGGCGCGCGCGAGCGTCTCGTCGCGCCGATTCCGCGCTACGCCCTCGCGCGCACCAACGATCTGCGCGTGACCTTCCGCCGCCAGCCGGACGGCGGCTGTCAGGCGCGCCAGACGTATCCCGTCGCCGTGCTGCCGTCGAGCCATCTGCGGCTTGCGAAAGGTCCGCCCGACAACACGTTCGCGGGCATGGCGGCGCGTTATGCGTCGTCGGCGACGGTGTACGTGCCGCGCGCCTGGCTCGACGATGCAATGAACAGCGTCCCGCGCCTTGCCGTGCTGACCGGCGCGGCGGGCATCGCGCCGGTATCGGCGAAATTCGTGGTGAACGCGGCAGACGCGGCGGCGAATCCGGCCGGCCCGTTCCTCGCCGCCGACGTCAAGCTCGCCGACGAGAAGAATCCCGCCGCATATTCGGCCGAGCGTCTTTCGCTGACATCACCCGCGGGCGATACGCTGCTCGACATGTCGGGGCTCTCGCGCGTCGCGGTCGTGAGCGTTGCGAGTGCGGGCGGCGAGAGCGGCGTCGTGTATCGATCGGCGGGCGCGGCGCCCGTACTGACCGACAAGCTGCAGCTTTCGCGCGGCAATATCGCCGTGGTCGACGGCAGCGGCGTGCTCAAGCAGTTCGACACGGTCAACCCCGAAGAGATGACCGACGAACCCGCGTCGAGCGCCGACTGGGTCACGCGGCATTGGGCGCGCTGGGGCATTCCGGCCGTGCTCGTGGTGCTGTTGCTCGCGTTGATCGCGCTCGCGGGCCAGGCGCGCCGGAAGCATCGCGCGCGCGCCGGTGATGACGAGGATCGCGCGTGATGCCGGAGGCGCTCGGGTGGTACGGCGAGATTCTGCTCGCCGAGTACTACCAGGGACTCGAATACGTGGCCGCGACGGTCGCGGCGATCATTCTGCTTTCGAGCCTGGACGATCTGTTCATCGACGTCTGGTACTGGACGCGCAAGTTCTGGCGGCGCGTGACGGTCGAGCGCCGCTACGCGCCGCTCACCGTCGAGCAGCTTTATGCGCGCGACGAGCAGCCCATCGCGATCATGGTGCCCGCGTGGCAGGAACACGACGTCATCGCCGCGATGATCGAGGATCTCGTGCGCGTGCTCGACTATCGCGCATACACGGTGTTCGTCGGCACGTATCAGAACGACGCGGCGACGATCGCCGAAGTGGAGCGCATGCGGCATCGCTACAAGCATCTGCATCGCGTGGAAGTGCCGCACGACGGTCCGACATGCAAGGCCGACTGCCTCAACTGGCTCGTGCAGGCGATCCTGCATTACGAGTTCGAAGCCGGGATGGAGTTCGCGGGCATCGTGATGCACGACAGCGAAGACGTGCTGCATCCCGTCGAACTGAAGTTCTTCAACTATCTCCTGCCGCGCAAGGACATGATCCAGTTGCCGGTGGCGTCGCTCGAACGGCACTGGTTCGAGCTCGTCGCCGGCACGTACATGGACGAGTTCGCGGAATGGCACGCGAAGGATCTCGTCGTGCGTGAGAGTCTTGCGGGCGCGGTGCCGTCGGCGGGCGTGGGCACGTGCTTTTCGCGCCGCGCGATCCGCGCGCTCGTCGAAGAGACGCAGCACCAGCCGTTCAACACCGAAAGCCTCACCGAGGATTACGACATCGGCACGCGCATCACGCGGCTCGGCATGCAGTCGATCTTTCCGCTCTTTCCCGTCGAATTCACGACGCGCCGCAAGGGCTGGTTCGGTTTGGGCCGCGAGCGCGAAATCAGGCTGTCGATGCCGCTGTGCGTGCGCGAGTTTTTCCCCGACACGTTTCGCACCGCCTATCGGCAGCGCGCGCGCTGGACGCTCGGCATCGGCTTGCAGGGATGGGCGCTGACGGGCTGGAGCGGGTCGCTCGCGAATCGCTATCTGCTGATGCGCGACCGCAAGGGCGTGGTGACGGCGTTCGTCGGCATGCTCGCATACCTGCTCGCCGTGCAGTTCATGCTGTTCGCCACGGCTTCGTATCTCGGCCTCGCGGGCGACTTCTTTCCGTCGCCGTTCATCGATTCGCGGTGGCTGCAGGCGCTGCTCGCCGCGAACTCCGTCGCGCTCGTGCTGCGCGTCACGCAGCGCATCATCTTCACGACGCGGCTCTACGGCTGGGAGCACGGCGTGCTGTCGGTGCCGCGCATGGTCGTCAGCAACGTCATCAACTTCATGGCGGTGGCGCGCGCGTGGCGGCTTTTCATCGTGCATATGGTGACGGGGCGGCGGCTCGCATGGGACAAGACGATGCACGATTTCCCCAGCAACGAGGCCCTGCGCGACACGCGTCAGGATCTCGGGGAACTGCTCGTCTCGTGGCAGGCGATCGCACCCGAGCGGCTCGAAGAAGCGCGGCGGACGGATCATGCACGCGAAGCGCCGATCGGCCGCGTGCTCGTGACACGCGGCTGGCTCGACGAGGAAACGCTCGCGGAAGCGATCGCGTTCCAGGCCGACCTGCCGCGCGGACGCTTGGACGCGGCGCGGATGGACCCGACGCGCATCGCGACGCCCGAGACGCTCGTGCGGCTGCGCGTGCTGCCGCAGGGCATCGATGCGAACGGGCACGCCGTGTTCGTCTGCGCGAGCCTGCTCGACGATGCGTCGCTCGCCGAATTGCGCGCGACGTCCGGCGGCCCGGTCGCGCTGCAGATCGTGCGCGAAAGCGAGATCGCGGCGGGCCTGCGCATGCTGCGCGCGGTCGGCATGCCGGTCTTGACAGGCGATGGCGAAGACGATGCCTCGCCGGCGCTTGCCGACGCCACGGCCGCGCGCGGCGTGCCCTTGCTCGGCGACATCATGATCGAGATGGGGCTCGTCACGCGCAGCGCGTTCGAGGCCGCGTTGCGGGACTATCGGCCGGAGCGGCACGGACGCATCGGCGATTACATGGTGGCGGAGGCGATCATCACGTCCGATGCGCTCACCGCCGCAGTCGCGGAGCAGCGCCGCCGCTATCTCGCGCGGGCCGGCATTCGATGACGCCGCACGTTCGCGTTGCGTTGTGCGCCGCGCTCGCCTTGTGCGGCGCCGCGGCATCCCGTGCGGACGAGACCCTGCAGCTGCCTCTGAGCGGCGCGGCGTATCGCGTGGCGCGCGAAGCGTTCGCGGCCTACGGCGAGCATCGTTATGCCGATGCCATCGCAGGCGCGCGCGAGGCGATTCGCCAGCGGCCCGACGTCGCGGATCTGCGTCTGCTGCTTGCGAATGCGCTCGCGGCGCGCGGGCGTCTGAAGGACGCGAGCCGTGTGCTTGCCGAAGCCATCGCGCAGCTCGGTCCGGCGCCTTCGCTGACCGCGCGGCGCAGGCAGATCGACATCCTGATCGCGTCGGGCGGCGAGGGCGGCGTGCCGGACGACTTGCCGGCGCCGGCGTCGAAGGCAGCGCGCGCGGCGTATCGCGATTACGCGAAGAAGGATTACGCGTCGGCGGTGGCGGGAAGCCGCGAAGCCGTGCGTCTTGCGCCGCGGGCGGAGCGTCTGCGCTATCTGCTGATCGATTCCCTCGCCGCATCCGGCGACGATGCCGCCGCATACGATGCGGCCGTCGACGCATCGCAGCACTTCGGCGACAGCGACGCCTTGCGGGAGCGGCGGCGCTTCATCGGCGACCGGCTTGCGCCCGGGGCGTCGAAGTCCGCATATGTGGCGCGCGAGCGCGGCGACCTGGATGCGGCGCAAGATTTCGCGCGGAAGGCTGTCATGTATGCGCCGGCGCGGATGGATTTCCGCATGCAGCTCATCGAGATATTGTTCACGCGCGGCGATCTCGCGGGCGTGGAAGCCGCGGCGGGCGATGCCATCGCGATCGATGAAGACAATGCGCTCGCGTGGGCTTTGCGCGGATACGCACGCGCCGCGCGCGCAGAGCATGCCGACTTCGCGCGCGCGCTGACCCTGGCCGCATCCACCGATGCGGGCGACGCACGCGCATATCGCGATGCGCGCGTCGCGCGCACGATCGTCGCGGACGTGCGGCTCGCGCAAGGCAATCCGCAAGCGGCGCTCGATACACTGCCGTCCGTCGCCACGCAGCCCCCCGACGACACCGATGCCGCGATCACGTTACGCCGCCATCGCGCGCAAGCGATGTTGCGCATGGCGGCCACGCAGACCGTGCAAATCGATCCGCGCGCGCGCCCGACTTTCGAATGCCGCGAAGACCGGTTCGGCGCATCGTGCGATGTCTACGCGCACGATCCCGCACTCGCCGCGACACGCGAAGCGCGTCTTGCCGAACGTCGCGGCGATCGCGCAGCGGCCATCGGCTTCTGGCGCACGGCGATCGCCGAAGTGCCCGACGATCCGCAGCCGCGCATCGCGCTGATCGACGCGCTCGCGGCGACGGGCCGCACGCGTGAGGCCTCGGGCGAAGCGCGCGCGTTGATCGACGCGAATCTGCTCGATTCGATGACCGCCACGCAGGCCGCGTTCATCGCGCAGCGCGCGGGCGACAGCGCGCTCGCGCTGCACTACTTCGCGCGCGCGGAACGCGAGGGCGCGCTGCCCGCATCGGCCGAAGCCGACGCCGGCTACGCGGCGCTCAACCTGCGCCGCACCGACGAAGGCGTGAAGTTCCTGGAACGCGCGATCGACCATAGCGCGGGCGCGCCCGCCGGCGAGGCGCTCGCGCCTGAAGCACTGAACGACGCACGCGCGGCGCACGCCGAAGCGACGCGCAACTGGGGCTTCAGCGCGTCGGTGAACTATCGCGGCAACGGTGCGCAGCAAGGGTTCGCGTTCGCGCCCACGCCCGGCGTATCGAACAACTGGCAGGCGGGCGCGGAGGCGTACTGGCGGCCGTTCGGCAGCCTCGGTGACCGCATGTTCGAGGTGTACGCGCGCGGTTACGAGAACTTCGGCGTGAAGGGCGGCGGGCCATCGGGGGTATCGACGTTGCAGGCGGCGATCGGCGCGCGCGTGAAGCCGTTCGCATCGGCGAATGCGATTCTCGCCATCGAAAAAATTCTGCCGATCGGCTCGGACGTGCGCGCCGACTGGCTCGCGCGCGCCGCGTATTCGAACGGCTTCGGCGACACGCGCAGGCTCGACGTCCCGAACTGGTGGACGGGCACGGTGTACGGCGAGGCGGGCCATTACATCCAGAACGATTCGACTTACGCGACCGCGAACGCGCGACTGGGCCGCACCTATCGCGTCGATGCGATCAGTCCGCGTTTGACGGTGTTTCCGCATGCGGTCGTCGGCATGGACTACGATTCGGCGGTCGATCACAGCGTGCCGGTGGGCGCCGGCGCGGGCGTGGCGGCGCGCTACTGGTTCCGCGGCGGTCCGTATGACGCGCCGCGTTCGTTCGTGGATGTCGCGGTGCAGTACCGCTTGCGCGTCGCCGGCGACGATCGCGCGCGAGGCGTGTTCTTCGGCGCGGTATTCTCGTACTGATGTCCTCTCTATTTTCCGCCCTCGTCATTGCGTGCTGCCTTGTGCTCGCGCCGGCTTCGGCTCAAGCCGATGCCTCGCGCGTGCGTCTCGTCGACGGCATCGTCTGGCAGCCCGACAACGCGCACGCCGATCCGCGCGGCGACTGGGACAAGCTCGGCGCGCATGAACTCATTGTGCAATGGACGGCGGTGGACGGCATCGCCTTCGTGCCCGGCGCCGGGATGCGCACGGCGGCACGGATGCCGGACTGGGAGCGCATCGGGCAGGAGCCCTGGGCGCGCGACGTGATCGTTGGACTCGCGGGCCGTTTCGACGAAGCGGCGGCGCGCGCGAATGCGGCGCAGTTGTTCGTCGAATCGATGCGGCTCGTGGAAGTTCAT
Source organism: Caballeronia sp. INML2 (assembly GCF_023631365.1). Taxonomy (NCBI): domain Bacteria; kingdom Pseudomonadati; phylum Pseudomonadota; class Betaproteobacteria; order Burkholderiales; family Burkholderiaceae; genus Caballeronia; species Caballeronia sp. INML2. The sequence continues at coordinate 109,548 of NZ_JALQDH010000069.1, read as the reverse complement.
CCGCCCGTGCATGTGACGGGCTACTACTTTCCCGTCGAGATCGATCCGACCTGGCAGAACGCGGGTGCGCTGCGCGCGCTGCTCGATGGGTTGCCGCGTCCGTTGTGGATCAGCGTGTATGACCGCGCGAATGTCGGTGGCGCGGCGCTCGCGCAATGGCTCGATGAGTGGTTGCCGCGCGATGTAGGCGTGCTGTTGCAGGACGGCTGCGGCGTGTATGCGCGAGAGCCGCGCGTCGCGCGGGAGTATGCGGATCAGATTGCGGCGAAGCTCGGGCGGCATCGCGTGCGAATCATTGCGGAAGCGTTCCGGCCGCAAGTGGGCGGCGGGTTTCGTTCCGCGACAGTGGACGAACTGAGGCCGCAGATCGATGCGTATCGCGGATATAAGACCTATCTTTTCGATGGGCCGCATTATGTGTCCGCGGACATCGTGCAAGGCCTGCTCGATGCGTATCGACGGCATTAGCGACGCGCCGCAACGCCAGTTCCGCAAAGCGCTCCGGCGCTCTGCCTCGTCGGCCGGCCGTGGCTGCCGGCCGCCTGCGTATGACGCTTACTTGACCGATGCCGTGTCGATGGCACGCGCCGAATCGGCAGGCAACACCGACGTCAGCACATTCGACGGCACATGCTGCGCTTCGTCCTTCGACACCGCGCCGACGAACTTCCATCCTGACGGCATCTTGACGAAGGTGAAGCCGGTCGGCTGATCGACGAACACCGAATACGGCGCGGGCGACGCCGGCGTTGCCGTGGCTTGCGCAAACGACATCAGCGGGCTCATCAGCAGCAACGCGGCGGCCAGTGCGGACAAAGTCGATTTCATGACGACACTCCTAAGAAGGTTCCGAGATTTATGTAACGGTCGACACATATATTTGAACATCGTCGCGTGACGGCGTCCAGTTATTTTGTTACGATCGACACATAATTCAGAATTTCAATGCGCGCAGCAATCGATGGGACGCGCAAAGGAGCGAGACATGCCGTCGGAAGTTCGGGAAACGCAGCACAAGGCGCGCGGACGGCCCCGCACGTTCGACCGCGAGGCGGCCTTGCGAAGGGCGATGGAAGTGTTCTGGGCCAAGGGCTTCGACACGTGCTCGATGGCCGATCTCGTCGACGCAATGGGCATCAATTCGCCGAGCCTCTACGCCGCGTTCGGCAGCAAGGAAGATTTGTATCGCGAGGCGGTCGAGCTCTACACGGACGCGGAAGGCGGCGCCGCGCTCAGGCAGTTGCAGGCGCACGAGTCCGTGCGCGACGGCCTGCGCGCGATGTTTCGCACGAGCGTCGAGCTTTTCACCGGCGCGCCGAATCCGCGTGGCTGCATGATCTTTCTGGGCGCGATGTCCGTCGGCGCCGAGCATGCGCAGTTGCGCAGCGAGATGCAGAAGCGCAGACGCAAGGTGGCGTCGATCGTCGCGGCGCGGCTCGCGCGAGGCGTCGAGAACGGCGAGCTCAATGCACGCACCGATGTTCCCGCGCTCGCCGCGTTGTGCATGACGCTGTTCGCGGGCTTGTCGATTCAGGCGCAGGACGGCGTGCGCAAGGCGGCGCTCCTTGCGGCGATCGATCAGTTCATCGCGACGCTGCCGCTGCGCGCAAAACGCTGAACGCGCGATCCGTATTCGTCCGTCGAGCGTCGGTAATGCAACGACGCTGCCCACGTCGTTGCGCGAAACGATCGCAGCCGATGCCCAAGCGGATGAAACAAACTGTCCTTGCGCTTGCTCACGCGCCGACCCCGGGACCAGAATCGCCCGGATAGGAACGCAAATCACGGAGCATCGCCATGACAACGCACGTCATCAGTTTTTTCGCGGACGGTAACGCTCACGCGTCGTTCGAGAATGCGCGCCGCTACTGCGCGCGTCAGGGATACAGACACGAATACGTCGATGCGAGCGCGATCGGCTGGCCGCATCTGCGGATGTTGCTGAAATATCAGGTGCTGCTGCGAGCGCTGCGCACGAGCGCCGAGGGCGACCTCGTGCTGCTGCTGACGCAGGACTGCCTGCTGTTGCGCGACATACCCTGCGAGACTTTCATGCAAGGCGGGAGCCGCGACTGGATCATCTCGTACCGCGACAGCCACGACGTCGATGTGATGGCGGCGTTCCAGCTCTGGCGCAATACGCCCGCCGCGCGCGAGTGCGTCGAGCGCCTTTGCGAGCGTGCGAAGTTCGGCGGCCACGCGCTTGTGAGCGAATCCGAGTTGCTGCGCGCGCTCGATCCGCTGTCGTTCAACGTGGCGATCAATGGCTATGTGCCCGTTGCGCTTGCCGCGCTGGACGTGTCTCCGGTCTGGTCCGAATGGCCCGCATTCGCGCTCGCGCTCGCGGATATACGCGAAGCGCCGAGAAATCAGCCGGTTTTCGCTGGCCTGCGCGATCTGCTCGCGGAGCACGTCAACGATTATCAGGCGCGCGGACTGCCGTATCTCGCCTTGCCGGCACCGGAAACCGGCGAAGCGCGCTACGAGGCAGTGAACGGCGACGCGCGTGTCGCGCTCGCGATGCTCTACACGCCGAATATCCGCGAGTACGGCGCGATCGCCGAGCGCAATCTGCGCCGCTATTGCGAGCGGCACGGCTATGCGCTCCATCTCTATCGCGACGTGCCGCCGGACGCCGGCCCGGACGCGAGCGGCAACTGGATCAAGCCGTGGGTGCTGCTGCGCCATCTGCCCGGACACGAATGGGTCTTCTGGATCGATGCCGACGTGCTCGTCGTCGATCAGGGCAGGCCGCTTGAATCGCTCATGAAGGACCGCGACCGCGTGATCGCGACGGACGTGAGCTGGCGGTTCAACTCGGGCATCATGGGCTTTCGGAACACGCGGCAAAACATCGAGGTGCTGAGCGAAATCGAGCAGACCATCGGCGGGATCGCGGATAAATCGTCCACATACGCGAGCGGCGGCGATCAGGACGTGTTCATCAAGGTGCTGCAACGGCACGGCCTCGCCGAATATCGCGATCTTCTCGATTGCACGACGATCAACACGCCGTACCAGCTTCAGGGCAGCGACAGCTTCATGGTGCATTACATGCATATGTGGCCGTCGATGCGCGCGCTCGCGATGCATCACGGCGACCTGACAAGCCAGATGCGCGGCGCGCGCCGTCCTTGACTTTCCAAAGCATTACGGGCGAGCATGAGCGAACGCGCGGGGCCGCCGCGCGGGCATCGACTTTGTACGTAGTCCCTACATACACATCACTCCGATGGTGCCGCGCCCGTCCATGCCACGGCAGCAGATCCGCCTTTGCCCGGCGAGCGACGGCGTGCGCATCGCATACGCGACTTGCGGCTCAGGGCCGCCGCTCATCAAGGCGGCGAACTGGCTGAGTCATCTGGAGCTGGACTTCACGAGTCCGGTCTGGAGCCATCTGGTGCTCGAACTGTGCGGCCGCCACACGCTGATTCGCTACGATCAGCGCGGCTGCGGTCTCTCCGACCGCGATGTCCCCGACATTTCCTTCGACGCCTGGCTGCGCGATCTCGAAACCGTCGTCGATGCGAGTGGCCTCGAACGCTTTCCGCTGCTCGGGATATCGCAGGGCGCGTCGATCGCCATCGCGTATGCGGTCGCGCATCCGGAGCGCGTCACGCATCTCGTGCTGCACGGCGGCTACGCGCGCGGCCGGCTCAAGCGCACCTGCGATCCGGCGCTGCGCGAGGAAGCCGAAATGCTCGTGAAACTCGCCGAACTCGGCTGGGGAAAACAGAATCCCGCGTTCCGGCAATTCTTCACGACGCAATTCATTCCCGGCGGCACGCCCGAGCAGCATCACTGGTTCAACGAGCTCGAACGGCTGACCACGACGCCGCACAATGCCGCGCGCATCATGCGCGTGTTCAACGAGATCGACGTGGTCGATCTGCTGCCGCGCGTGCAATGCCCGACGCTCGTGCTGCACGCCACCGGCGACGCGCGCGTGCCCTTCGACGAAAGCCGGCTGCTCGCCGGTCAGATTCCCGGCGCGCGCTTCGTGCCGCTCGAAAGCGAGAACCATCTCACGCTCGAATCCGACGCCGCCTGGCAGCGCTGGCGCGAGGAAGTGCGGGCGTTCCTGCCGTCTGCGCAAGTGGCCGATCCCGCGTTCTCCGCACTGACGCCACGCGAGCGGGATATCGTCGAATTGATCGCGGGCGGGCGCGACAACGCGCAGATCGCCGCGCGCCTCGCGCTCAGTGAGAAGACGGTGCGCAATCACATCACCAGCATCTTCGCGAAGCTCGAAGTCGAGAATCGCGCGCAGGCAATCGTGCTTGCCCGCCGCGCGGGCTTCGACGCGCCTGCCTGAGCCTTCGGGACACACGTCCCCCTTCCCTGGCGCCAAAACGTCGCGTCCCGGTTCGCGACCGGGACTTGCGCCTCATGTGCGAAAGCGCGGCACTCCCGAGAATGATCAGCAGAACGGTGACGCGACGCATGACTCATGCATGAACCCTACGCCGACCTGTTCGACGCGGCGCGCCGCCTGTCCGGCGCCCCTTTCAACGCAGTCATCGACGCAGAGTCATCCCGGAGTTTTTACATGAAAGCCGTTCAGCACGAGTCCAGCAAGACCAGTACGCAACAACGCTATGCGAAGTGCATCGAAGTGTCCCGCCGCATTCGCTGGGATATCGATCGCGACGTATTGCGCGGCCGTCATTTCGATCCCGCGCACAAGTTCATGCCCGACGGGCTCACCGAAGTCAACCGCCTGCCGTTTCTGGATACGCGCGAACGCCGGCTCATGTCGCAGATTCAGGGCCGCACGTACGCCAACATGTTCGGCATGATCGAGCGTTTCGTCGGCGCGAAGATGCTGGAAGTCGGCCGCGATCACGCGCTCGGCGATCAGACCGCGCTCGAAGCGATCGTTCGTTTCACCGATGAAGAGCTGAAGCATCAGGAACTGTTCCGCCGCGTCGAGGCGCTCGCGGCCGAAGCGCTTCCGCCCGGCTATCGCTTCGTTGCGCAGGCCGACGAAGTCGCCGCGTTCGTGCTCGGCAAGTCCACATGGTCGATTCTCGCGCTGACGTGCTGCGTCGAAATCGTCACGCAGGTGCATTACCGGCAGAGCATGGAGAGCGACGCGAGCCTCTCGCCGCTCTTCAAGGACATCTTCCTGTTTCACTGGAAGGAGGAGTCGCAGCACGCGATCATCGACGAACTGGAATGGGTGCGCGAGGACGCGCGCATCGACGACGACGCACGCGATGCCGCGATCGGCGATCTGATCGAACTCGTCGCGGCGATCGACGGCATGATGCAGGCGCAAGCCGCCGCCGACGCGCACTACTTCGTCACGCTACTCGACCGCGCGCTGTCCGACGACGAAGAGGCGCGCGTGCATGCGGGGCTGGTCGACGCGTATCGCTGGCAGTACATCATCTCCGGCGTCGACGAGCCGCGCTTCGGCGAGATTCTGACGAGTCTGGTCAGCGAGGCTCAGGGCGAGCGCCTCGGCGCCGCACTCACGCCGATGAGACGCCGCGCGCTCACAAGCGAGTCCGACGCGCTCGCGTGACGCATTCAGCGTGAAGCACGAGGCCGGGTGACAGCGCCCGGCCTTTTTGCACTTTCGAAGGCAAAACGTAAGGCAAGCGCGTTTGCTGCTCTGCAAAACGCTGAATTACCGTGAAAACCTAGTCGTTACTGACGGACTGGAGCACTTTCTTTTCGGGCAACATGGTCAGATCAGGTAGTCGTCGCTCACTGTCCCAAACTGATAACTAGATTGGACCATCATGCTCGCCGAACCGTTACCGCAGGCATCCGACATCGAAAAACTCGCAGAGGACCACGAGCGCTTCGCGCGACATACGCCATCCGAAATATCCATTGTTCTGCGCAATCTCGTGCAGCGTCGCGACATGCTGACGGTCACGAGCGGGAAAGGGCAGATCGTCACGCAATTGCTGGAAGTCGATGTGCGCGGTGCGCGTATCGTGTTCGACTGGGGCGGCGTGGAATCGGACAACCGCGCGCTGCTCGAAGCGCGGCAGTTGTATTTCAAGGGTGCGCCGGACGGCGTGCGCGTCGAATTCACGACGCACGCCGCCCATGCCGTGACCTGCGAGGGACGGCAGGCGTTCGAAGTCTCCTTTCCCGAGAAGCTCTATCAGTTCCAGCGCCGCGAATACTTCCGCGTGCCGACGCCGATTCTCGATCCGTTCTACGCGAAGGGCGCGTTCGGCGACGGCGAATCGTTCCGCTACGAAGTGCACGATCTGTCGCTCGGCGGCATCGCGCTGCGCATGGACACGCCGCGTCTCGCGCAAACGGAGACCGGCACGCTGTTCAACGATGTCGTGCTGCATCTCGGCCCCGGCGCGGCATTGCCCGTCGATCTCGAACTCGTGTCGCCGCGCACCGGGACCACGCCGCGCGGCGATGTGCGCTATGTCGTCGGATTCCGTTTCGTGCAGCTTTCGGGCGCGGCGGAGAACGTGCTGCAGCGTCTCATCACGCGCATGGAGGCGAAGCGCCGCAGCCTGTCGGCGTGAACGGCACGCGGATGCGAGGCGCCGTGGAGTAGAATGCGTGCCTCTTTCCACTGCATGACGACGCATGTTGCGCAAGGCCTGGCGCGGAGAAGAACGTTGCTGGAAAGTCTGGTGGCTGTTGGGCGTGCCGATTCACCTCGCATGGTGGTTCGTCTATCTCGACCTCTGGACGAGCGGCGTCGCTCCCGAAACATTCCTGCTGATCACCGTCTGGTTCTGGCCCGGCATGCTGGGCGTATTCGCCCTCTGCTCGGCGTTGTATCTGCTGTGGTGCACGCTCGCGTGGCGCTGCGCGGGCAATGTCGATCGCCGCATGTGGACGGTCATCGCGCGCGTGCTGATCGGCGTCGGGCTCGGGTCGTTTCTCACCGAATGCGCGTTGATTCTTTCGGCGCCGTTCGCCTGAACCGTCGATTGCCGCGCACGCGATTCGACTTACCGTGCACAATGTCCGGGCTTGCAGCAAGCCAACGACGAACGGACAACGACGCGCATGCTCAACGAATTCGCCAAGACGGTCCTCGTGATCGTCGCCGGTTTGTTCCCGATCATCAATCCGCCGGCGACGGCGCTCGTCGTGCTGAGCATGCTGCCGCATATCGGCGACGACGATCGCGCCGAGCTTGCGCGGCGCATCTGCATCAACAGTTTCGCGATTCTGCTCGCGTCGCTTTCGATCGGCGCCTACGTGCTGTCGTTCTTCGGCATTTCGATTCCTGTGTTGCGCGTGGCGGGCGGTCTGGTCGTCGCGATGGCGGGCTGGAGCCTGCTGCAGGCGCCCGATGACGACGACGCCTCCGAGGCCGCGCCGAGGCCCCGCAGCGGCGCATCGCTGCGCGCGAAGGCCTTTTATCCGCTGACGCTGCCGATCACCGTCGGGCCGGGCGCGATCGCGGTTGCCATCGCACTCGGCACCGGCTCGCCGCGCCACGGCCTGCAGCCGGTGCATCTCGCGGGTGTCGGCGTCGGGCTGGTGGTCCTGTGCGCGAGCATCTATGTGTGCGTGCGCTTCGCCGGGCATCTCGAACGCCTGCTCGGCACTGCCGGCACGCAGGTCGCGATGCGCCTCTTCGCGTTCGTAATCTTCTGCATCGGCGTCGAGATTCTTTGGCTCGGACTGTCCGAGCTGATCGCGTCGGTTCATCTCACTATCAAGTAGCGCAATTCCCGGACAAACCCCGAGCGACGCTCGCGGATGACAGCGTTACCATTTTTGGTCGTCGCATGGTAGCGCTACCATCAAGGAGACGCCGCTTGACTCTGAATCGCAAGAAGCCGGAAGACCTGCGCAGTCACCGCTGGTACGGCGCGAACGACCTGCGCTCGTTCGGCCACCGCTCGCGCACGGCGCAGATGGGCTATCACGCGTCCGATTACATGGGCAAGCCGGTTATCGCCGTGCTCAACACGTGGAGCGAAATCAATTCGTGCCACACGCACTTCAGGCAGCGCGTCGAGGAAGTGAAGCGCGGCATCTGGCAGGCGGGCGGCTTTCCCGTCGAAATGCCGGTGATGACGCTCGCCGAGCCGTTCCAGAAGCCGACGACCATGCTCTACCGCAATTTTCTCGCGATGGAAGCCGAGGAAGTGTTGCGCTCGTATCCGTTCGACGGCTGCGTGCTGATGGGCGGCTGCGACAAGACCACGCCCGGCCTTCTGATGGGCGCGATCAGCATGAACCTTCCCGCGATCTTTCTGCCCGCCGGCCCGATGCTGCGCGGCGACTGGCACGGCCGCACGCTCGGCAGCGGCTCCGATACGTGGAAGTACTGGGCGGAACTGCGCGCGGGCACGATCACCGAGGACGAGTGGAAGGGCGTGGAAAGCGGCATAGCGCGCTCGCCGGGCCATTGCATGACGATGGGCACGGCATCGACCATGACGAGCGCCGCCGAAGCGCTCGGGATGACGCTGCCCGGTTTCGCGTCGATTCCCGCGGTGGATTCGCGGCACGCGCAGCACGCGTCGCTGACGGGGCAGCGCATCGTCGACATGGTGTGGACGGACCTCAAGCCGTCCGACATTCTCACGCCGGCCTCCTTCGACAACGCCGTGACGACCGTGCTCGCGCTGTCCGGCTCGACCAACGCGATCGTGCATCTCGTGGCGGTCGCGCGGCGCGCGGGCGTGCCGCTCACGACCGCGCGCTTCGACGAACTCGCGCGCGTGACGCCGGTGCTCGGCAACATCCGCCCGGCGGGCAAATATCTGATGGAAGATTTTTTCTACGCCGGCGGCCTGCGCGCGCTGCTCGCCGAACTCGGCGATCTGATCGACGGCTCGCAACTGACCGTCAATGGCGCGACGCTCGGCGAGAACATCGCGGGGGCCGCGATTTTCAACGACGACGTGATTCGCCGCCGCACCCATCCATTGGTCCAGAACGACGGCCTCGCGGTGCTGACCGGCAATCTCGCGCCGGACGGCGCCGTGATCAAGCCGGCGGCGATGGAGGCGCGCCTGCTCAGGCATCGCGGGCCGGCGGTCGTGTTCAGGGATTACGCCGACATGGCCGCGCGCATCGACGACGAAGCGCTCGACATCACCGCCGATTCGGTGATCGTGCTTCAGCACGCCGGGCCGGTCGGCGCGCCGGGCATGCCGGAGTGGGGCCAGTTGCCGATCCCGCAGAAGCTTCTGAAAGCGGGCGTGCGCGACATGGTCCGCATATCCGATGCGCGCATGAGCGGCACGAGCTACGGCGCATGCGTGCTGCATGTGGCGCCGGAGTCGTTCGTCGGCGGGCCGCTCGCGTTCGTGAAGGACGGCGACATCGTCGAGCTGGACTTGCCCGCGCGCCGCCTGCATCTCGGTGTCACCGATGACGAGCTCGCCGCGCGCAAGGCCGCGTGGACACCGCCGAAGCGCCCGTTCGAGCGCGGCTTCGGCGTGATGCATCAATTGCATGTGACGCAGGCGGACAAGGGCTGCGACTTCGATTTCCTCGAAGAGAAAGCCGCGACCGGCGGCGACCCCGACATACATTGAGACGCGCAACCTCATGACGACACCCGATATCGCCATTTCCGACGAAACCATCGAGCTGCTGCGCCACGTCAGCACCGCGACGCTCACGACGCAACTCTTCAAGCGCGGCCTGCGCAACGTGTTCCTGCAAGGCGTCGCGCCGCTCGTGAAGCCTGCGAAAGGCACGCCGAACATGGTCGGGCCGGCGTTCACGCTGCGCAATATTCCGGCGCGCGAGGATATCGATCACGTCGGCGTGTTCCAGGACCCGGATCACCCGCAGCGCAAGGCCGTCGAAAGCGCGCCGCCGGGCAGCGTCCTCGTGCAGGATTGCCGCGGCGAGCGCAGCGTCGCGTCGACGGGCTCGATCCTCACGACGCGTCTCAAGGTTCGCGGCGTCGCGGGCATGGTGTCGGACGGCTGCGTGCGCGACTCGGGCACGATCGGCGATATCGGCCTGCCGCTCTTTTGCGCGGGCGCGAGCGCGCCGCTCAATCTCGCGAAGCATCACGCGGTCGACATGAACGTGCCGATTGCATGCGGCGGCGTGGCGGTGTATCCGGGCGATATCGTCGTCGGCGATGTGGATGGCGTCGTGGTCGTGCCGCGCTACATGGCCGAGGACGTCGCGAAGGACGCGACCGGGCAGGAAATCATGGAGGAATTCCTGTCCTCGCGCGTGGAAGGCGGCGCGATGCTGCGCGGCACGTATCCGCCGAATGAGGAAACGCTCGCCGCCTACGAGGAATGGCGCAAGCGGCGCACGGTCGGCTGACTGTACGGGCCTTGCGTTTCCATCGAAGCCCGCTCAAGCCGACACCAAGATGGCCTCGACCAAACCGGACCTCACACGCACGCGCCGCGCGCGCACAGGCGCGAAAGGCGTGCGCATCACCGACGTGGCGGCATCCGCGGGCGTCTCGCCGATCACCGTCTCGCGCGTGTTCAACGCGCCCGGCACCGTCGCGCCCGAGACGCTCGCCCGCGTGCGCCACGCCGTCGCGGAACTGGGCTACGTGCCGAACCGGCTGGCCGGCGGGTTGTCATCGGCGAAATCGCGGCTGATCGCGGCGATCGTGCCCACCGTCGCGCACTCGCTCTTCTCCGAAACGGTGCAGGTTTTCAGCGATTCGATGGCGCGCGCCGGCTATCAGGTGCTGCTCGGCCTGTCCGGCTACAGCGACGAAGACGAAGACGCGTTGCTCGACGCCGTGCTGAGCCGTCGTCCGGAAGGCGTGTTCCTGACGGGCGTCGCGCACACGCCGACGCTGCGAGACCGCCTGCGCAAGCTCGGCATTCCGATCGTCGAGACGTGGGACATGAGCGACGATCCGATCGACATGCTCGTCGGCTTTTCGCATGAGCACATCGGCGTGATGGTGGCCGAGCGCTTTCTCGCGCGCGGCACGCGCCGCCCCGCGCTCGTGTCCGCGAACGACCGGCGCGCGCTCGCGCGGCGGCGCGGTTTCGTCGAGACCCTCGAGAAACACGGCGTGAACGATGTCGCCGAAATACTGATGCCGCCGCCCAGTTCTGTCGCCCTCGGCAAGGAAGGCTTGCGGCGCGTGCTCGAAAGGCGCGCGGGCGTCGATGCGATCTTCTGCAGCTCCGATCTGCTCGCGCTCGGCGTCGTGTCCGAGGCGCGCCGGCTCGCGATCGACATTCCCGGGCGCATCGCCGTGTGCGGCTTCGGCGATCTCGAATTCACCGCCGACGCGATGCCCGCGCTCACGACCGTGCGCGTGGACCGCAAGCGCATCGGCGCGACGGCGGCGCGCTGTCTCATCGACAGGCTGGGCGGCGCGACCGGGGAAACGCGCGTCGATGTTGGCTTCGAGCTGGTCGAGCGCGAGACGCTCTGACTACGGCAGAAGATTCCACTTGATGATCGCGCGCACGTCGCGCTCGAAGCCGAGCACGCTCATCGCGGCGGTGTCCATCGCGAGATGCGCGCCGAGCGAGGGCGAGCCGGTCGCCCATTGCGCGCCGAACACGCGCGAGAAATGCGCGTGCGAAAAGAGCGCGATGTTCGTCGCGTTCGTTGCGAGCAGCGTGTCGATGAGCGCCTGCGCGCGCCTGCCGACATCGGCGAGACTCTCGCCTTCGGGAATCGGCGACGTCCACACCGACCAGTCCGGCACTTCTTCGCGAATATCCGGCGTCGTGCGGCCTTCGTAAATGCCGTAATTCCACTCGTGCAGTTCGGGTTCGACCTGCGCGAGACCGGAGAGACCCGCGAGGCGGCATGTTTCGATCGCGCGGTTCATCGGGCTCGTCAGCACGAGATCGAAGGTCTGGGACGCGAGGACCGGCGCGAGCGCGGTTGCCTGCTTGCGTCCGTCATCGGTGAGCGGGATGTCGGTCGTGCCGGTGTGCTGGCCCGACTTGCTCCATTCGGTTTCGCCATGCCGGATCAGCCAGATATGGACGCCGCCTTTCATGTTCATGTCGTTCACCCGGTGTCTGAGAAATGCGGTGCGCGCCCGCGCGTCACAGCCTGGAATTCTGCGCCGATCTCCGAAGGAACGCCGCGACGCTGCCTTTCAATCCAGCTCGCCTGTCGCGAACGCCTTCAGCAAATGATGCGCGATCGCGAACGGCTTGGGCGCCGACATGCCCGCTTCGTGCGTGCCGTCGAGCATCGCGGCGACTTCCTTGCGCGTGAACCAGCGCGCGTCTTCCAGTTCGTTCCTGTCGACGATGATCTCGGCGGTGGCGGCGCGCGCGAAGCAGCCGATCATCAGCGACGACGGAAACGGCCACGGCTGCGACGCGAAATAGCGCACGTCCGTGCAGCGGATGCCCGCTTCCTCCAGCACCTCGCGATACACCGCGTGCTCGAAGGTTTCGCCCGGCTCGATGAAACCCGCCAGCGCCGAATACATGCCCGGCAGGAATTGCGGCTGACGCCCGAGCAGGCAACGTTCTCCATCGGTGACGAGCATGATCACGACCGGATCGACGCGCGGAAAATGCTGCGCCTTGCAATTCGGACAGATGCGCCGCCAGCCCGCACCGGCGGAATCGGTCGGCTGGCCGCAGTTCGCGCAGAATCGGTGACGGCGATGCCAGTCGAGCATCGACCGCGCTTCGCCGAGCGCGCTGACGAGCCAGGGCGCCACGAGCCCTTGCATCGCGATGGGGCGCAGCTCGATCGCTTCGACTTCAGGAAGGCTTTCCGTCGCGTTGTCGAAAGAGGCCGCGAAAAGCGCGCGCGCTTCGGCGTCGCGGCCGAGAAACACTGTTTGCGATGGCGCGCCGGCCGCCGCCGCTTCCTGCGCGCTGAAGAGCGGATCGTGCCCGTCGATGCGCTTGAAGAGCGGCACGTTGTTCACGAAAAGCAGAAAGCGCGTGGACGGATCGTCGCGCAGGCTGGCGACGAACGCTTCGTCGTCGCGCTTTTCCGACACGCGATCGAGCGGATCGAGCGTAAAACCGATGGCATGAGGCGGCGTGGGCATAGTATTTTGCGTGTGTGGCGGCGCGTGACGGGAGAATGCCGAAACGCGCGCCGCGTGACGGGAAGCTGCGGGGCCAGTCGGCAATCGTAGCGAAGTTGGCGCGTCCTTGCAGGGCGACGCCCGGAGACGCCGATGATCACGCTGTATTCATATCCTCAGTTGTTCGGCCTCGAAGACAACAACCCGTTCGGGTTGAAGGTGTTCGCGTTCCTGAAGCTCGCGTGCCTGCCGTTCGGGCATCGTCATGTGCTCGACACGAGCGCCGCGCCGCGCGGCCAGCTTCCGTATCTCGTGGATGACGATGAAACCATCGGCGACAGCGATGCGATCATCGCGCATCTGAAACGCAAGTACGCGCTGACGCTCGACGACGCGCTCACCGCCCCGCAGCGCGACCTCGATCTGCTGATTCGCCGCACGCTCGACGATCTCTATTGGGTGATGTCGTATTCGCGCTGGCGCGACGACCGCTATTGGCCGCAGTTCCGCGCGGCGCTTCTGGAGCAGCATCCGGATATCGGCGGGGAGGCGCTCGAGGGCGCGCGAAAATACAACTTCGAGCGCTATCGGTATCAGGGCATCGGACGGTACGAGCCCGAGGCCGCGTATGCGCGCGGCATAGCGAGCCTTCAGGCGATGGCGAGCCTGCTCGGCGACGGGCCGTTCATGTTCGGCGCTGCGCCCGCGAGCATCGATTGCGCGTTGTATGGGTTTGTCGCGAGCATCTGGTTCTACGACATCGATACGCCTCTCAAGCAATTCGTCGCGACGCAGCGCAATCTCGTCGCGCATTGCGGCGCGACGCGCGCGCGCATGGGGCAAAGCGCGACGCCGTGAGGCTCGCTCCGGCGATGAGCGCCCGCGCTCGTGAAGCCGCCGGCACCGGTCGCCGCCGCTGCACTCAGAGCCGCGAATTGAACGGCCTGATGCTCATGCGCACGCCGTCATAGTCGGGCGCGGCATCGAATGAGACCGCGGCGCCGGTTGCGTCGCCGCAGCTCGCGATGCGCGGCGAGAGGACTTTCACCGCGCCGGAGAGCACCCGCTCGCACACGCGTTCGAACGCACGCGCTTCTTCGCGCGGGCTCACGAGGCCCGACGCGCCCGCTCGCTGCATATCGAGGAGCGCGTCGGGGTCGGTTTCGTCGGTGAAGATGACGACGGGCGTATCGGGAAACGTCCGGCGCAATTCGCGCAGCAGCGCGAAATCGTCCGCATGGCAGCCTTCCAGACCGCAGCCCAGCACGATCAGGTCGTAACTCGCGGTCCGCAGCCTCGCGAGCAATTGATCGGCGCTCTTGACGCATGCCGTGACCCGAAACCGCTCGTGCGACTCGAACCAGCTTTGCAGCCCATACAAAACGACAGGGCGATCGTCTGCAACGACGATACTAATTTTGTGTTCGCGCTTCATTTTTTTCGGCGGGCTCGACGGACAATGTATCCGCCGGCCGCGCTTCGGTTGCCTGAACCGCGCACGTTAGCAAATCAAAAGTCTCACGCTGCGCCGCACTACAAAATATATCGATTCCTTGTCGATTGGCGCGGTGGCCGTTCGTCGTCCAGATATCGGCGCTGCAATCGTCGCAGGCGCATCGCCGCGTTCCGAACCCGCTCGATAATCCGGAGGCTCTCAGATGAGCTTGCAACTCTATGCACACCCATTTTCTTCGTATTGTCAGAAAGTTCTGGTGGCGCTGTACGAAAACGGCACGCGCTTCGAATGGCGCGCGCTCACGCCCGAAACGCCGCAATGCATGGCTGAACTCGCCGAAATCTGGCCGATGAAGCGCTTTCCCGTGCTGGTCGATGACGGTCGGCCGGTGATCGAATCGACGGTGATCATCGAACACCTGGGGCTGTTCCACCCTGGCCCGGTGCGCCTCGTTCCCGATGATCCGCGTGCCGCGCTCGAAACGCGCTGGATGGATCGTTTCTTCGACAACTATGTGTCCACACCGCAGCAGAAGATCGTGTTCAACGCGATGCGCGATCCGAACGAGCGCGATGCGCGCGGCGTCGCCGATGCCCGCGCGATGCTCGACACGTCCTACGCCTTTCTCGATCGCAAAATGGCCACGCGCGAATGGGCGGCGGGCGACACCTTCAGCCTCGCCGATTGCGGCGCCGCGCCGTTTCTGTTCTATGCCGACTGGTCGCATCGAATCGGGGACGCGTATCCGAACGTGATCGCGTATCGCAAGCGCCTGCTCGCGCGGCCCTCGTTCGCTCGTGCCGTCGAGGAGGCGCGGCCGTATCGCGCGTTGTTTCCGCTCGGTGCGCCGGACCGCGACTGAGCTACTTGAGCCACAGGAGATCGGATATGAGCACGACCACGAATCACGTTCCCGCCGATGAACTCGCGAAGCGCGCCGCGATGAGGTTTCCCAACGAAAGCGCCGAGTATCGCCGGGCGCGCACCGCGTTGCTGGCCGAGGAAATCGAATTGCGCCGGCACATCGAGCGCGTCGCGCAGATGCGTCGCGCGCTGCCGCCCGGCGGCGAAGTGACAGGCGATTATCGATTCGAAGGCGAACGCGGCGCGGTCGATTTCGCGGGCCTTTTCGGCGACAAGGACACGCTCGTCACCTACAGCTACATGTTCGGGCCGCAGCGCGAACGGCCGTGTCCGATGTGCACGTCGCTGCTGTCGGCATGGGAGGGCGAGGCGCGCGACATCGAACAACGCGTGGCGCTCGCGGTGATCGCGCGTTCGCCGATCGCGAAGCTGGTGGCGTTCAAGACCGAGCGCGGCTGGCGCGATCTCAGGCTGTTTTCCGATACGAACGGCGCGTTCAGCCGCGACTATCACGCGATATCGAAAGAAGGCGGCGATGAGCCCGCGCTCAACGTTTTCACGCGGCGCGACGGCGTGATCCGGCATTTCTGGAGCGGCGAGATGGATTTCGCTACCGCCGATCCCGGCGAGGATCCGCGCGGCGCGCCTGATCTGATGCCGCTCTGGACCGTGCTCGACATGACGCCCGAAGGACGCGGCACGGACTGGTACCCGAAGCTGGACTACGGGCCGCGGACGTAAGGGAATGCAGTGCGCCGCCGGCGCTTCGTCTGTAAAGATGGGTCATATCTTCGGCGCACGCGTCAACTTCCAGGCGAGGCGCGCGTTGTGAGCGAGTCGATGAAATGCGTCGGCATTTCATGGAGAAACTCGCTAATGCAGAACAACGGACCCATCATGCAGTGGCAGGCGGCGCGCGTGGCCGCTATCGCGGCTTCCGGCGCGTGCGCCACATTGAACGGATGCGCGAACCAGCCGGACATCCCGTCGAAGGAAGCGGACTCGGCGTCGATCCTCACCGAAAGCGCTCACATCGCGGAGTCGATGCCCGCTCAGGAAAGCCACGCCCTCGATGCCGAGCCGCTCGACTACCGCAACGCCCGGACGAAGACGGTTCCGAATATCGGCTGGGCGTCGTATTACAGCAAGAAGTTTCAGGGGCGCAGAACGGCCAGCGGCGAACGCTACGACATGCACGCGTTGACGGCGGCGCATCGCACATTGCCGCTCGGCTCGTATGTGCGCGTCAGCAATCTCGCGAAGACGAAGTCGATTGTCGTGCGCATCAACGATCGGGGCCCGTTCGTGAAAGGCCGCATGATCGATCTGTCTTTCGCGGCGGCTGTCGAACTCGGTCTGCAACGCGCGGGAAGCGCGCAGGTGATCCTCGAACCGGTCGATCGGCCCGTCGCGCTGGCGTCGGCGTCCCGCGCGCCGCAACGCATCATGCTGCGCATCGAGCCTCATCCGCGGCATCGAAAGAAGCACGCAACGCCTCATTGACACGCGGACGGATACAATGCGGCGGCGCGCGATCATCGCGCTTCCGGCCGCCGTCATTCGATCCAAGTCATGAACCATTCGCCTCGGGCCTTTCTGCTGGGCCCGCTTCTGAAGCGCGTATCGCGATCGTTCTACCTCACGCTGCGCATCTTGCCGAGGGGCATGCGCGATCCCATCGGGCTTGCGTATCTGCTGGCGCGCGCCGCCGACACGATTGCGGATACATCGCTGATCTCGCCGCAACGCCGTCTGGAATTGCTGCTTTCGCTGCGCGCACAAGTCAATGGCGCGCCCGATGACGGCGCGCTCGCGCGCATCGCCGGCGAAGTCGCGGGACAGCAGGCGCAGCCGGATGAGCGCGCGCTGCTCGAAAGCCTGAGCGCCGCGCTCGCGATCCTGCCGCAACTGGGCGCGCAGGATCAGGCCGCGGTTCGCGAGATCGTCACGACGCTCAGCACCGGCATGGAGTTCGATTTGCGCACGTTCCCCGACGAGACATCGGGCGAGATCGTCGCGTTGAGGCAATTCGAAGAACTCGATCGCTACACGTATCTCGTCGCGGGCTGCGTCGGCGAGTTCTGGACGACGATGACCTACGCGCACATGCCAGGCGTGCTCGAGGCCGCGCCCGATACGATGCTCGCGCTCGGCGTGCGCTTCGGCAAGGCGCTGCAGATGACCAACGTGCTGCGCGATTGCGCGCGCGATCTGCGCATCGGCCGCTGCTATCTGCCCGAATCGATGCTCGCGCGTCACGGGCTGACGCCGCAGGATGTGTTGCGGCCGGAGTCGTCGGCGCGTGCGCGGCCCGTGCTGTTCGAATTGCTGCGCACGTCGCTCGCACTCTTTCAGGACGCGGTCGATTACACGCTCGCAATTCCATCGAGCGCCGTTCGTCTGCGACTCGCCTGTCTCTGGCCGATCATGATCGGCCTCGACACACTCGTGCTGCTCGCGCGTAACGATGCGTGGCTCGATCCCGGCCGGATCTCGAAAGTGCGGCGCAACGACGTGTATCGCATCATGGCGGCATCGTTGCCGATGGTGGCATCGAACGGCATGCTGCGCGCGTGGACCTCGCGCCGCATCCGTGCAATAGAGCGGGAGATCAGCGCCGCAGTTCGGCCATGATGCGCTCGGCGAGGAAGTCGCAAGGCGGGCGTCTGGACGCCGCGCTGCGCGCGAGCACCACTTCGAGCGTGCCGATCTCGGGCAGACCTTGCGCCGGCCCGAGCAGCGTGAAGTGCGCGGGCACCGCGCATTTCGCGAGCGGCGTCACGGCGAGGCCCGCTTCGGCCATCGTCAGCAGACCGAGCAGGCTCGGGCTTTCATACGACGTGCGATAGCCGATGCGCGCGCGCTCGAGACTCCGGATCGCATTCTCGCGGGCGACGCTGCCCGGCAGGAACACCGCGATCGGCAAGGGCCGCTCTTTCCAGATTTCGGTGGCGCCGGGCGCCGCGGCCCAGACCATCGGCTCGTGGCGCAGGAATTCGCCGGACAAGCCCTTCACGCGCGTCGCGCAGACGAGATCGACCGTGCCGTCCTTCACCATCGGCGCGAGCGCGAGGCTCGGCAGGCCGACCACCTGAATCTCGACCTTCGGATACGTCGCCGAGAATTTCTTGAGGATCGGCGGAAACAGCGACGACGCGTAATCGTCCGGCACGCCGATCACCACGCGCCCGGTCACGTCCGGCCGCACCACCGCCGCCCACGCCTCGTCGCGCAGCGCGATCATGCGGCGCGCGTAGGTGAGCAGCACCTCGCCGTCCTGCGTCGGCACCACGCTGCGCGGCTTGCGTACGAAAAGCGGCTTGCCGAGCGCGGTTTCCAGCGTCTTGATCTGCATGCTCACCGCCGATTGCGAGCGATGAACGAGCTCCGCCGCCCGGCTGATGTTGCCGGTATCGGCGACGGCGACGATCATCGAAAGGACATCCAGATCGAGCGCTTTCATGGGTGAACGACCGTTTGGTATCAGAAAACCTGAACGATTCTATCAAAATTATGCGTTTTTCTTTTGCTTCGGCGCGGCGCATAGTCGCATCAAAGGAGCGAATCATGAACGCGCGAACCGATCTTTCCGTCCTCACCGCTGTACAAGGCTTGCCCGAACCGTCGTTCGCCACGACGGCAACCGGCGTCTCGATGCCGTATGTCGAGTGCGGCGAGGGCGAACCGCTCGTGTTCGTGCATGGATCGCTATGCGACTACCGCTACTGGAGCGCGCAGATTCTTCCGCTGGCGAAGCAGTTTCGTTGCATCGCGCCGAGCCTGTCGCATTACTGGCCGGCCGTCGATGCGTTCGTGCAGGGCGAGTTCGGCTGGGAAACGCACGTCGCCGAGATGGCCGGGTTCATCGAATCGCTCGATCTCGCGCCGGTGCATCTCGTCGGGCATTCGCGCGGCGGCTGCATTGCGTTTCATCTGGCGCGCGAATACCCGCGGCTCGTGAAGACGCTCACGCTCGCCGATCCGGGCGGCCCGCTGCACATCGCGCCGCAGGCCGTGTCCGCCACGCTGCCGCCTGCGACCAACGCGCTGCGCGCACGCGTGGCCGAGCTGATCGAAGAGGGCGAATTCGATCGCGGCCTCGAAATGTTCGTGGATTCGGTCAGCATGCCGGGCTTCTGGAAGAAAAGCACGGAGAGCTTCCGGCGCATGGCGCTCGACAACGCGCTCACGCTGCCGAGGCAATTTCGCGATCCCTTGCCCGCCTACACGCGTGAGGCGGCGCGCGACATCAAGTGCCGCACCTTGCTCATCGACGGGCAGAAAAGCCCGCGTATGTTTCGCAACAACGTCGAGAAGCTCGAGGAGTGGATCGAGTTCGCGGAGCGTCAGACGATCGCGGGGGCATCGCACGGGATGAACGTCGCGAGCCCCGGCGCGTTCAATCGCGCGGTGCTGGCGTTCGCCGGCGCGTGGTGAATCGAACGCGGGTCATTGCAGCTTCCAGATGTTCGCCGCGATCGTGCCCTGGTCGTTGAACACGTTGAGGATGTCGGGCACATCGGCGATCGGCACGTTGTTCACCATCAGCGCAAACGCGAGCCGGCGTCCGCTCTTCGCGTCGATATAGCCCGCGAGCGCCTGTCCCTTGAGCGTCGTCTGGATCTGGCCGTTCGCCAGCTCGGTGCCGCTCGCGTAAGTGCCCGTTTTCGCGTAGACCTTGCCTTTCGCACCCGCGAGCGTCGGATCGCTTTCGAATGCCGTGGTGCTTGCGAGCGAGCCATCGACGCCGAGGAACGGCAGCGAATCCACATACGCCGGGAAGACCGGACGGCCGTTCATCGCGCGCAACATCGCGATGACCGCGAGCGGCGTCGCCGTCGTCTCGCCGCCGCCGCTGCCGTCGATGAAATGCGTCTGGCTCATCGGCACATTGAACGGCGCGGCCGACAGCTTCGCATTCTCGGCGGCGAGCGCCGCATTGAGCGTGGTCGAGCCGTTGTTCGCAACGCCGAAGAGCATCAGGCTCGTGTCCGCGCCGATGTTATAGCTCACCTTCAAGATCCACTTCGAATATTCGCCGTACGGCTGCGACGTGAGCTGCGCGACGCGCGTATCGGCGGCATACGCGTTCTTCGCGGGCAGCAGTTGCACCGGATTGCTCTCGACGGCGGGCGCGGTGACCGTGACGCCCGCGCGCGCGAGCGCGTCGATGAGCACCGAGCGCGCATAGTTCGACGGCTGCGTGATGCGAAACGTGCGGATCACCGGGAAGCTGGGCACGATCGGCGGCACGTAGTCCGCCGGAATCGAGCCGCTCAGCACGCCGCCGCAGGGCAGCGTGCCGAAGCAGGTGGGATCCGCGGGCGTGACCTTGATCGTCGCGGGCGTGCCTGCCGCGCCCGTCATGAGCGTGGACTGAACGGTGAATGCCGATGACTTCGGCCGGTAATCCACCGGCGACGCCGCCCCCGCGCTGCCCTGACCGATGATCGTATCTACCACGTCGTCGTTCACGAAGATCGGCCGCAAATCGAACTCGCCGCGAAAGTCGAAGGGATCGAAAAGGCGATCGTCAATCACGACTTCGCCGTTGATCTTTTTGATGCCCGATGCCGCCACCTGCGCCGCGAGCGAGTCGTAGCCCGCGAGCGGATCGGGCGCCGTGATCTGCGCGTTGCCGAGACTGTTCGCCTCGTTGTGGTCGAAGTTGGTCCAGGCGAGCGTGCCGTCGGGATTCGTGCGGCCGCCCATCGAGAGATCGCCGCTCGCGACGAGCACGAGGTTGCCATTGAGCGTGCCGCTCGCATCGACCGTACCGAGCCGATACACCGGCGTCTGAAACTGATGCGACGCGCCGTATTGATCGAGCGCGGCGCCGAGCGAAAAGAGCTTGCGCACCGAGGCGACATACACCTGCGCGTTCGAATTCATGTCGTAGACGAGATCGCCCGAGTTCAGGTCGACGACGCGCAGCGCCCACGTCGAGCCCTGATACATGGGCTTTTTCATGATCTGCGTGATGGCGTCGGGGACGGACGTATCAGTGGAATCGGAACCGCCGCATGCGGCGACGGATGCGACGAGCGCGCATGAGAGCGCGAGAGCGGCAGCGCGTGCCGGACTTCCTGAAAGCGGGTACATGACGCGGCTCCGATAAAGGCACATCGCGCTCCACCTGGAGCGAACATCCGATACGTCGGGACTGCTTCACTGCGCTGACAGGAGATGTCGGCGGCCGTCCGCCATTTTGCAGGCGCGGTGTGTGAATTAAATACCGTACACGAGCTGTGTCAAGCGAGGGCTATCGCGAATCGAGTGCGTTAGGCAAGCGCTTTTTGTACGATTTCACGAACGCTTTTCGTCTGCTTGTTGTGACGCGACAACGGAAAAACGTTTGGCGCGGGCTAACATCTTCGGCACCTCATCGCGAAGAAGAGGACATCTGTGAGCATGGCCCACGACGATCTCGATGCATGGAAACGCCGGCGCACGCTGGAACTGGCGTTCGAGCTGGCCGATAGCGGCCGCTATGAAGATTTCACCGACATCGCCTATGCGCTGCAATTCGAGCGCGGCATGGCCACCGCCCAGGCGCTGATCGACGACCCCGATATGCGCCGCGTGCTCAATCAACGCTGCGGCGACGCGCGTGAAAAGCGCGCTCCGCTTTCCGAGTACGAGGCGATCGAAGCGGAACCTGTGCAGGTCGACGAACCGGTCGATGAACCGGTCGCGGAATCATCGAACGATCATGCGCAAATGCCGCAAACCGCCGGCTTCGACCGCGCGCCTTCTTTGCTTCGCCGCGCGCTGGGCTTCGTCTGGCGTTCCGGCAACGCCGGCGATCTCAAATCCGCCGCTTCCTGATCTTTTCAATCGCAGGCCGTGCATGAACGCACGGCTAACGCGCGGTTGCGCCCCTTTTGCGCACGAATGGCGGATTTGCACGACTTTGGCGCCCGCCAAAACCATTACACTTGAGGAAGCTGAACCATAAGCCCGGACTATGCACGCGCGCATCGTCCGGAGTTTGAACTTCGAGGAGGAAACGTTCGTGGCTAATGAGAAGATGCTCGCGCAAATGGCTGAGAAGGATGGTTTCATTGCTGCTCTGGATCAGAGCGGTGGATCGACGCCCGGCGCGCTACGGCAATACGGAATCCCGGATGACGCCTACAGCGGCGACGCCGAAATGTTCAAGCTGATGCATGAAATGCGCGTGCGCATCATGACCGCGCCTTCATTTACGGGCAAGAAGGTAATCGGTGCAATTCTTTTCGAGCGCACAATGGACGGCGAAGCAGAAGGCAAGCCGGTCCCCACGTTCCTGTGGGAAGACCGTGGCATCGTGCCGTTCCTGAAGGTCGACAAGGGCCTCGAAACCGAAGCCGACGGCGTGCAGGTGATGAAGCCGATTCCCGGCCTCGACGATCTGCTCGCGCGCGCCGTGAAGCTCGGCGTGTTCGGCACGAAGATGCGCTCGGTGATCCATCAGGCCGATGAGAAGGGCATCGCGGCGGTGGCGAAGCAGCAGTTCGAGGTGGGCGCGCAGATCATCAAGCACGGCCTCGTGCCGATTCTCGAACCCGAAGTCTCGATCAAGAGCCCGGACAAGAAGGGCGCGGAAAAGATTCTGCGCGACGAATTGCTCAAGGGCCTCGACGCGCTGCCGGAATCGAGCAAGGTGATGATCAAGCTGACCATTCCGGACGAGGCGGATTTCTATCGGCCGCTGATCGAGCATCCGCGTGTCGTGCGTGTCGTCGCGCTGTCGGGCGGCTATACGCGCAGCGACGCGTGCAAGAAGCTCGAGCAGAACCACGGCATGATCGCGAGCTTCTCGCGCGCGCTCATCAACGAGCTGAAGAAGTCGATGAGCGACAGCGAGTTCGACAAGACGCTCGAACAGTCGATTGACGAGATCTACGACGCGTCCGTGAAGAAGGCCTGATTCTTCAGCCCTTATCCTCGTTCGGTCGGCGGCGGCGTTTGCACGACGGGCGCCGCCGCCCGGAAGAGATCCTCGCGCGTGCCGCTTCTCGGCGGATAGATGCGCTCGCCGTTGATCGTGCGCTTCGTCGCCTTCGCCGTCTCGCCCTCGGAGACGAGCAACCTGTCCCAACCTTCCGTATACACCGCGCCCCACGGCCCGAGATCGCAGATGGTCGTGTACCAGTCGATCGATAGCGGCAGCATCTCGAGTCCGAAGAGATCGCAGACGGCGTTGTTGCCCGCGTAACGTCCCATCGGCCGGCCATGCTGGCATGACATCACCGAAGGCCGCGTGCCGTCGATCAGGACGCGCGCGCAATCGCCGGCCGCGAACACGCCCGGCACGCCTTCCGCGCGCAGGAATGAATCGACCGGCACGCGGCCGAGCGGATCGAGCGTGACCGGCAGTTGCGCCGCCAGCGCGTTCGCATGCATGCCGCCGCACCAGACGACCGTCGCGGCCGCGATGCGCTCGCTCGCGGTGCCGTCGTGGAGCGTCACGCTCTGGCCGTCGAGCGATTCGAGCGACACACCGGCACGCGTTTCGACATCGAGCGTCTTCAGTGCGCCTTCGATGACATGCTGTGCGCCGCCCATCGACTGCGCGATCTTCGGCGAGCGATCCGCGAGCACGACGCGCACCTTGTCGCGATCGCCTGCCGCCACGATCTCGCGCAGCCGCGCGGGCAACTCGGCCGCGAGCTCGATGCCCGTCAATCCCGCGCCGACGACGACCGCCGTATAGCGGCCCGGCGTATCGGGCAGTGCGGGCAGCGTCAGCAGATGCGCCTGCAGCTTGCACGCGCCCGCGTAGGTATCGACATCGAACGAGAAGCGGTCGAGGCCGGGAATCGGCGGGCGCACGAGCACGCTGCCCGCCGCGAGAATCAGCCGGTCGTAATCGAGCGATTCGGACGCACCGTCATGCTCGATCGTCACGCGGCGGCTGGCACTGTCGATATGGGTGGCCTTCGCCTGAATCAGCCGCACGCCTGCGGGCCTGAGCACGGTGTCGAGTTGCACGAGCGTCGGGTCGAGCGGCTGCTCGTAGTTGCGCACTCGCACGCTATGAAACGGCTCGGGATTGACCATGGCGACTTCGGCTTCGCCGGTGCAATCGAGTTCATCCAGCTTGCGCGCGGCCGACAACGCGCTCCACAGGCCGGCGAAGCCCGCACCGATCACAAGGATTCGTTTCAAGGTCATTCCCCTGAAGAGACGATCGTTCGTGCTATGCGCCACTTGCGGTGGCCGCTCTGTTCTTCGTTATAGGCGATTCGGAGGTCGTCGGTTCGTGGCGGTTGCATGGATTAGGCGGATTTTCGCCAAAAGTGATTTCGCCGTTTAGGTATTTACCCTAAAACGTGCGATACCTAAACTCTGTTCAACGGTCGCGAGCGTGCCAGCCAACACAGCGCGGAAGCGGCAATTCAAAACTTCCAGGAGGAAGCATCATGAACAAGTTCATCGGTATTGCAGCGGTCGCTCTCGCTTTTGCCGCTCCGGTCGCGTCGTTCGCGCAATCGAATCAGCCTTTGACGCGCGCGGAAGTCCGCGAACAAATCGTGCAACTGGAGAAGGCCGGCTATAACCCAGGCGTGATCAGCGACTCCAGGTATCCCGCTGATATCCAGGCCGCCGAAGCACGCGTCGCTGCGCAGAACGGCGCCGCGCGGAGCGCATTCGGCGGTGCGGCGGAAGGCTCGGCGCAATCGGGCGCCCACATTAATGCGATCGAGAGTGAGGTTTTCCCGACGTTCGCGCATCACTAAGCAACAAGGGCTCCAACAAAACGCGCCCGCATGAAAGCGGGCGCGTTTTTGCCGTTCAGAGCAGTTCGATTTAAAGCGGAAACCCACCCGCAAAAGCCTCGCGCAAATATCCGATGAAAAGCGCAACCGCGCGCGGCACATGCGGCGCATACGGCCGCACCACGAATAGCTGATCGGCGAACGCGCCGACCGGACGCCACTCCGGTAGCAGCACGACGAGCTTGCCCGCCTGCACGGCGGCTTGCGCGGTGAAATCAGGCAGCAGCGCAATGCCGAGATCGTCGAGCGCGGCATCGCGCAACACTTCGCTGTTATTCGCCGCGAACGGCCCGTTCACCGCGAGCGTATAGGGCCCGGTCGAACTCTTGCGCGAGCCCTTTCTCTGAAACGACCAGATGCTCGACGCCTGCGGGCGCGGATAGACGAGGCAATCGTGCGTGGCGAGGTCGTCCGGTGTCGCGGGCGTGCCGCGCCGCTTCAGATACGCACGCGTCGCCACGATCACCGAATGCGTATCGCACAACTTCCACGCGACATGCGTATCCGGCACCTGCGCGCTATGCCGCACCGCGAGATCGAAGCCTTCGGTCGCGATCGAACTCAGCTTGTCCGAGGCCTCCAGTTGCACGCGCACTTCGGGATGCGCATGCAGAAATCCCGACATGCGCGGCACGAGTTGCTGCCGCGAAAAGGCCATCGGCGCGGTCACGCGGATCAGGCCGCGCGCGATGCCCGCCGTTTCCTTCACGCTCAGGAAACTCGACGCAATGCGCTCGTATTGCTCGCGCGTATCGTCGACGAGCCTTCGGCCCGCCTCCGTGAAGCGCACGCTGCGCGTCGTGCGCGTGACGAGCGGCACGCCTGCCGCGCGCTCCAGCTCCGCGATGCGCTGGCTCATCGCCGCTTTCGATACGTTCAGGCGCGCCGCCGCCGCCGTGTAGCTGCCTTGTTCCGCGAGCACCGTCAACCAGTGCAAATGGGTCCAGAGACCTTCGATCTTTTGCTCGTCCATCAGCCGATTGTTCGCCGATATAAACAATGAGTTCAATCATAGCGTCTTTGCAGCGGACGAGACGCTTCTTACACTGTGTAGAGTGCCAAACCAGTCAGACAGAGGAGTCGAGATGCAAGCGTTCAACGATACGGCCGACGTAGTCCATTACATTCACGGCGAGCGCACGCATGGCTCGGCCACGCGCACGCAGCCGGTGTTCAATCCCGCGACGGGCGAGCGCCCGCGCAAGCTCGTGCTGGGCGAAGCCGCCGATGTCGATGCAGCCGTCGCGAGCGCGAAAGCCGCGTTCCCGGCCTGGCGGGACATGCCGCCGATCCGCCGCGCGCGCGTCATGCTCAAGTTCCTCGAACTCATGAACAAGCATCGCGACGAGCTCGCCGCAATCATCACCGCGGAGCACGGCAAAGTGTTCTCGGATGCCCAGGGCGAAGTGTCGCGCGGCATCGACGTGATCGAATTCGCATGCGGCATTCCGCAACTGCTGAAGGGCGATTACACCGAACAGGTCTCCACCGGCATCGACAACTGGACGACGCGCCAGCCGCTCGGCATCGTCGCGGGCATCACGCCGTTCAACTTCCCGTGCATGGTGCCGTGCTGGATGTTCCCGGTCGCAATCGCGGCGGGCAACGCGTTCATCCTGAAGCCGAGCGAGCGCGATCCGTCGGCGTCGTTGTTCATGGCCGATCTGCTCAAGCAAGCCGGCCTGCCCGACGGCATCTTCAACGTCGTGCAGGGCGACAAGGTCGTCGTCGATGCTTTGCTCACGCATCCGCAAGTGAAGGCGATCAGCTTCGTCGGCTCGACGCCGATCGCGAACTACATCTACGAGACGGGCGCGAAGCACGGCAAGCGCGTGCAGGCGCTTGGCGGCGCGAAGAATCACATGGTCGTGATGCCCGATGCCGATATCGAACAAGCCGTGGATGCCCTGATCGGCGCGGGCTACGGTTCGGCGGGCGAGCGCTGCATGGCGATCTCGGTCGCGGTGCTCGTGGGCGATGTCGCCGACAAGATCGTGCCGAAGCTTGCCGAGCGCGCGAAGCAGCTCAAGATCAGAAACGGCATGGAGTCCGATGCGGAAATGGGCCCGATCGTCACGCGCGCCGCACTGGAGCGCATCGAAGGCTATATCGCGCTTGGCGTGGACGAAGGCGCGAAGCTCGTCGTAGATGGCCGCGGCTACAAGGTTCCGGGCCATGAAGACGGCTTCTTCACGGGCGGCACGCTGTTCGATCACGTCACGCCTGACATGCGCATCTACAAGGAAGAGATCTTCGGCCCCGTGCTCGCATGCGTGCGCGTGAAGGATTTCGGCGAAGCGGTCGATCTCGTCAACGAACACGAGTTCGGCAACGGCGTTGCGTGCTATACGCGCGATGGTCACATCGCTCGTGAGTTCGGGCGACGCATCGAAGTGGGCATGGTCGGCATCAATGTGCCGATTCCGGTGCCGATGGCATGGCACGGGTTCGGCGGCTGGAAGCGCAGTCTCTTCGGCGACATGCACGCGTACGGCGAGGAAGGCGTGCGCTTCTACACGAAGCAGAAGTCGATCATGCAGCGCTGGCCCGAGAGCACGGAGAAGGGCGCGGAATTCGCGATGCCGACCGCGAAGTAAGGCGTCACCCAACGTATGAATATCGCCCGCTTTTTCCCGTGTGGAAGAAGCGGGCGATTGTTTTTGGGGCTTGCGCGGCCGATCTGTTCCCGTGCGTCACAAGTCAAATGAAACGGCGTCGGTTGACCGTGCGGCCGCAAGCGCGGAAGATGCAGCGACAACGACGCGAAGCCCATCGACATGCAGCGGCAATTCGACGATCTTCTTCTCGGCAGCATCGAACTCTTCTGCCTCGCCGCGGAACTCGGCAGCTTCACGCTGGCCGCAACGGCGGCGAGCGTCACGCCCGCCGCGGTGAGCCGCTCTGTCGCGCGGCTGGAAAAACGCCTCGACGTGCGGCTTTTCGTGCGCACGACGCGCCAGATCCGACTGACCGATGCGGGCCGCCGCTACTTCGAGCAATGCCGCGACGCGCTCAATCGTCTTGCGGAAGCGGAGCGCGAGGCCACCGGCCAGCAGACCACGCCGAAGGGCGTGCTGCGCATCAGCATGCCGACGCCTTACGGCCACTATCGCATGCTGCCGTTGCTCGCGGAGTTCAGAAAGCGCTATCCCGAAGTGACCGTCGAGGCGCATCTGAGCAACCGCAACATCGACTTTGCCGACGAAGGTTTCGATCTGGCGATACGCGGCCGCGCGCCACGCGATTCCGGACTGATCGCGCGCAAGCTGGAAGATGCGGAACTCGTCGTCGTGGCATCGCCGGGTTATCTGAAGCGCTCTGGCACGCCCAGGCGCATCGAGGACTTGCTCGAACACGAATGCATTCAGTTCGAGATGCCGAGCACCGGGCGCCCGGTGCCATGGCTCTTCATGCAGAACGGCGACGCGGTAGAGATCACGACAGAAGGGGGCTACGGCACCTCCGGCGATGCGCTCGCGGGCATTCCGCTCGCAGGTCACGGCGCGGGCCTTTTTCAGACCTATCGCTTCACCGTCGAGGAGGAGTTGCGCGCGGGCACGCTGACTGAGGTGCTGCCCGAGTTCGGCGGCTGCAGCAGACCGTTCATCCTGCTGTATCCGCATGGCAGGCATTTGTCGTCGCGCGTGCGGGCTTTCGTGGACTTCGTCGTCGAGAAGCTCGCGACGCGCTGAATCATGCAATGTTTAAAGGATGCATATCCATGAGCAAGAACGCATTGACATCGTTACTCGGCATCGATACGCCGATCATCCAGGCGCCGATGGCAGGCGTGAGCACGCCCGCGCTCGCGGCGGCCGTATCGAATGCGGGCGGGCTCGGCTCGCTCGGCGTCGGCGCGATGAACGCGCAGGGCGCGCGCAAGGTGATCCGCGAGACGCGCGAACTCACCAGCAGGCCGTTCAACATCAACGTCTTCTGTCATGCGCCCGCCAGCGCCGAGCCCGCCGTCGAGAAGGCCTGGACCGAATGGCTCGCGCCTGTGTTCGCGCAATACGGCGCGACGCCGCCCGCGAAGCTGAGCGAGATTTACACGAGCTTCGTCGTCGATGACGCGATGCTCGAAGTTTTCGTCGATGAAAAGCCGGCTATCGTGAGCTTTCACTTCGGCTTGCCGTCGAAGGAATATATCGATGCATTGCGCGGGGCCGGCATCAAACTGATTGCGTCTGCAACTAACGTTCGAGAGGCCCAGCAGCTCGTTACGGCGGGCATGGATGCGATCGTCGCACAGGGCATCGAAGCGGGCGGGCATCGCGGCACCTTCGACCCAGAAGCCTGCGACGACAACCTCGGCACCTTCGCGCTGACGCGCCTTCTTGCAAGCAGGTTCGATGTGCCGGTGATCGCGGCGGGCGGCATCATGGATGGCGCGGGCATCGCGGCTGCGCTGGCGCTCGGCGCGCAGGCGGCGCAGCTCGGCACGGCGTTCGTGCCGTGCACGGAGACGTCGATCGACGAAGGCTATCGTCGCGCGATTCTCAGCGATGCAGCGGACCATACGACATTCACCGCTGCAATCTCGGGCCGCAAGGCGCGCGGCCTCGTCAACAAGTTCACCGAGTTGGGGCGCGGCGCGCATGCACCGGCGGTTCCCGCGTATCCCATCGCCTACGATGCGGGCAAGTCGCTGCACGCGGCCGCTAAAGCGAAAGGCGAATTCGGTTACGGCGCGCAGTGGGCCGGGCAGGCGGCCGCGCTCGTGCGCGAGTTGCCCGCCGCCGAACTGATGGCGCGACTGGAGGCGGAATTGCAGCAAAGCATCGCGGGCCTGCAGCAATACATATCTCGCTGATCGCTTTAATGCTTAGTCGAAACGCTTCGTTGGTCGAGCGTGCTGTCGATGCTTCAATGTTTTCGTCGCATCCACTGCGGCCTGCATCCGACAAACGCATATCAACGGAGTTTTTCGATGTCCGATATCCCCACGCTCGCCGCCGAATCCCCGCTTCAGGCCGTCACGTCGAATGAACCGGTCCAGGTGCGCCCAATCGGCGGGCGCATCGGAGCGGAAGTGCGCGGCGTGACGCTTTCCGCCGATCTCGACGACAACGCGATCGCCGCAATCAACCAGGCGTTGCTCGAACATAAAGTGCTCTTTTTTCGCGGCCAGTCGCATCTCGACGATGCCGCGCAGGAAGCCTTCGCCGCGCGCTTCGGCGAGACCGTCGCGCATCCGACGGTGCCGTCGCTTTCGAACGGCAGCCGCCTGCTCGAACTCGATTCGAAGCACGGCACGCGCGCGAACTCCTGGCATACGGACGTTACCTTCGTCGATGCGTATCCGAAGATCTCGATTCTTCGCGGCGTCGTGATTCCGCCCGCGGGAGGCGATACGGTATGGGCCAACACCGCCGCCGCATACGCGAATCTGCCGCAAGCCCTGCGCGATCTCGCCGACAAGCTGTGGGCGCTGCATTCGAATACCTACGACTATGCCGCGACACGTCACGTGCCCGACACGGAATCCGAGCGCGAGTATCGCAAGCAGTTCACCTCGACGCTCTACGAGACGGAGCATCCGGTCGTGCGCGTGCATCCTGAAACGGGTGAGCGCACCCTCGTGCTGGGGCACTTCGTGCAGCGCTTCATCGGCCTGTCGCAGCGCGATTCGGATCGACTGATCGAACTGTTCCACGACCACGTCACGCGTCTGGAGAACACGGTGCGCTGGCGCTGGACGCAAGGTGACGTCGCCATCTGGGACAACCGCGCGACTCAGCATTACGCGGTGGCCGATTACGGCGACGCGCATCGCGTCGTGCGCCGCGCGACCGTGCATGGCGACGTGCCCGTGGGCATCGACGGGCGCAGGAGCCGCATCGTCAGGCAGGAAACCCGCAGCGTCTGACGCGCCTTATGCACCGGCGATGACGCTTCATCGCCGGCGGTCCACACACTCTCTCATTGCACGATGACACTACGATCCAAGCTCTTCGTCGGCGCGGCGACGTTGTTCGCTGCGCTCATCGGTCCCGCGCATGCCGCCGATCCGGCGGTGGTGCGCATCGGCGTCGCGCAGCAGGGCAGCGGCGATCCGCCGACCTTCGGCGGCTCACCGGCCGCGACCGCGCAGTTGCAGCATCGTGTCGAGGATGCGTTGCGGCCCGAGCAGCTCAAGGTCGAATGGATCTTCTTCAAAGGCGCGGGACCGGCCGTGAACGAAGCGCTCGCGAACAAGCAGATCGATTTCGCGTATCAGGGCGATCTGCCTGCCGTGATCGGCCGCGCGAACGGATTGAAGACGCATCTGCTGGTGGCGTCCAACGTGCGCGCCGGCGTCTATCTCGCCGTGCCGCCCGATTCCGATATCAAGAGCGTGAAGGATCTCAAGGGCAAGCGCGTCGCCATCTTTCGCGGGACGAACCTGCAACTCGTCGCCGATAACGTGCTGAAGCAAAACGGCCTCAGCGAGCGCGATCTGCGCGTGATCAATCTCGATACCGCTGCTGCACAGGCCGCGCTCGCATCGAAGGGCGTCGATGCGGTATTCCTCGACTATTCGCTCTTCAAGCTGCAGCGTCAGGGGCTCGCGAAGATCGTCTATGCATCGCGCGACGACGGCTTGCAGCTCACGCGCCAGGCGCATCTGCTCGTGCTCGACGACTTCGAAAACGCGCATCCCGATACCGTGCAGAAAGTCGTGACCGCGGTCGTTCAGGCGGCGTACTGGTCGTCCGACGAAGCGAACCGCAACGCGCTCTTCGCGCTGTGGTCGAAGAGCGGCATTCCCCCTGAATCGTGGGCTTCGGAGTATGCGAATCAGCCGTTGAAGGATCGCAACTCGCCGCTCATCGACCCGTTCCTCGTCGCGCGCTATCAATCCGTCGCCGACGATGCGCTGCGTTTGAACCTGATCCGCCAGCCCGTCAGCGTGAACGGATGGTTCGAGCCGAAGTATCTCGATCAGGCATTGAAGTCGCTGAAGCTCGAAGCATACTGGCCGCGTTTCGATGCCTCGGGCAAGCCTGCCGGCGAACGTCTCGCGGAGAACAGGTAAATGGCCAACGCCCTGACGCGTGTATTTCTTCCGGCATATCGCGCGCGCAGGACGCTGCCGGGCGATACGTTGCGCTCGATCGGCTGGACTGCGTTGCCGTGGATCGTGCCCATCGCTTTGGCCTTGCTATGGATGACGGGTTCGCGATACGGCTGGATTTCCGCGCAGGTGTTGCCGCCGCCCGCGCTCGTGTTCGAAACGCTCGGCGCGCTCCTGAAGAACGGCGAGCTATGGATCCACGTGTGGGCAAGCATGACGCGTGCCGCCGTGGGCTTCGGCGGTGGCGTGGCGCTCGGCATCTTGCTGGGCGGTTTGCTGGGCCTGTCGCGCACGTTCGAGGCTTACGTGCTGCCGAGCTTCAATGCGATCGTGCAGGTGCCCGTGCTCGGCTGGCTGCCGTTCCTCATGATCGTCGTCGGCATCGGCGAGCCGCTGAAGTATCTGCTGATCGGGCACGCGGCGCTCGTTCCCGTCACGCTGTCCACGTTGCAAGGCTTTCGCGGCACGCCGCGCGCATTGCAGGAAGTCGCGGCGGTGTATCGCTATTCGCGCTGGCAGGTGATTGCGCGCGTGACCTTGCCTTCGGCGATACCCGTCATCGGCACCGGCGTGCGGCTCGCGTTCACGAAGGCGTGGCTGACGCTCGTCGTCGTCGAACTCGTGGCATCGTCGGAAGGGCTTGGTTATCTCATCGTGTACGGACGACAGCTCTTTCAGCTCGATCTCGTGCTGGCCGCGGTTCTGATCGTCGGTGCAATCGGTTATGCGGCGGATCGTCTGCTCAATGTTTTCGAGCGCAGGCTTCAGCGCGGCCGCTCGGTTTGAGGATCAACAGATGTCGACACTGGATTGGGAAGCCGGAACAGTCAAAGGATCGTGGCGCGGGCTCGTGCTGCCGGTCGCCGCGCTCGCGGTGTGGTGGATCGTGTCGCGCGGCGCGCAAGCCGGGCACGGCGTGATGGTTTCGCCCGCACAGGTCTGGGATACCGCCGTCGAGCAGGTTCGAAGCGGCGCGCTCGTGCGGGCGTTGTCCGCATCGCTTGCGCGTGAATTGACAGGGTTCGCGATCGGCACGGGTCTCGGCCTCGCGCTCGGCGCGCTGCTCGGCATCTCGAAGCTCGCGAATCGCGCGATTGCGCCGAGCTTCAACACCTTCAAGCAGGTTTCGCTGTTCGCGTGGATCCCGCTGATTTCCGTCTGGTTCGGTCTGGGCGATGTCGCGAAGGTCGTGTTCCTTTCGCTCGCGGCACTCGTGCCGGTCGTGATGCACACGAGCGATGGCATTCGCGCGGTGCCGGTCAACTGGCTCGATGTGGCGCGGGCATATCGCTATGGCCGGTTGCAGACGCTGGCGTACGTGGTGTTGCCCGCCGCGTTGCCTTCGATCTTCACGGGCGTGTATCTCGCGCTCATCTATTCGTGGCTCGCGACGCTCGGGGCGGAGTATCTGCTCGTCGCGGGCAGCGGGATCGGCAATACGCTTGTCGATGGCAGCGAGCAATTTCGCATGGATCTCGTCGTGTTCGGCGTGATCGTGGTCGGTTTGACGGGGTGGGCGCTGAATGCCTTGGCGCGCGGCGTGCAGCGGCGCTGGTTCGAGACGTCGCGCGCGGCTTGAGGAGAATCCAGTAATGACGACGGCAATCGGGCAGGACAGCGGTCTGACGCTGCGGCATGTGAGCAAGCGCTTCAACGACGATGCGGCGCCCCCGGTGCTCGATCGCATCGACTTGTCGATTGCGAGCGGCGAGTTCGTGAGCATCGTCGGGGCGAGCGGGTGCGGCAAGTCGACGTTGCTGCGGCTCATCGCAGGGCTGGACGGCGATCACGAAGGCGAGATCGAGTTCGACGGCAAGCGCGTCGTGACCACCGATTTGTCGCGCGGGATCGTGTTTCAGGACCATCGGCTGTTTCCGTGGCTCGATGTCGCGCAGAACGTGGCCGTTGCGTTGCGCAATGCGCCGCTGTCGAAAGCGGAGAAAGCGCGGGCGGTGGCGGAACATGTCGAGCTCGTCGGGTTGAAGGGATACGAGCGGCATTATCCGCATCAGTTGTCGGGCGGGATGGCGCAGCGTGTGGCGATTGCGCGCGGGCTCGTCAATCGGCCGCGATTGCTGCTGCTCGATGAACCTTTCGGCGCGCTCGATGCGCTCACGCGCAGCCGTTTGCAACTGGAATTGCAACGCATATGGGAGCGGGAACGAATCACGATGGTGCTCGTCACGCACGATGTGGAAGAGGCAGTACTGCTCTCGGATCGGATCGTGGTGATGCAGGCGCGGCCCGGGCGCATCGGCGAAGTGATCGACGTGGGATTGGCGAGGCCGCGGAAGGTGGGGGATCGCGAGGTCGCCGGGTTGAGGGACGACATCGTCGATACGTTCTTCACGGAAGCCGCCTAAAGCTGCGCCTCGATCGCAGCTTTGTCGATGACGGACCAGACCTTGGCGATTTTCCCTTCGCGGAATTCGTAGAACACGTTCTCGCAGAAAACGACGCGTTTTCCGTCGATGCGCAGTCCCATGAATTCCCCTACCGGCGTGCATTCGAACCGCAACCGGCACGCGACGCGCGGCGGCTCTTCAATCAGCAGTTGAATATCGAAGAGGAGATCCGGTATCTCGCGAAAGTCTTTTTTCAGCATTTCGCGGTAATCATCGAGCGTCAGCGCCCGCTCGTTGTACTGCACCGCGTCGTGAACGTATGTGCCGAGATTCGGCCAGTCCTGCGCGTTCAGACAGGCAATGTAGCCGCGATAGAGATCTGAAAGCATGGGATGCGCTCCGGTTAGGGGCGATGTCTGTACGCCTCGAGCCGACGCGAGGACGAGTTGGGTTGTGAGTCGCTTACTTCGCGGTCCAGTGCCACGGTCCAGGCCGTGACGCCGACCGCTAGTCAACGCGGAGCCACCGACCCGATTCCGGGCACACGGCGGCCGGTGCACCGTTCAACCGGACTTGCTCTTCCTTGAGCTGTAGCGACGTCGGGCGGTCAACATCGAGGACGATCTTCAGCGCATTTCCAATATTGGCGTCTTCGATTGGAAGTTCCCACGTCAGAAAAATCTGGGTGAAGTCTTGGTCCGGGGCGAAGTCGGCCGGGAAAAACCTGTCGCTGCCGCGCTGAACGACGCCGTGGGGCTGGGCCGTATCGAAAATCACGGCTGTTCCGCGCTTAAGGGGAATGCGTTGGCCCGTAGAGGGAAAGTGCAAGTCCAGACCCTTGTCTTCGCTCAGGAAGAGATTGCAAAAGGCGGCACCGCCATATTGCTCGCCATCATGGTGATGTTTCGCGCCACGACAGGCCATCAGCGCCATGGGGCTGTCGGCAAGCACCGCGGGCAGTCCCAGGGCGCCTGTCCAGTCGGACATGGCCTGCACGCACCGCTTGTAGTCCGGCCAGCGCACTTGCGTACGCGCCAGATGCATTGCCTCGACATCCCCAGGTTCCAGGGCGAGCCGGGTCGCTGTCTCTCTTTGCCAATCCGCAAGCACGGACGCACAAGGCGCAGGCACATCGAGCGTGCCCGATAAAACGATGTCGCTTACGTTACGACTGCGGATGGCGTCGCCGCTCCAAAAAAAGGAAGTCAGCATATCTCGCATTCGACGCCGTCAAAGATGGAGTTCATCGATGCATTGTAACGATTCAGCCCGGTCATCCCGGCAGAGATCGGCCAATCTCTGTCCCTCGCCGATGCGATGTCCGAGACGCTTGATCGGCTGTTACGCCTCCGCGCCCGTCGCCGGGGCGAGCGCATCGGCGGCCCCGGCGGCAAGCGAACATACGTCGAACGGTAATCCTCTCGCGGTGCCTGGACGTTTATACAGTCCCCTGTTTCAGGAAGCGAGTGCGCATTGGCTTGAGCGCGAAGAGCGCGAGTAGGGCGGTGACGATGTCCAGCGTGATCGCGACGCTGAAGACCGGCACCCAGCTTTGCGCATGCTGATGCAACAGCGCCGCGAGCGGTCCACCGAAGATCGAGCCGATGCCCTGAGAGATGTACAGCCAGCCGTAGTTCTCGGTCGCGTGGCGTGTGCCGAACGTATCGGTCAGCGTGGACGGGAAGAGCGAAAAGATTTCGCCCCAGCCGAAGAACACCACGCCCGAGAGCAGCACGAACAGCACGGCGTTGTCGCGCGTGAGGAGCCACAGCGCCATCGCCACGCCTTCGAGCGCGAACGCGAAGAACATCGTGTTTTCACGGCCGAAGCGATCGGACACCCAGCCGAACAGCGGACGCGTGAGGCCGTTCGTGAAGCGGTCGATAGTCAGCGCGAGCGGCAGCGCGGCCATGCCGAACACGACGACCTTCGTAATGCCGAAATCCGCCGCGAAGGTCGCCATCTGCGAGGTGACCATGAGGCCCGAGGTGGACATCATCGTCATCATGGCGAACATGAGCCAGAAGAGCGGCGACTTCATCATCTGCGAAGGACGAAGATTCGTCACGCCCGATGCCGCCGCAGCCGACGCCGGCCCGAGCGCCGCATCGCGCGGCACGCGCAGACCCTGCGACGCGACAAAGCCCACGATCGCGAAGGCGATGCCGTAGATCCAAAGCGTGGCGTCGAGTCCGCGCGTCGCAAGCGATGCCGAGATCGGGAACGTGGTTACGATCGCGCCCATGCCGTAGCCCGCCGCCACCGCGCCGGCCGCGAAGCCGCGCCGGTCCGGGAACCAGCGCACCATCAGCCCGACGACGCCGACATACACGATGCCCGTGCCGAGTCCGCCGATGAGACCATACGTGAGATAGAGCATCGACGTGCTCGTGGCCATCGACGCCAGCACCCAGCTCAGGCCCGACATCACCGTGCCGAGCGAGATCAGGAGGCGCGGCCCGAAACGGTCGATCAGCTTGCCCTGAAACGGCGAAAAGAACGTCTGCAGGATGATGAGCATCGAGAAGGTCACCTGCAGCTCCGGCAGCGGCACGCCGAGCTTCGCCGACAGTGGCTTCGTCAGCAGCGTCCAGACGTATTGCGGGCTGGAGATCGCCATCATGCAGAGGAGGCCCAGGCCGAGCTGGAGCCAGCGGTTATGTGCGACGACGGCGGGCGAGGGCATTGCGGCATCGTCGTGCATCGGCTGGATGCGAGAGTTCATTGCGTTCCCCGGTGGTATTGCGAATCAAAAGGATGAGAGGCGCCGTCCGGTCCGACGAATCGCGGGACCGGACGATGAAACGACTGCGAATGGCGATGTGCCCTGAAGCGTTACCAGCCTGCGACGCCGCCGTCGCTGCGCGGATCGTGTCCGCCCTCGAACGAACCGTCGGAATGACGAACGATCGCGCCGGCATGACCCATCGCTTCGTCGTAGGCGGCGAGCACTTCGACGTCGTGCCCGAGGGCGCGCAGTGCGTCGACGGTCGGGGCGGCAAAGCGCGCTTCGAGCTTCAGCGAATCGGTGGACTGGCCCCAGGTGCGGCCGAGCAGCCAGCGCGGCGCATCGATCGCGGCCTGCGGATTCCAGCCGAATCGCGCGATGCGCGAGAACACCGCGCTCTGCGACTGCGGCTGGCCGTCGCCGCCCATGTTGCCGTACACCATGGTGCGGCCGTCGGCGAAATGCGCGAGGGCGGGATTGAGCGTGTGAAAGGGGCGGCGGCCCGGCATCAGCGGATTTAGCGACGAAGGGTCGAGCGAGAAGCTGCAGCCGCGGTTCTGCCAGTTGATGCCCGACTGCGGCAGCACGATTCCGCTGCCGAACTCGTGATAGATGCTCTGGATGAAGCTGACCGCGACGCCATCGCGATCGATGACGCCCATCCACACCGTATCGCCCGGGCCTCGGCCCTGACCCCACGGCGCGGCGCGCGACATCGACACCTGAGAGGCCATCGCGTCGAGCGCGGCGGGATCGAGCTGCGTGACCGGGTCGATGCGCATATGGTCCGGATCGGTCACGTGCTCGTCGCGCACCTTGAAGGCGAGCTTGGTCGCCTCGACGCACGCGTGCACGAACTCGGGGCCGAGCGGGTCCATGTCGTGGGTAAGCAGGCGGTCCAGCACGCCGAGGATCAGCAGCGAGACGAGGCCTTGCGTGGGCGGCGGCATGTTGTAGACGGTGCCGAGTGTGTGCCGCAGCGCGAGCGGCGTGCGCGCGCAGGCGCGGTGCCGCTCGAGGTCGTCGAGCGTGACGAGCGTTTCCAGCGATGCGAGATCGCTCGCGATGCTGCGCGCGAGGTCGCCGCGATAGAAGTCGTCGAGACCGGCATCCGCGAGGCGTTGCAGCGTCGCGGCAAGCCGCGCGTTGACGAAGCGCTCGCCGGTGTGCGGCGCACGTGAATCAGGGAGAAAGGTCTGCGCGAAGCCGGGCACGGTTTCCAGTTCTGCGCGCTTGCCCGCAATGCAATCGGCCTGGCTGCGCGTGACCGGGATGCCGTCCCTCGCGTAATAAATGGCGTCTTCGAGCAGCCGCGCGACAGTCAGGCGACCGCCGAGCACGTCTTTCGAGTAGCGATGCGCGAAGTCCCAGCCCGACACCGTGCCGGCGACGGTATTGGCCGCGAGCGGGCCGCGTGGGGGAATCGCGCTCAGACCGAGTGAGCGATACGTGTCGATGCTGGCGCGCATCGCGGCCGCGCCGCATGCCTCGATGCCGACGGGCGCGTGGCCGGGGCGCGAGATCAGCCAGAAGCCGTCTCCCCCGATGCTGTTCATGTGCGGATAGACCACCGCGATGGTCGCGGCGGCGGCGATCATCGCCTCCACCGCGTTTCCGCCTTCGCGCAGGACGGCGAGCGCGCTTTGCGAGGCGAGCGCGTGCGGCGCGACCGCCATGCCGCGCGATCCGCGCGTGGGATTCAGTGTGTTGGCAGCGGCTTGCGCGTGTTCCAGAAGCATTGACGTTTCCTTGTATACAACGAAACGACCAATGCGAGATCCGTGCCAACGCTTGGTAATAACCCTGATCAGGCTTGCCGGATAAGGCTTGCAGCGCCGCGTCGACGACGCCGATGCGAAGCCTCGTGATGTCGTCAGATGGTGCGCCGAGGCCTTGCCGGTGCGTGCTCGACGGCTTCGCGCCCTGTCCCGGTGCGCGCGGCGAGCAGGCGCTGCATGGTGAGGCCGCTCACGCTGGCCTGGCTTCCGCGGATATGGCGCGACACGAGTTCGACACCGAGCGCGCCGTCGCCGCGGCGAATGGCGTCGAGAATCGCAGCGTGTTCGTCATAGGTTTCGGCGATGCAGTCGCCCTGCACCAGGTCGAGCCGCCGCACCACGCGAATGCGGTCGGTGACGCGCTGCATCGCCGAGGTGAGCTCGTCGTTGCCCGCCGCCGCGACGAGCGAGTGATGGAGCGCTTCGTCCAGTTCGACGAGCTTGCGGCCATCGGTGATGCGCCGCGCGCGCCCGATTTTCCAGATGCGATCGAGCGCATCGAGCAGCAGATGCAGCTTAGCCTGCGGCGTCTGCGCGTCGCAGAGTTTGCGCACGGCGAAGGTTTCGATCATCTGGCGCATCTCGTAGAGGTCGTCGAAGCGCTTGTTGTCGATCGGCACGACTTCCCAGCCGCCGCGCACATAGCCCTGCATCAGACCGTCGCTCTGAAGCCGCTGCAGGGCTTCGCGCGCGGGCGTGCGCGAGACCGCGAAGCGTTCGGCGATGGCGCCCTCCGTAAGCCGGTCGCCCGGCAGGAGATGCATGTCGAAGATTTCGTCGCGCAGCGTGTAATAGACGCGATCCGCGCGCGAAAGCGTAGCGTGCAGTGCGATGGCGGGGCGCTCCTCGGGCGTCATGTTCACGTCGCGCCGGCTTCGCTTTCGCTTTCGTCCTGGGCGAGCAACTGGCTGTCGGGCAGCCGGAAGGGCACGAGGTTGTCGGCGTTGTTGGCTTCCACCAGCCGGATCATTTGCAGCATGAAGACGTCGCGCTCCACAGGCGAAAGATGCTCGATGGTGCGCTCGTGCGCGCGCTGCACGGCGGCGGCCATCTTCCTGACCAGGCGTTTGCCCGCCGGCGTGAGTTTGACGAGCCGCAGCCGCTTGTCATGTTCGGCCTGCGTGCGGCTGACGAGCCCGCGCGCGTTGAGTCGCGGAATGACTTCTGCGACGCTGGAGCGCTCCAGTCCGACTTCGATGGCGAGCGAGTTCTGATCCATCTCGCCGAGCGATTCCAGCGCCGTGAGCAAACTGTATTGCACCGGCGTGATGTTGAACTCGCTCGTTTCCTGCACGAACAGGAACGTATGGATCTGATGCATGCGGCGAATCAGAAAGCCGGGCCGCGCAAACAGCGGCGAGCGCGCCTGCCGCTGCGCAAGCTCCGCGCGAACGCTTTCGATGTCGATGTGATCGGTGACGGTGTTTCGCATGTCAGCGACTTCCGTGGAAAGAGGGACGAGCGTCGGACGCTCCGATGCCGCATTCTAGGCCGAAATCGCGGCGCGCCGCAAATGCGGGGTACACCGACGAATCACCATAAGAAGGCATCGCGCATGGGCGTGGTGCGGGAACGCGTCGGTGCTCTCCGAGTTGGTGCGAGGCAGTTTGCGAAGCTCCGTGGAATGGCACGTATCTGGCGTTGAAGAACACTGCTAACTGAATGATTCGGATGAAGAAAATTCGTTCGTAAATCGATGCATAAAAACCGGCATACAACTTGCGGTACACCACGCATCTTTCGACTCGGCCAGGCGCACAGTACATGTCACAAGTTCTGCTCAAGGGAGGGCGCGTCATCGACCCGGCCCAGAAAATCGACGCCACGCTCGACGTCCTGGTGGACAACGGCGTCATTGCCGCAATCGGCGCCGCTGCCGCGAGCCAGGCACATCAGGCGGAACTCGTCGATTGCGGCGGCAAGCTGGTGCTGCCCGGTCTCATCGATACGCACGGCCACATCTATCAGTACGTGACGGGCCGCTTCGGCTTGAATGCCGATCAGTGCGGCGTGCAGTCGGGCGTCACGACGATCGTCGATCAGGGCGGTCCGAGCTGCATCACGATTCCGGGCTTTCGTCATTACGTAGCGGAGCGTTCGGCCACGCGCGTGCTCGCGTTCATCTCCGCCTATCTCGTCGGCGGGCTCGAAGGTCACTACTATCCGGACCTGTATCGCCCCGACTGTCTGGATGCCGATGCGACCATCAAGTCCATCAAGGCCAATCCCGATCTGGTGAAGGGCATCAAGGCGCATGCGGAAATCGGCGGCTTCGCGCGCTGGGGCCTCGACGTGATGAAGATCGCCGCGCAGATTGGCCGTGGCGCGCAACTGCCCCTGTACATCCACTTCGGCCAGTTGTGGCCGAAGCCACAGAGCGGCGGCCTGCCGGTCCAGCCGGACTGCATCTTCAATCAGGTGGTCGAGACCCTCAAGCCCGGCGATATCCTCGCGCATCCGTTCAGCCGTCATCCGGGCGGCTTCGTGGAGGAGAACGGGCAACTGCATCCGCTCGTGCACGAAGCGGTCGCGCGCGGCCTGAAGATCGACGTCGGCCACGGCTCGCATTTCAGCTTCAGGACGGCGCGCATCGTGCTCGATGCGGGCGTCGTGCCCGACACGCTCGGCGCGGACATGCACGGCTACAACACACACGTGCCCGCGCCAGCCGGCACGCCCGACAGCCATCCCGACGAAGAGCATTCGTTCCTCGGCCGCACGCAGTTCAGCCTTGTCAGCGCGATGACCAGCATGCTCGCGCTCGGCCTGCCGCTCGATCACGTCGTCGCCATGACGACGTGCAACGCCGCGAAGATGGTCGGCATGGAGGGCGAGATCGGCACGCTCAAGGTGGGACGCGGCGCAGACATCAGCGTGCTCGACGACCGGCGCGGGCGCTGGGTGCTGGAGGACAACGAAGGCACGCAGGTCATCACCGACCGCATGCTGGCGCCGCTCTTCTGCCTGCGCGACGGCGTGCGCCACGACGCCGTTTCGCCGACCCTGCCGCTCGCGCGCGCCGCCTGAGAATGCGAGGTTCATACGATGATCAAACGTCTGCATAGACAGGGCGGCGGCGATAGCGCGCAAGGCATCGGCGCATCGCTCACGCGCAAGGAAGACGAGCGCTTCATGCACGGGCGCGGCGAATACGTGCCCAATATCCGCATGGTCGGCATGGTCGATGTGGCGTTCGTGCGCAGCCCGATCGCGCATGGTCATATCGTCGGCATCGAGAAGCCGGAGGGCTTCGAACACGCGATCTACACGCTTGGCGACATGGAAGGCGTGAAGCCTGTCGTCGCGAATTCGGGCCTGCCGGGCTTCAAGTCTTCCGAGCAGCCGGTGCTCGCGAGCGGCAAGGTGCGGCAGGTCGGCGAGATCATTGCAATGTGCGTGGCCGCGACGCGCGCGCAGGCCGAGGACATTGCCGCGCAGGTTTTCGTCGATTTCGAGGAGCTGCCCGCCGTGGTCGACATGATCGACGCGCGCCGCGACGATTCCGCGCTCGTGCACGAACACTGGGGCGACAACGTCTTCCTCGAAACTTTCGTCGATGCGAACCCTGACGTCGATCTCGACGCGATCCGCCGCGACGCGCCGATCCGCGTGCATCGCAAGCTGCGCACGGCGCGCCAGAGCATGGCGCCGATGGAAGGGCGCGGCTGCGTTGCGCACTGGGACCGGCGGCTGTCGCAACTGATCCTGCACACGTCCGCGCAGATGCCGCACATCACGCGCACCGGGCTTGCGCAATGTCTCGGCCTCGACGAAGGGCAAGTGCGCGTGATCGCGCCGGACGTGGGCGGCGGCTTCGGCTACAAAGGCATTCTGCTGCCCGAGGAAGTCTGCTGCGGCTGGCTCGCGATGCAACTGGAGAAGCCCGTGCGCTGGATCGAGGATCGCCGCGAACAACTCACGGCGAATGCGAACTGCCGCGAGCACGACTACGACATTACCGGCTACGCCGATCGCGACGGCCGCCTGCTCGCGGTCGAATGCGAGGCGCATGTGGATTCGGGCGCGTATTCGTCGTATCCGTTCTCGGCGTGTCTGGAGGCGGCGCAGATCGGCAGCATCCTGCCGGGGCCGTACAAGATGGAGCGCTTCCGGTGCCGCACGTGGTCGGTCGCGACCAACAAGCCGCCGATCCTGCCGTATCGCGGCGTGGCGCGCACCGGCGTGTGCTACGCGATCGAAACCGTCATGGATGCGATCGCGCTCGAAGCGGGCATCGAGCCCTATGAGGTGCGTCTGCGCAATCTCGTCGAGCCGCACGAGATGCCCTACGACAACATCACCAGGAAGCATTTCGACAGCGGCGACTATCCCGAGGCGGTGCGCCGCGCGATGGCCGCGATCGACCTGTCCGCGGTTCGCGCGCGGCAGCGTCGCGGCGAGCCGGACGGCAGGCGCATCGGTTTCGGCATGTCGGTGTTCTGCGAGCAGGGCGCGCACGGCACGTCGGTGTATCACGGCTGGGGCATTCCGATGGTGCCGGGCTACGAGCCGGCGGTCATCCGCCTCACGCCCGACGGCGTGCTCGAAGTGCGCGTGGGCGTGCATTCGCACGGGCAGAGCATGGAAACGACGCTCGCGCAGATCGCGCACGAAGTGCTCGGCATCGACACCGACCGCGTGCGCATCGTGCTCGGCGACACCGGCGTCACGCCTTATTCCACCGGCACCTGGGGCTCGCGCTCGATCGTGATGGCAGGCGGCGCGGTGGGCCGCGCATCGAAGGAACTGAAGGAGCGGCTCCTGAAGATCGGCGCGCATCTGCTCGGCGAACCCTCGAGCGAGGTGCGCTGGGAAAACGGCGCGGTGGTCGGCAGACAGGCGTCGCGCAGCCTGCGGGAAATCGCGCGGACCTGGTATCTCGCGCCGCAACTGCTGCCGTCCGATGTCGATCCGCGCGGCCTCGAAGTCTCGACGTCCTATCAGGCGAAGCGCGATTCGGGCACCTTCAGCTACGCGTGCCACGCGGTGGTCGTCGCGGTCGATCCGGCGCTCGGGCAGACGGAGATTCTAGTTTACGTGATCGTGGAAGACGGCGGCGTGCTCATCAATCCGATGGTGGTCGACGGACAGGTCTACGGCGGCGCGGCGCAGGGCATCGGCACAGCGCTCTACGAGGCGATGCCGTACAGCGACGACGGCCAGCCGCTCGCCTCGACGCTCGCCGACTACATCCTGCCCGGCGCGACCGAAGTGCCCGCCATTCGCATCGAACACATGGAAACGCCCGCGCCATACACCGAGTTCGGGCAGAAGGGCATCGGCGAGAGCGGGGCGATCGGTCCGCCCGCCGCGCTTGCCAATGCTGTCAACGATGCGTTGCGCGGACTCGGCGTGCGCATCGACCAGTTGCCGGTCACGCCGCGCCTCGTCGTCGAAGCGCTCGCGAAGGAGCGCGAACGCCAGGCCCGCGCGATGAAAGGAATGCCCGCATGAAAGCCGCGACCTACGATTATGCAAAGCCGCTCACCTGCGACGAGGCGATCGCGCTCATCG
Organism: Caballeronia sp. INML2; assembly: GCF_023631365.1. Classification (NCBI taxonomy): domain Bacteria; kingdom Pseudomonadati; phylum Pseudomonadota; class Betaproteobacteria; order Burkholderiales; family Burkholderiaceae; genus Caballeronia; species Caballeronia sp. INML2. The sequence continues at coordinate 65,126 of NZ_JALQDH010000069.1, read as the reverse complement.
TCCCGACCGGCGGCATGGGCAAGTTCGTGTCCGGCAGCCAGTCGCTCGGGCCGATGATGAACCTGCGCCTCGCGCAGCCGGAAATGCTCGTCGATCTGCGCGGCATCGCGGCGCTGCGTGCATGCCGCATCGAAGGGGAGACGGTCACGCTCGGCGCATGCCTCACGCATGCGCAGATCGAGGACGGCAAGGTCGAGACCGGCACACGCGGACTCATGGAATATGTGGCGCGCGGCATCGCGTATCGCGCGGTGCGCAATCGCGGCACGCTCGGCGGCAGTCTCGCCCACGCCGATCCCGCTGCGGACTGGATCAACACGATGTGCGCGCTCGATGCGCAGTTTCTGGTCGCGGGACCGGGCGGCGCGCGCGTGATCGACGGCGGCGACTGGATGGCCGGCGCATTCACGACCGCGCTCGAAGCCGACGAGATCCTGACCGGCGTGCGCTTCGCGCGTCTTTCGCCGACGGCGCGCTGGAGCTACTACAAGTTCAACCGCAAGCCGGGCGAGTTCGCCGAGGCCATCGCGGTGTTCATCGACGATGCGGCGCGCGGCGTGTGCCGTGCCGTGATCGGCGCGATCGACGCACCGCCCTTCGCCATCGACGATGCGCGCGATCTGCTGCGCGACGCCAATCCGCAAACCTCGTGTTTCGATGCACATCTCGAAGCGGCGGGCATCGAAGCGGGAAGCTATGAACATGAAGTGCATCGCGTCGCGCTCGTGCGCGCGGCGGCGGCCATTCGCAATCAGGACGGAAAAGCACCATGAGCGACGCATTCATCAAGACGATCGAACTCGTCGTCAACCGTGCGCCGGTCGTGGACCGCGTCGAGCCGCGCACGAGTCTCGCCGATTTCCTGCGCGAGCAGCGCATGTTGTGCGGCACCAACATCGGTTGCGAGCAGGGCGTATGCGGCGCATGCACGATCGACGTGGACGGCGTGCCGACCCGTTCGTGCATCACTCCCGCGATCAGTTGCGCGGGGAGCGCCGTGCGCACCATCGAAGGCTTCGACGACGACGCCATCATGAACGAGCTGCGCGCGGCCTTCAGCGCCGAACACGCGCTGCAATGCGGCTACTGCACGCCGGGCATGCTGATGACCGCGCGCGACATCGTCACGCGCCTGCCCGATGCCGACGACGCGCGCGTGCGCCTCGAACTCTCCGGCAACCTGTGCCGCTGCACGGGCTACGTGGGCATCGTCCGCGCGATCCGCCGCGTGCTCGATGCGCGTCGCGCCCGCGCCGCAGCCCCGCTCGCGGCCGCCGCCGCGACCGCCTGAAACACTCATACGGAATTCGCGCCATGGAAATCGAACAAAGCTTCACCGTCCCTTATCCGCGCCATGCCGTATGGGCGCGCTTTCACGACACGCCCGGGATCGTCGCGTGCCTGCCGGGCGCCTCGCTCACAGCGCCAGTCGCGAACGGCATGCTCAAGCTCGCGATGACCGTCAAGCTCGGGCCGATCGTCGCGTCGTTCGCGGGCGACGGCGCGATGCAGCTCGACGATGCGCAGTATCGCGGCAGCATCACGGGAACGGGTGTGGACCGGAAGAGTTCGTCGCGCGTGAAGGGCGTGGCGTCGTTCGCGCTCGAAGCCACGGCGGCGAGCGAAACGCGTGTCGACGTGAAGGTGGACTACACGATCGGCGGCAGCCTCGCGCAGTTTTCGCGCGGCGGGATCGTGAAGGAACTGGCGACGCGCATGACCGAAGCGTTCGCCGAAAATCTCAAGGCGAAGCTCGACGTCGCGGACACGGCAGCAGGCAGCGCGCTGGTGCAGGCCGCAGCGCCGGCCGTCGTGCAGGAAGCCGAAGCGCCCGCCCCGAAGACGCGCGTGGAACCGCGTCCGGGAGTGCGTGCGGCATCGGCGAAAGCGGCAAACGCGCCGCTCGATGTCGGCAATCTGTTCTGGAAGATGCTGTGGTCGCGCCTGCGCGGACTGTTCAGCTTCGCGGCCCGCTGACCATGCGCACCGACGATGCCAACGCACGCGCGCTGAGCCGCGTTCACGCGGTGCGTCCGCAATGGCGCGCGGTCGTGGCGGCGCGCGACGCGGTGCGTCTGCCGGACTTCACGCTGCTGCATGCGGGGCCGCCGTTCGACAATCCGCGCGAGCCGTCCGCGCCGGTGCGTTCGTCTGCGGTCCTGTGCTGTCTGTACGAAGGCTGGGCGAAGGATGAAGTGCACGCCGAACGGCTGATCGCGCAAGGAGAAGTGCGGCTCGAATGCGCGCAGGCGTATGGCGTGGTGACGCCGCTCGCGGCCGTGATCTCGCCGCGCACGATGCTCGTCGAGGTGAACGACGCGAACGATTCCGCCGCGCGTGCGTGGTCCATGCTGGGCAGCGGCGCGGGTCCGCAGATTCGCTTCGGCGGCCGCGATCTGCGCATTCTCGATCGCATGAAATGGCGCGACCGAGTGCTCGCGCCCGCGCTCGATGCAGCGCTCGCTCGCGGCCCGCTCGATCTGCTGGCGCTGGCGCAAACCGGTCTCGATGATGGCGACGATCTGCACGCGCGCACCACGGCTGCCACCGCCGCACTGCGCGAGCTGCTCGCGCCGCGCCTCTCCGATGCATCCGGCGAGATCGACGCGATGCTCGCCCAGACGCCGCTTTTCTTCCTCACGCCGTGGATGGCCGCGTGCGCGCTCATGCTTTCGGCGGCGGCGCGCGCGGGCGATGCTTCATCGACGCTCGTGGTGGCGCTCGCGGGCAACGGCGAGCGCATCGGTATCCGGCTTGCGGGCGCGCCCTCACGGTGGATCACCGCCGACGCCCGCGCGCCGGAAGGACCGCGCATCGATCCGCACCAGCAGGCGGAGGCGGCGCCGCTGACCGGCGACAGCGGCGTCATCGACGCGGCCGGTTTCGGCGCGCAGGCGCTCGCGCCGGAGCCGGCGCAGGCGTTCGAGGCATTGTTGCCCGCCGGCTGGCGCGAGCGCCAGGCGCGCCTTTACACGGAGCCGCATCCCGCGTTCCCGCGGCTGCCCGGTGTGCTCGATGCCGCCCGCGTCGAGCGCGAAGGTATCGCGCCACTCGCCGCCATCGCGATGATCGGCGGCGACGGACGCGCAGGCCTGCTCGGGCGCGGTCTCTATGCGGCGCCGCCCGAACTCTTCGCGCGCGCAATGAGAAACCTTTCCGGCGACAACGCATGAGCGCAGAACCGATCAACCATCCGGCCACGCTCGCGGCGGTCGAAACCGCCTTCGACGAATACGAGCGCGCGCTCACGACCAACGACGTCGCCGTGCTCGACACGCTCTTCTGGATGAGTCCGCACACGCTGCGCTACGGCGCGACCGAAAACCTGCAAGGCTACGACGCCATCCGCGAGTTTCGGGCGCAGCGTCCGGGCAAGGGCCTGATGCGCACGATCGTCGACCGGTCGGTGACGAGCTTCGGCGCGGACTTCGCCGTGACGAACATCACGTTCTCGCGCGCAGGCGAGCCGCGCATCGGGCGCCAGTCGCAGACGTGGGCGCGTATCGACGGTCAATGGCGCGTGGTCGCCGCTCACGTCAGCTGGATGGACCCGTCATGACGCGGAACGATTTGCTGCAAGCAGGCCTCCACGGCGCATTCGTCGCCGATGGCTTCGCCTCGCTGCCGCCCGCCGCGCTGCCGCCGCGCACCGGCGATCGGCTCGCGACCTTGCGCCTCGCGGTGAAGGATGTCTTCGATATCGCCGGATTGCGCACCGGCGGCGGCAATCCGGCCTGGCGCGATCAGCAGCCGGTCGCCGCGCGCACCGCACTCGCCGTGCGTGCGCTGCTCGAAGAAGGCGCGCAGTGGATCGGCAAGACCGTCACCGACGAACTTACCTACAGCCTTGCCGGCGTCAACGCGCACTACGGCACGCCCGTGAATCCGGCGGACCCGGCGCGCATGCCGGGCGGATCGTCGTCGGGGTCGGTCGTGGCAGTCGCGGCGGGTCATGCGGACGTCGCGCTCGGCACCGATTGCGGCGGCTCCGTGCGCCTGCCGGCTAGCTATTGCGGCGTGTGGGGCATGCGGCCCACGCACGGCCGCATCGCGACCGACGGATGTCTCACGCTCGCGCACAGCTTCGACACGGTCGGCTGGTTCGCGCGCGATCCGCACACTCTCGCGCTCATGTTCGAGGTACTGGCGCAAAGCGTCGTCGGATCGAACGACGATGCATTCGCCGTTCACGTGCCGCGCAACCTGCTCGCCTGCGTCGATGCGCCCGTCGCGGCGCGCTTCGAGGCGTCGATCGAGGCGCTCGGCGAGCGCGTGAGCTTCGTCGCGCCGCAGGCACCGCTGCCTGACTGGGCGCAGACGTTCCGCGTGTTGCAGGCGGGGGAAATCGCCCAGCGATACGGAAAGTGGGCGCGCGAGCATTCGGCGAGCTTCGGTGCGGACGTCGGCGCGCGCTTCGCGATGAGCCTGACCATCACGCGCGAGCAGATCGCGCAGGCGCAGCGGCTTCGCGTTGAAGCGATCCACGCAATGGCCGAAGCCCTGCCGCAAGGCACCTACTGGCTGGTTCCGACGGTGCCGGGCGGCGCGCCGCGCGCCGATGCATCGGCGCAAACGGTCGATCACACGCGCGCCCGTGCGCAGCAGATGCTGTGCGTCGCCGGTCTCGCAGGCCTGCCGCAGGTGAGCATGCCGTGGACGCGCATCGGCAGCGCGCCGGTCGGCGTGTCCGTCATCGGCGCGCGCGGCGCGGACGAAGGCGTGTTGCGCGTCGCGCGCGCCGTGCACGAACTCATGCGGTAAGCGTCCGCGCGGGCGCGACCCGTTGCCGGACGAGCAAGCGTCTTTCCGATCGAAGCACACTCAGAGGAACGTCCATGACGAAGCATCTCACCGAAGCGCAGGTCGCGCACTTCAAGCAGCACGGCTATGTCTATCCGATGCGCGCGATCGACGCGCACGAGGCGGCGGAGTATCGCCGCATCATCGAACGGTACGAGGCGTCCTCCGGCGAGGACGTCAACAGGACGCTCAAGATCAAAGGTCATCTGGCCTTGCCGGCGATCGTCGAACTCGGCCGTCATCCGGCCATTCTGGATGGGGTCGAGGATCTCATCGGGCCGGACATCATGCTGTTCGGCGCGTCGATCTTCGCTAAAAACGGTCGTGATCCGCGCTATGTGTCCTGGCATCAGGACTCGACGTATTTCGGGCTGACGCCGCACGAGGAAGTGACCGTGTGGGTCGCGCTCACGCCGGCGAATTCGGTCAACGGCGTGCTGCGCGTGCTGCCCGGCTCGCACAGCGGGCCGGACCTCAAGCACGTCGAGACGTACGCGAAGGACAACATGCTCGCCAAGGGGCAGACGCTCGTCGACATCGACGAAAACCTGGCGGTCGAAATGCCGCTTGAGCCGGGCGAATTTTCGATGCATCACGAACGCACCGCGCACAGTTCGTTGCCGAATCGCTCGGATGATCGGCGCATCGGCTTCGCGTTCTTCTATGTGCCGGCGCATGTGCGATCCGTCACCGGCCGACGTCGGGCGACGCTCGTGCGCGGCGTCGATCGCTTCGGTCACTGGGATGCCGACACCTTGCCCGAATACGACTGCGATCCGCGGTCGATGAGCGAACTGGCGCAAACCTGGGGCAAGTACAAGGACGGTGAAGTCAGGCAGGCCGCGGACATGGCTGCGCCGCAATGAATCCGCTCAGACTCGTCGCGGCGCATGCAGGCCGCGACGAGTCTGAACGTCAGGCGCGTCCGGAAGACTCGCTCAGTCTTCGGCCGCGTGATGCGGCGAGCGAAAGCGCGCAAGAAACTGCCGCGCGCGCGGCGTCTGCGGCGCGTCGAAGAACTGCTCGGGCGGCGCGCTTTCGATCACCTGTCCCGCGTCCATGAACACGACGCGGCTCGCCACCTGCCGCGCGAACTCCATCTCGTGCGTGACGATGACCATGGTCGCGCCTTCCTGCGCGAGCGAGCGCATCACGCTCAGCACTTCGCCGACGAGCATCGGATCGAGCGCGCTGGTGGGTTCGTCGAAGAGCAGGATGTCGGGCTTCATGGCCAGTGCGCGCGCAATGCCCACGCGCTGCTTCTGGCCGCCCGACAGCCGCGACGGATACGCATCCATCTTGGCCGCGAGGCCGACGCGTTCAAGCAGGCGCTCGGCTTCCGCGTGCACTACGTCGCGTGGAAGTCCGAGCACGTGCAACGGCGCTTCCATCACGTTCTGCAGCACCGTCAGATGCGGCCAGAGCGCGAAATGTTGAAACACCATGCCGATGCGCGCGCGCGAACGCGCGAGTTCGGCATCGTTCATCTTGATCGACGAGCCTTCGCGCAGGCCCATGCGCCGGCCGGATACGTGGACCGTGCCGGCATCGGGAATTTCCAGCCAGTTCACGCAGCGCAGCAGCGTGGACTTGCCACAGCCCGACGGTCCCAGCAGGCATACGGTCTCGCCCTTGTGCACGGTGAGCGAGACATCGCGCAGCACGTGATTCTCGCCGAACGACTTCGATATGCCGTTGAGTTGCAGGACCGTAAGCGCCGCCTGGCTCGCCGCGCCGCTCGCGAGGCCGGACGATGCTCCGGCTGCGTCGGTCGCGCGCATGATGGTGACCGGGACGTCGTTCGAAATGTTCATGCTCTGCGTTCCTCGGCAAATCTGGACAGTAATCCGCTGCCGCCTTCGATCACGAGGCATATGGCCCAGTAAAGCAGCACGGCCGTGATGAACGCGGCGAACGGGATGAAATAGGTCGCCTGAATGCCGTTCATCTGATGCGTCAGCTCGCCGACCGCGATCACCGTGAGAAACGCGCTGTCCTTCACGATCTGCACGAGCTGGTTGCCGATCATCGGCAAGGCGACTGTGAAGACCTGAGGCAGGATGATGCGGCGAACCAGGCCGAAGCCGTGAAAGCCGTACGCGCGCGCGGCTTCGATCATCGGCGCGGGCAGGCCGGCCCACGCGCCGCGCAGCAGCTCGGCCATGTAGGCGGTGTTGTAGAGAATCAGCGCGATGGCGCCGGCCCACCAGTTCGACAGGCGAATGCCCGCGCTCGGCAGCCCGAAATAGATCAGATAGACGAACAACAGGAAGGGCGCGCAGCGCATCGCATCGACATACAGCACGGCGATGTGCGCGATGGCCGGGCGCTTCGACATGAGCGCGGGTGCGAGCAGCGCGCCCAGCAGGAGCGACGCGAGTGCGGCGACCGCGAGCAGTCCGAGCGTGTCGAGCAAACCCGAAAGCACGTCCGCGCGCTGCTGCCAGACGATCAGAAAGTGTTCCGTCATGCGCGGGCCTCCACGGGCTGGCGACGCTCGATCACGCGCTGTGCCCGGATCAGCACGAACACGATAAGTCCGTAGAGCACCAGCGCGAACACGAAGGGCGGCAGCGGATCATAGGTGCGCGCGCCCACACGCAAGGCCGCGCGCGTGATTTCGACGATGCCGATGACCGCGACCGCGGGCGTCGACTTGATCTGCAGGGTCATCTCGTTGACGAGACCCGGAAGGCTCGCGCGCCAGAGCTGCGGCAACACGATGCGCCGGAACCGCAGGCTGCGCGGCATCGCGAAGGCGAGGGCGGCATCGTACTGGTCGCGCGGAAAGTTGATCAGCGCGGCGCGCCAGATTTCGCAGTTGAACGCCGCAGTGCTGATGGTGAGCGCGAGGATCGCGGCGGGCGTCGGGTCAAGCGAGATGCCGAACTGCGGCAGCGCGAAGAAGATCAGCAGCGTCAGCGTCACGGCGGGACACGAGCGGATGAGGCTCACGTACGCGAGCACGATGCGGTTGAGATACGGCACGCGCGCCCAGCGGATCAACGCGAGGCCGAGTCCCAGCGGCACGCCGAGCACGATGCTGGCGACCGAGAGAAGCACGGTCTCCAGCGCTCCTTGCGCGATGCTCCAGTAATCGAAGGCGTTCATCGATGCGGGATGATATGGGCGTAAAGGTCAGTTGACCGACTGCGGCATGTCCTTGTAGCTCGCGCCGAGCCACTTCTGCTGGAGCTGGTACATCTCGCCGCTCTTGCGCAGTTCGAGCAAAGCGGCATCGACTATCTTCAGCACGTCGGTATTGCCCTTTTTCACGGCCCACGCGATATAGGTCGGCTTGCCGATCGCCTGGCCGACGACGAACACGTCCGGGCGCGTCTTCACGAGCGAGTTCAGGCTGATCTGCGTATTCGCGACCGCATCGACGCGACCGAGCCCGAGATCCTGATAAGCCTCCGGATACGACTGATACTCGACGATCTGCTTGAGACCGTTGCCGCCGTGCTTCTTTTTCAGTTCCTCGTTGAAGGACTTGAGGTCCGCCAGCATCGCGCTGCCCGTTTCCGCGCCCACGACCTTGCCGACGAGATCGTCGGCGGTCTTGATCGGGGCGCCCTTCTTGGTCGCATACACGGTGACGGCCTCGCAGGTCGGCGACGCGAAGTCGAAGTTCTTCTTGCGCTCTTCGGTGACGAGCACCGCGCTCAATGCCATGTCGTACTTGCCCGTCGTGACGCCGGGCAGGATGCCGGACCACGGCATCACCTGTTGTTTGACGTCGACGCCGAGCTTCTTGCGCATCAGCGCGAGCAGGTCGTTGTCATAGCCCGTGTTCTTGCCGTTCTCGACGAATTCGAACGGGTTGTAGTCGTCCTCGGTCGCGACGCTCAGATAGCCCCGCGCCTTGATTTCCTCCGCGCCCGCTGCATGAGCCGCCTGGCTCAGGCCGAACGTCGCGACGAGCATGAGCGCGCACGAGCGAAGAAGCGTGACGGCGGTGCGCTGTTTCGACTGACGAGCATCGCGACGGGTGAGACAGGCTGACATGAGAGGCCTCTTTGATGTTTGCGATGGCGCGCACGGCGTTCGATGCATGCGCGGTCGCTGGTTGGCGATCGTCGAATGGACGATTCGTTCGAGTACCGATGAAATCGACTTCGGAATATGCAAGTGGTATGCCAACGATCCATCGCGCCGCCATCCCCGACGAACCGGCGTTCATGCGGCACACGAGCCGCCGTATCGAAATATGTGGTGCACCACAGATGTCCTGGCGGCCTCGTCTTCGTGCATGACCGCACCGAGTTGCGACATGGGGCGGCAATCGGTGGTTTGCTTATCCGCGAATTGGTGTTCGCTTGCGGGCTTCGGACTCAGATCGACGCGCGGCAGGCCGTGATGATGCTCAATGACTTGAAGGAGAATCTCGTCGAACGCTCAGGCGGCAGCTATGAAGCTCCTGCCATGCAAGGCGAAGCGCGTGACGGTCGCACGGTGGCGCGTGAGGGCTGCTTTGTGGGCTTTGCGCGCGGTATCCGCAAGAGACCGCTGCGGGTCGAATCGCCCGTTCACTTAGGCGATAGCGCGTTTTCAAAGCGTCGGCATATGCAGATGATGCGGATCGCCCATCATATCGGCGACGCGCCTTAGCGCTTCGCGGCAATCTTCCCGGTTCTGAGGTCCACCGAGACATAACCGCAGCGCATTCGGCGGATTCCCATCTGCGGAAAATGCGGCCCCGGCCACCGCGCCGATGCCTTGATTGCGCAACTGGAGGGCCAATTCCGGCGCACTCCAGTCACACATCGAAGGCACGGGCAGCCACAGATGAAACCCGTGCGGGTCGGCGTCGAACGCGAAGCCTCGAAGCTCGTCCGACGCGATCGCCTGTCTGGCCGATGCCTCCTCGCGAATAGCTTCGAGCACGTCTGAAGCCGTGCCGTCGTTGACCCATTGGGTCGCGAGGAGGACGGTGAAAGGGCTCGGCATGACCGTCGTCGCACGCAATGCTCCCGCGATCCGCTGCGTCTGCCGCAGCGTAGGCGCTTTGAGATATGCCACGCGCAACCCCGCGCCCAGCGTCTTCGATAAGCCGGTCACGTGATACGTCAGTTCGGGCGCGAGTTGCGCGAGCGTGGCGGGCGCGTCGAAAGGCAACATGCCGTAAGGCTCGTCTTCGATGATCGGCACGTTGTAACGCAAGGCCACATCGGCAAGGGCTTCGCGCCGCTGCAGCGTAAGCGTCAATGTGCTCGGGTTCTGCAGCGTGGGATTGCAGTAGAACGCTCCCGGCTTCTCCGTCTTGCACAACGCTTCGAACGCATGCGGCAACGGGCCTTCGTCATCGCGGGGCAAGGCCTGCAAGCGCACGCCTAGTTGCGAAGCAATCGCCTTGATCCCGGGATAAGCGAGCGAATCCAGACAGATGATCTCGCCCGGCCGCGCAAGCTGCGACACCAGCGCAACGAGCGCGCCATGAATGCCCGGACAAACGAGCACGTTATCGACATCGCAATCCGGAACGCGTTTCCGAAGCCATTCGCGTCCCGCCGCGCGATCCGCCGCCGTTCCGCCGAAATCCTGATAACGCAACAACTGAAACGGATCGGCACGCTCCATCAGGCTCGCCGCCGACGCGCGCAGTCGCGCTGCCAACAGCGGTGGTTCGGGCGGCATGTTCATCGACATCTCGACGCCGCCGCCCCCCGCGAGCGGCAACGTCGGCGTCCTGCCGCGCGCGAAGGTTCCGCTACCCGCGCGCGCATCGAGCAGGCCGCGCTTGCGCGCTTCCGCGTACGCACGCGCGACCGTCGTGTAGTTGAGGCCGAGCAGGTCGGCGAGATCGCGCAAACCCGGCAATCGGTCACGTGGCCGCAATCGCCCGGTGGCAAGGTCTTCTTCGATCAGATCGGGAATCGTCAGATAAGCGGGCTTTCTACTCTCCTCGAGCTTTCTGATCCAGTGATGCGCCGGCTGATTCATGACCGCGATGTCCTCGGCGAAGGTTCGATTCACCTTAGCATGACAAATCAATCAAAAGAAAAGAGATCGCATGCGCTGATCGCAGTTGATTGCATTGATCGCATCCATGCACATCGTCAGTGTGCTGCGCACCACGCACAGGCTTTCCTGCGCTGAAAGCGTGCGCGCCTCGCTCGGCAAGGCTCCCGTGCACGACTACGAAAGGCCGTCCGCAACGGCTTGCACGAGAATTTTTCGTGTCGCGCATGCAAGTTTGTTTTGCTTGATTGCAAAGTGATTGCATTTTACGGGCCAATCATTGGCATATCCGTTGCGTTTGAGCGTTCGCCGTCGCGATGAAACATGACGGTATACACGTGAACCCAACATCGGAGAATGCCATGCCCGCAGTCAATCAACCGCTTCACAAGAACGGCGACTTTCTGGTCGACTACGAAGAGAAAGTTTTCGAAGACGTGAAGGCCGAACCTGGCGAGAAAGCACTCGTCACGTTTCATACGGTCGCATTCGAAGGCTCGATCGGCTTCGTGAATCTGCTGCAAGCCACGCGTCTGCAACGCAAGGGATTCGACACCTCCGTGCTGCTCTATGGACCGGGCGTGACGCTCGGCCTGCAACGCGGCTTCCCGACGCTCGGCGACGAAGCGTTCCCCGGCCATCTCAACTTCAACAAGCAGCTTCAGAAGTTCATGGCTGAAGGCGGGAAGGTCTACGCATGCCGCTTCGCATTGCAGGCTCTCTACGGACACGGCGAGGCGTCGCTCATCGAAGGCATTCGTCCGATCAACCCGCTCGATGTGCTCGATCTTCAGTTGCTTCATCGCAAGGAGAACGCGCTCGTTATTCATACGTGGACCGTGTGACGATCATGGCCGATGCCCTGACGACCAAGCGCGTCGTGCGCGCCGCCGCCGTGCAGATCGCGCCGGATTTCGAACGCCCGAACGGCACGCTCGAGCGCGTCTGCACGACCATCGACGAAGCCGCCGCGAAAGGCGTGCAGCTGATCGTGTTTCCCGAGACCTTCGTGCCGTATTACCCGTACTTCTCGTTCGTGCGCGCACCGGTTGCTTCGGGTCCGGATCACATGAAGCTCTACGAACAGGCGGTGGTCGTGCCGGGTCCGGTCACGCAGGCAATCGCGGAACACGCGCGGCTCGCGAACATGGTGGTCGTGCTCGGCGTCAACGAGCGCGATCACGGCAGCCTCTACAACACGCAGCTCATCTTCGACACCGATGGCCGCCTGCTGCTCAAGCGCCGCAAGATCACGCCGACGTTCCACGAACGGATGATCTGGGGACAAGGCGATGCCGCGGGGCTGAAGGTCGCTGAAACGCGCGTTGGCCGCGTCGGCGCGCTGGCTTGCTGGGAGCACTACAACCCGCTCGCGCGGTACGCGCTGATGACGCAGCATGAAGAGATCCATTGCAGCCAGTTTCCCGGCTCGCTGGTCGGCCCGATCTTCGCCGAGCAGATCGAAGTGACGATCCGGCATCACGCGCTGGAGTCGGGTTGCTTCGTCGTCAATGCGACAGGCTGGCTGACCGATGCGCAGATGGAAGCCATTACGCCGGATCCGAACCTGCAACGCGCGCTGCGCGGCGGCTGCAACACGGCGATCGTCTCGCCCGAAGGTCAGCATCTGGCCGAGCCTTTGCGCGAAGGCGAAGGCATGGTGATCGCCGATCTCGACATGTCGCTCATCACCAAGCGCAAACGCATGATGGATTCGGTCGGCCACTACGCGCGGCCCGAGCTGCTGAGTCTCGCGATCAACGACCGACCCGCCACGCCCGTCACTTCTTTCAAGGACACCTACGACGATGAGCGCAAGAGAGAGCCTGCCGGCGTCGAGCCGGCAATTGATGATTGAGCTTCAGTCGAGCGGCCTGCGACTGGTCGATCCGCGCGCGGGTGTGTCGAGCCGGCGCGGCGGCGCGGGACCATCGGATCACAAGGCGGTGACCGTCGATGGCGTGACCATCATGGTGCCCGTGCATACGAGCACTGCCTGGGATTCGCCGTTCGTCGCGGGCCAGCCGGACGCGAGCGGCAACAGCGCGCTGATGCGCAACACGATCCCGATCGCGAGCATCAGCTTTCCGAAGACGCCGCGCTTCTACGCGATGCAGACACTCGACGGCGTGCCTTATTCGCACATAGCGACGCTGCACAGTGCCGACGTCCTCGCGACAACCGTGCTGCAAACCTGCATCCGTTACGAAAGCCGGCGCAAATCGTGCAAGTTCTGCGCGATCGGGCAATCGCTCGCGGCGGGACGCACCATCGCGCGCAAGACACCCGAGCAGCTCGCCGAGGTGGCGCGCGCCGCCGTGTTGCTCGACGGCGTCAAGCACATGGTGCTGACCACCGGCACGCCGCCGACGCCGGATCGCGGCGCGCAGATCCTGTGTGAGAGCGCGTTCGCGATCAGGGCGGCAGTCGATCTGCCGATCCAGGCGCAGTGCGAGCCGCCCGATGACGACCGCTGGTTCGAGCGCATGAAGGCGAGCGGCATCGATACGCTCGGCATGCATCTCGAAGCGGTGACGCCCGCGGTGCGCGACCGCATCATGCCAGGCAAGGCGAGCGTGCCGGTGTCGCGCTACATGGAAGCGTTCGAGGCAGCGGTCGCGGTGTTCGGGCGCGGGCAGGTGAGCACGTACATCCTCGCGGGACTCGGCGACACCGCACAGGCCATCGTCGATATGGCGGGCGATTTGATTGCGCTCGGCGTGTATCCGTTCGTCGTGCCGTTCGTGCCGATCAGCGGCACGCCGCTCGAGGACCATCCCGCACCCACGCCCGACTTCATGCGCTCGGTGCTGGCGCCGATCGGCGCGATGCTCGCGCAGGCGAGCATGCGTTCCGCCGATATCAAGGCGGGCTGCGGCAAATGCGGCGCATGTTCGTCGCTTTCATCGTACGAGGTGTGACCATGTTCGTCGAAGCCATCGTCGGCGATGCGTTCGATCTCGACTACACGCCGGTCGAATACCGCGTGAAGTGGGCAACGCTGCCGTGGGAAGAGGATGAAGCGTACACGCTGCGGCGCGCGGTGTTCTGCATCGAGCAGGGCGTGTTCGTCGGTGACGATCGCGACGAGATCGATGAGCGCGCGCAGTTGCTGGTCGCGCTGAGTTGCGTCGCAGGCATGCCGGAGCAGGTGGTCGGCACCGTGCGCATCCACGAGACGGAGCCGGGCGTGTGGTGCGGCTCGCGGCTCGCGGTGCACGCGGCCTTCCGCTCGCATGGAAAGATCGGCTCGACGCTCATCCGGCTCGCGGTATCGAGCGCGCATGCGCTGGGCTGCGAGACTTTTCTCGCCCATGTGCAGGCGCAGAACGTGCCGCTCTTTCGCCGTCTGCGCTGGGACACGCAGCAGGAGGAAACGCTGTTCGGCCGCCCTCATCATTTGATGCGCGCGCAACTCGACGCGTACCCGCCGTGCCTGACCCCGCAAAGCGGTTTCGTCGCGCTGGCGCGGAGGCTGCCGTGAGCGCGCTCGCCGGACTGGTCGAGCGCCTGCGCGAGAGTCGCGGCTTTCGTCACAAGAACGATATCTCGCATGTGCTTTCGCGTCTTCGTCCGAACGCGCAATCCGTGGCGATCGGCGATGACTGCGCCGCGATTCCCGACGGCGATGGCTATCTGCTCTTCGCGATCGAAGGCATGGTGAGCGACTTCGTTCGCTCGATGCCCTGGTTCGCCGGCTACAGCGGCGTGATGGTGAACGTGAGCGACATCTACGCGATGGGCGGCCGCCCGCTCGCCGTCGTCGATGCGCTGTGGAGCGGCAGCGCACACGCCGCCGGCGAAGTGCTCGCGGGCATGGCGGCGGCATCGGAGGTGTATGGCGTGCCGGTCGTCGGCGGACACAGCAACGTGCGCAGCGACGGCGCGCAACTCGCGGTGGCGATCGTAGGACGGGCGCGCAAGCTTCTGACCAGTTTCGATGCGCGCCCGGGCGATGCGCTCGTGATGGCCGTCGATCTGCGCGGCAGGTTCGAGGAGCCGTATCCGTTCTGGAATGCATCGGTGGGGTCGCCCGAAGGCCGCGCACGCGCCGATTTCGAATTGCTGCCCGCGCTCGCCGAAGAGGGTCTGTGCGATGCCGCAAAGGACATCAGCATGGCGGGCGTGCTTGGGACCGCATTGATGCTGCTCGAATGCTCGAAAGCCGGCGCGCGTATCGACCTCGATGCGTTGCCGCGTCCCGCCGATGTCGGGATCGAACGCTGGCTCACGGCGTTTCCGAGCTTCGGCTTCGTGCTTTCCGTGCGTCGCGAGCATGTCGGCGAGGTGCTGGCCCGTTTCGCCGGGCGCGATCTCGCGAGCGCGGTGATCGGTGAAGTCGATGCCTCGCGCGAAGTGGCCGTGACGCGCGGCAGCGAGGCCGCCTTGCTGTGGAATCTGCGTGAGGAGCCGTTCATATGTGCGCGATGAACACACTGCGCGTCGCGCTGCTCACGCATTCGGTGAACCCGCGCGGCGGTGTCGTGCATACGCTCGAACTCGGGCGCGCATTGCATGAACTTGGTCATGACGTCACGGTGTTCGCGCCGGCGCGCGCGGGCGAGTCGATGTTCCGCGCATCGCCGTGCCGCATCGTGCTGGCGCGAATCGAAGGCGCGCAGCAAGGTCTGGCGGGCATGGTCGGCGAGCGCATGAACGCATTGAAGCGGACGCTCGCGGACCAGGGCACCGGTCTCTTCGATGTGATGCACGCGCAGGACAGCATCGGCGGCAATGCGCTGGCGGACCTGAAGGAACAAGGGGCGATTCGCGGTTTCATTCGCACGGTGCATCATCTCGACCATTTCGACGATGCGCGGCTCGCGCACTGGCAAACCCGCGCATGGCGCGATGCCGATGCCGTGCTGTGCGTGAGCGAAGCCTGGACGCACACGATGCGTTCGACCTGCGGCATCGCGGCGCATACGGTCACCAACGGCATCGACCGCGCGCGCTTCGGGGCATCGGCGGATGGCGAAACAGCGGCGTTGCGCGAGCGCTTCGGTCTCGGCGCGGGACCGGTCGTGCTGGCGGTGGGCGGCATAGAGGCGCGCAAGAATACCTCGATGCTGCTCGAAGCGTTCGCATTCTTGCGCCGCCGGCGGCCCGGCGCGCAACTCGTGCTCGCGGGCGGCGCAAGTCTGCTCGATCACGACGTCTATACGCGCGGCTTTCTCGCACGCGCCGCCGAACTGCGACTGGACGTGAGCGGCAAAGGCACGCCGGTCGTCGTCACCGGCGCGCTGCCCGATGCATCGATGCCCGCGCTTTATCGCCTGGCCGGTGTCGTCTCGATGATCTCGCTGCGCGAAGGCTTCGGCCTCGTGGTGCTGGAGGCGCTGGCGAGCGGGCGTGCGGTCGTGGTGTCGCACATCGCGCCGTTCACCGAATATCTCGACGATAAAGCGTGCCTCTTCGCCGATCCGCACGACGCGCAAGCCATTGCCGCGGCACTCGACACGGCGCTCGAGGGCAGGAGCGGCATCGACTTCCTTCACGCCGTGCCCGCGCTGCTGCGGCGCTTCACCTGGCGGGCAAGCGCCGTGCGTCATCTCGACATCTATGGCAGGTGGCTCGCGCGCGCGCCGCTTGCGCTCAACCCATAACGGAGGCTTGCACATGCCTGTCATGCACTTTCGAATTCGCTGGCCGGACGGCGTCGAGGCGAACTGCTATTCGCCCTCTACGGTCGTCAGCGAATATTTCGCGGTGGGCGAAAGCTATGCCGTCGGCGACTTCGTCGCGCGCTCGCGCGAGGCGCTCAACATCGGCTCGCAGCGCGTGCGCGAGAAGTACGGCTTCGCGTGCTCCGCGGCGCTCGATCAGCTTGCACGTATCGAAGACGATGCGGGACG
Source organism: Caballeronia sp. INML2 (assembly GCF_023631365.1). Lineage (NCBI taxonomy): Bacteria > Pseudomonadati > Pseudomonadota > Betaproteobacteria > Burkholderiales > Burkholderiaceae > Caballeronia > Caballeronia sp. INML2. The sequence goes on along the minus strand of NZ_JALQDH010000069.1, from coordinate 48,510 downwards.
GTTTGCCGATGCGCACGATGCGCGCGTGACCGTGCTCGCGCTCGATTGACCCATTTGTCGAAGAGGAAGCGGATATGTCGAACATCGAATCCACTCAGGCAGCGCCGGAACATCTCGGCGTGATCGTCATCGGCGGCGGGCAGGCCGGGCTCTCGGTCAGCTACTTTCTGCAACAGGCGAATATCGGGCATCTCGTGCTCGAAAAGCACAGTCTCACGCACACGTGGCGCACACAGCGCTGGGACACGTTCTGTCTCGTGACGCCCAACTGGCAATGCGCGCTGCCGGGCCATCCATACGATGGCCCGGACCCGCACGGCTTCATGAAGAAGGACGAGATCATCGCCTATCTCGATGCGTTCATCGCCAAGGTGAACGCGCCGGTGCTCGAAGGCGCGGCTGTCACGCGGGTAACGCGCAACGCCGGTGGCGGCTACATCGTCCAAAGCACGCGCGGGACGTATACGGCCGATCAGGTGGTCGTCGCGTCGGGCGGCTATCACACGCCGATCGTGCCGCGCATGGCGGAGCGCCTGCCGCAGAGCATCGTGCAGGTGCAGTCGTCGGAATACCGCAACGCCGACGCGCTGCCACCCGGCGCGGTGCTCGTCGTCGGCTCGGGGCAGTCCGGCGCGCAGATCGCGGAAGATCTGCACCTGGCGGGCCGCAAGGTGCATCTCGCGGTCGGGGAGGCGCCGCGTTGCGCGCGCTTTTATCGGGGCCGCGACGTCGTCGACTGGCTGGCCGACATGCGCTACTACGACATGCCGGTGACCGATCATCCGCTGCGCGAAGGCGTGCGCGACAACACCAATCACTATGTGACGGGCCGCGACGGCGGACGCGATATCGACCTGCGCCGCTTCGCGTCCGAAGGCATGGAACTGTTCGGGCGGCTGGAGGACTTCCGCGATGGAAAACTGCGTTTTGCGCCGAACCTGCGCGCCAACCTCGACGATGCGGACGACACGTACAACCGCATCAACGCGAGCATCGACGGTTTCATCGAGAAGCATGGTATCGATGCGCCGGCTGCCGCGCGGTATGAGCCGCTGTGGCATCCGCCGGCTGAACGCGCGGAACTCGATCTGCAGGCGAGCGGCATCACGTCTATCGTGTGGTGCATCGGCTTCACGCCGGACTTCGCCTGGCTCGACGCCCCAGTGTTCAACGGGCGCGGATATCCGGCTCACGTGCGCGGCGTGACGGCCGTTCCGGGCATTTATTTCGTCGGCCTCCCGTGGCTGCATACGTGGGGCTCGGGACGCTTCTCCGGCGTCGCGCGCGACGCGCAGTACGTCGTCGACGCGATCTGCGCGCAGCGCTCGAACGTGCCCGATCATGTGTCGATTGCGTGTGCGTGAAGAAGCATGACGCCTCCTTACGACGACACTTACCGCGCCGGCATGCCGCAACTCAACTACGCCGGCCTGTCCGAAAACTGGCTGCTCAAGGAATGCGGCGACCGGCACTGGGGCGCACTCGCGCAAGCCACCGGCAGCGACTTCGTCGCCGATGAAGGCACGCGCGCCTATGCCGCGTTCACGTCGATCCGGCTGCGCGCGCACGGCATGCACGAGGTGCGCGAGAACGACGCGTTCCGCATTCGCACGGAGCTTGCGCGGATCGGCGCGGCGCGGCATATCAGCGAGCATCGCGTGGAGCGTGAACATGGCGCGATCGCCTCGCTGTCGATGATGTCCACCTTCGTGCGGCGAACCGAGGCGCGTAACAACCGCTCGGTCGCGCGCGCGAGCTTTGCGAAAATGAAGGGCGACATCGCGCCGATGAACGCGGCGATCACCGACATACAGGACGCCGCGCGCCAACTGCGCCTGTGCGAAGCGGGGCCGCGCCTCGTGGAAATGGGCCTGCGCGCGGAAGACTGCGCGCCGGTCGAGTTTCTGCCGTGCCCTTACAACGATTTCAATGGCGCGCACTTCCTCTACTTCGCAAGCTTCCAGGGCTTTGTCGATCGCGCGGAATGGCAGACCTGGCGTCTCGCGGATACCCCCGCGCTCGTCTCGCGCGAACTGCATTATCACGGCAACATCGACGTCGGCGAGAGCCTGCGCCTGACGTTTCGGCGCGCCTTCGTCGACGAGACACGCGTGGCGCACTGGTGCGAGATCGAACGCACGAGCGACGGCAGGAAGATCGCCGACGTCCTCACGCACAAGGCCCGGAGGCGCGCATGAGCCGTCCGCGACGCGTTCCATTGAAGCCGCTTTACACTTCGGCGGATCTTGACCGCATCGAGCATCTCGGTTCGCAACCCGGCGCGCAACCATTCGTGCGCGGACCGTATGCCTCCATGTACACGGCGAAACCCTGGACCATTCGCCAGTACGCCGGTTATGCGGACGCCGCAGATTCGAATCTCGCGTTTCGCAAGGCGCTCGCACACGGGGCGCAAGGCCTGTCTGTGGCCTTCGATCTGCCGACGCAGCTCGGCTACGATTCCACCGATCGCGAAGCATGCCCGGACGTCGGCCTCGCAGGCGTGGCGATCGATACTGTCGACGACATGGCGCGTCTCTTCGAAGGCATCGCGCTCGATCGCGTGTCCGTCTCGATGACGATGAACGGCGCAGTGCTGCCGGTACTCGCCGCTTTCATCGTCGCGGCCGAAGAGCGCGGCATCGCGATGGATTCGCTCTCGGGCACGGTGCAGAACGACATCCTCAAGGAGTTCATGGTGCGCAATGCCTACGTGTTCGCGCCGGAACCGTCGATGCGCATCGTCGCGGATGTCGCGCAGTTTCTGAACGAACACATGCCGCGCTTCAAGGCGCTTTCCGTGTCGGGCTATCACTTTCAGGAAGCGGGCGCGGATGCATCGCTCGAACTTGCGCTCACGTTCGCGAATGCCCGCGAATATCTTCGCGCGTTGCGTGCGCGCGGCCTGGAGGCCAATGCCGTTTGCGAGCAACTGAGCTTTTTCTTCGGCGCCGGAACGGACTTTTATACAGAGATCGCGAAACTGCGCGCGGCGCGCTTGCTGTGGTCGAGAATCGCGGCCGAAGAGGGTGCGAGCACGCCGAAAGGCCGTGCGCTACGCATGCACTGCCAGACTTCGGGCTGGTCGCTCAGCCCGACGCGCACGCATAACAACATCGTGCGTACGACCGTCGAGGCGATGGCGGCCGTGTTCGGCGGAACGCAGTCGCTGCACACGAATGCGCATGACGAGGCGCTCGCGCTGCCATCCGCATCGGCTTCGCAACTCGCGCGCGACACGCAACTCATCCTTCAGCACGAAATGGGCTTGTGCGACGTGATCGATCCGTGGGCCGGCTCGTACATGATGGAATCGCTGACGGCGGATCTTGCCGGGCGGGCGCGCGACATGATCGACGCAATCGAGGCGGGCGGCGGCGCGCGCGAGGCGATTCGCACGGGCTGGGTTCAGCAGCAGATTCGAGCAAGCGCGGCGGCGACGCAGGCGCGCATCGATGCGGGGAAACAGGTGATCGTCGGCACCAACGCCTTTCCGGCAATCGAGGCAGATGATGATGCTCCCGAATGTGTCGCAATCGATGGGGAACGTGTGCGCGTGCAACAGTCGCGCAGAATTTCCGACGTCAAGCGCCGACGCGACGAGTATCGGGTGAGCACGACGCTCTCGGCATTGACTCGCGCCGCACACGACGATGCCGCAAACCTGCTTGCACTGACAATCGATTGCATGCGCGCACGGGCGACGGTGGGTGAATGCACGCGTGCCCTTGAAGCAGTTTGGCCGCGCCATGTGCAGGCATCCGGCGTTGTGTCGAATGCGTATGGAACACGATGTGGAGAGGACGAGGCATGGCATGCGGTGAGGGCACAGGTAGCGCGTCTCGCGAAAAAGCTAGGCAGAAGACCACGCCTGCTGATGGCAAAACTCGGACTCGACGGACACGATCGCGGCGCGAACGTGGTGTCGGCGGCGCTGAAGGACGCGGGCTTCGATGTAGCGATGAGCGGCCTGTTTGCTTCGCCGACGCGTGCAGCGAGGATTGCCGGGAAAGAAGGATGCGACGTGATCGGTATTTCGTCGCTCGCGGGAGCGCATGGAAGTCTCGTCCTTCAATTCATGCGCGAGCTTGGAGAAATAGACGTATGTGCGCCGGTAGTCGTCGGCGGGATCGTGCCAGATCAAGACGCGCTTTCTCTGCGGAACATAGGCGTGGCAGAAATCTTCGGACCGGGGACAACCGTACACGAGATCGTCGAGCGGCTTGTGCGGCTGATTGAAACGAGCCGCCTCGGTGGGTTGACCCGGCGCGTGCCAGAACGCACGCGAGTCCTCGAATAAGGGTACCGTCTGTACGCTTGATGGATCTTGTCCGAAGATCACGCCTCGCTCATTGCCGTGGACCTGACCCAGACGGTTTCTCGCGACCTCTTGCGTCCTGCTTCACGAGCCATCAGTTTTGTTTATCGACATATCGCTGGTAGTAGGCGGCCGCACGCCTCGCTGCGGCCGTCCCACCGGGCTTTCCACGCGTCAGAACCCTATCCGCAAAAGCAAGATGGTGGTTTACGCGTAGTACCAGCCACGCTGCCTTCATCGCTACCCTTCGGGCTTACGCATTCTGAAGGAGTAGCGCACATGGCACGGATCATCGGAGGCATTGCCGCCTCGCACACACCGACTATCGGTTTCGCGTTCGACAAGAACAAACGCGACGATCCCGTCTGGGCGCCGATCTTCGAGAACTTCGCGCCGCTCACGAACTGGCTCGCGGAGAAGCAGCCCGATGTCATCGTCACGATCTACAACGACCACGTCACGTCATTCTTCTTCGATCACTACTCCGCATTCGCACTCGGCGTAGGACCGCAATGGCGCGTTGCGGACGAAGGCGGCGGCGCACGCGACCTGCCGCCGATCAAGGGTCATCCGGCGCTTGCCGCGCACATCGGCACGTCGCTGATGTCCGACGAATTCGACATGTCGTTCTTCCAGAACAAGGCGCTCGATCACGGCTGCTTCTCGCCGCTTTCGATGCTGTGCCCGCACGAACCCGAATGGCCGGTGAAGCTCGTGCCGCTGCAAATGGGCGTGCTGCAATTGCCCGTGCCGAGCGCGCGCCGCTTCTACAAGCTGGGTCAGGCGCTGCGCCGCGCGATCGAAAGTTATCCGGAGGACATCAAGGTCGCGATTCTCGCGACGGGCGGTCTTTCGCATCAGGTACACGGCGAACGCGCGGGCTTCAATAACACGGCATGGGACGCGCGCTTTCTCGATCTCTTCGAGCGCGATCCCGAACAACTCGCGGACATGACCATCGCCGAATATGCGGCGCTCGGCGGCTACGAAGGCGCCGAAGTCATCATGTGGCTCACGATGCGCGGCGCGTTGTCGTCGAATGTCGTGTGCAAGCATCGCAGCTATTACCTGCCGTCGATGGCGGGCATCGCGACCGCGATCTATGAAGGCGAGGATAGCGAGATCAAGCCGGCGATCATCGAGCGTCATCGTCAGAAGATGGCGGTGCAGCTCACCGTTGTCGAGAACCTCGAAGGCACCTATCCGTTCTCGATCGAAACCGCCGTGCGCGCGTATCGCATCAACGACTATCTGCATCGCATGGTCGAGCCCGCGCATCGCGAGGCATTCAGGCAAGACGAGGAAGCGAGCTTCGAGGCGGCCGGTCTCAGCGAAGAGGAGCGGGACCTCATTCGCCGGCGCGACTGGCGCGGCCTGCTTCATTACGGCGTGATTTTCTTCATGCTGGAGAAGCTCGGCGCGGTGACCGGCGTGTCGAACCTGCACATCTACGCCGCGATGCGCGGCGAAACACTCGAAGCATTTCAGAAGACCCGCAATGCGCCCGGTGCACTGTACTCGGTCGCGGGCAAGGGCGCGGGCAAGCTCGACTGGGACAAGGCCGGGAAGGCCAAAGACTAAGCAGGCAACGGGGACGGGAGACACATATGACTATCGGTAAAACCATCGACATCAAGGGCTTCATCGACGAACGCCCGATTTCCGCCTACCAGTGGCTGCTGGTGGCGCTGTGCTTTCTGATCGTGACGGCCGACGGCATGGATGTCGCGATCATGGGCTTCGTCGCGCCTTCGATCATCGCGGACTGGCACATCTCGCGGCCCGCGTTCGGCCTCGTGATGAGCGCGGCGCCCATTGGTCTCGTGATCGGCGCGCTCGCGGCAGGCCCGGCGTCGGATCGCATCGGACGCAAGTGGGTTCTGATTGCGTCGGTGTTTCTCTTCGGCGTGTTCACGATCGCCACCGCGTTCACGAATTCGCCTTCGAGCATGGCCTTGCTGCGCGTGCTGACCGGCATCGGCCTCGGCGCCGCGATGCCCAATACGACGACGCTGCTCTCCGAGTACGCGCCGCAACGCAAGCGCGCGCTACTGATCACGATCATGTTCACGGGCTTCAATCTCGGCTCGGCGCTGATCGGCTTCCTCGCCGGCGCCTTGATTCCGGTGCACGGCTGGCGCTCCGTGCTGATCTGTGGCGGCGCGCTGCCGCTCGTGCTGATTCCGCTGCAAATCTGGCTGCTGCCCGAATCGGCGCGTCTGCTCGCGGTGCGCGGCGCGAGCTCGGCACGCATCGGCAAGGTGCTCGGCCGCGTATGCGGCGCGCGCTTCGACGGCACGGAGACGTTCGTATCGAACGAGCCGCCGCTGCCGACGAAGAAGCCCATCGGCGTGTTGTTTTCGCATGGCTACGGCCTGATGACGGCCGCGCTGTGGGCGACCTATTTCATGGGCCTGCTCGTGATCTACCTGCTCACCGGCTGGCTGCCGACGCTGATGAAGGACGCGGGGCTCACGGTATCGTCGGCGGCGAACATCACGGCGATGTTCCAGATCGGCGGCACGATCGGCGCGATCATCGTCGGGTGGATCATGGACAAGGTGCGCCCGGCGCCCGTCATCAGCGCGGCGTATCTCGGCGGCGCGGTCTGCGTGCTCGGGCTCGCCTGGATCGGCGCGTTGTCGTCGTCGCTGGCCGTGCTCGTGTTCGCAGCGGGCTTTTGCATGAGCGGCGCGCAAACGGGCCTCAACGCGTTCGCGCCGAGCCGTTATCCGACGGTTGCGCGTGCCACCGGCGTGAGCTGGATGCTCGGCATGGGCCGCTTCGGCAGCATCTTCGGCTCCGCGTTCGGCGGCGCGCTGCTCGGCCTCGGCTGGGAGTTCGGCGCGATCCTCGCGATCCTTGCCGTGCCCGCGACGCTCGCCGCGATTTCGATACTCGTCGCGCAACGCACGCATGCCGACGAAGCGCACGCACAAACCAAAGCAGCACATTAGTACCTGGAGTGACGCATGATCATCGACATTCACGGCCACTACACGACCGCGCCGAAGGCGCTGGAAGCGTGGCGCAACCGGCAGATAGCCGGCATCGAGAATCCTTCGGCGATGCCGGCCGCATCGGAGCTGCATATCAGCGACGATGAACTGCGCGAATCCATCGAAGCGAATCAGCTTCGACTGATGCGCGAACGCGGCCTCGATCTCACCGTGTTCAGCCCGCGCGCGAGCTTCATGGCGCATCACATCGGCGACTTCGAAGTGTCGAGCACGTGGGCCGCGATCTGCAACGAGCTGTGCTATCGCGTGAGCGAGCTGTTTCCGGACAGCTTCATTCCGGCGGCGATGCTGCCGCAGAGTCCGGGCGTCGATGTCTCGACGTGCATCCCCGAGCTCGTGAAGTGCGTCGAGCAATACGGCAATGTCGCGATCAACCTGAATCCGGACCCGTCGGGCGGCCACTGGACGAGCCCGCCGCTCTCGGATCGCTACTGGTATCCGATCTACGAAAAGATGGTCGAGTACGACGTCCCCGCGATGATTCACGTGAGCACAAGCTGCAACGCGTGTTTCCATACGACGGGCGCGCATTACCTCAATGCGGACACCACCGCGTTCATGCAGTGCCTCACGTCCGATCTGTTCCGCGATTTCCCGACGCTCAAGTTTGTGATTCCGCACGGCGGCGGCGCGGTGCCGTATCACTGGGGACGTTTCCGGGGTCTCGCGCAGGAGCTGAAAAAACCCTTGCTGAAGGATCATTTGCTGAACAACGTGTTCTTCGATACGTGCGTCTATCACCAACCGGGCATCGACTTGCTGACGCGCGTGATCCCCGTCGACAACATTCTGTTCGCAAGCGAGATGATCGGCGCGGTGCGTGGCATCGATCCTGAAACGGGGCATTATTTCGACGATACGAAGCGCTATGTCGAGGCTGCGCACATCGAGCCCGACGCGCGCTACAAGATCTACGAAGGCAACGCGCGCCGCGTGTATCCGCGCCTCGATGCGGCGCTCAAGGCAAAGGGACGCTGACATGTACGAACTGGGTGTGGTGTATCGCAACATCGGTCGCGCGAACGCGGATGCGGCGGAAAAGCTCGGCCCGCTCGGCGCGGCGACCGTGCACGAAGCAATGGGCCGTGTCGGCCTGATGAAGACCTACATGCGGCCGATCTACGCGGGCGCGCAGGCGAGCGGCACGGCCGTCACCGTGCTGCTGCAACCGGGCGACAACTGGATGCTCCATGTCGCCGCCGAGCAGATTCAGCCGGGCGATATCGTCGTGGCTGCCTGCACGACCGATAACACCGATGGTTTCTTCGGCGATCTGCTCGCCACGAGCTTCAAGGCGCGCGGCGCGCGGGCGCTCATCATCGACGGTGGCGTGCGCGATGTGCGTGTGCTGACCGGGATGAACTTCCCGGTCTGGAGCCGCGCGATTTCGGCGAAAGGCACGGTGAAGGCGACGCTCGGCTCGGTGAACATTCCCGTCGTGTGCGCGGGCGCATGGGTGAACCCGGGTGATGTGATCGTCGCGGATGACGACGGCGTCGTCGTCGTGCCATCCGCATCGGCGCAGCAGGTGCTCGACAAGGCCGTCGCGCGCGAGGCGCTCGAAGAAGAGAAGCGCGCGAAGCTCGCAAGCGGCGTGCTCGGCCTCGACATGTACGCCATGCGCGAACCGCTGGAAAAAGCGGGGCTGCGCTATATCGATTGATGACCATGAGCATCACCGCTATCTCTTCGATGGCGACGCGCCAGGTGCTCGATGCGCTTGCCTCGACATTCGAAGCGCAGACGGGGCAGCGCATCGCGATCGAATCGGTGGGCGGCGTCGCGGCGTTAAAGCGAATCGAGGAAGGCGAGGCGTTCGATATCGTCGTGCTCGCTTCGGACGCGATCGACCGGCTCGCGGCGGCGGCGCGTATCGATGCAACGAGCCGCGTGCGCATCGCGCGCTCGGGCGTGGCCATCGCGGTGGCGTCGGGCTCGCCGCGTCCCTCCATCGACGATGAGGCGGCCGTGCGCGAGGCGGTGCTCGCGGCGCGCAGCATCGGATATTCGACGGGGCCGAGCGGCGTTTATCTCATGCGTCTGTTCGAGCGCTGGGGCATTGCGGAACGCATCGCGTCGCGCATCGTGCAGGCGCCGCCGGGCGTCGCGGTGGGCGCGCTCATCGCGCGTGGCGAGGTTGAACTGGGCTTTCAGCAGATGAGCGAGATGACCGGCCTCGAAGGTATCGACGTGCTCGGCATGTTGCCGCCTGCGATTCAGACTCTCACGGTGTTCGAAGGCGCGATATGCGCGAACGCGAATGCGCCGCAACTGGCTCGCGCGTTCCTTGCGTTTCTCGGTTCGTCCAACGCCGATAGCGCGAAGGTACGGCACGGCATGGAGCCTTGCTAACAAGACTGATTGCACGCCGCGGAACAGGCGCGGGAACGCCTGGGCGTTCCCGCGATGAAGGCCGATACGGAAAAAGAAGCGCCGGCGCCAGTCAATGTCCCCAGCGCAGCACGAGCGGATCGAGCTTGCGCGCGACTTTCAACAGCCCTTCGCGCACGGCGGGATGCATCGGCGCGAGCGGATGACGCACCGCATCCGAGCGAATGACGCCGCCTTCCTTCATCAGGGTCTTGCATGCGGCGAGACCGCATTGCCGGTTCTCGTAGTTGATGAGCGGAAGCCATTGCTGATACAGGTCGGCGGCTCGGTCGGTGTCGCCCGCGAAGTAAGCATCGACGATCTTGCGAATGCCGTCCGGGTAGCCGCCGCCCGTCATCGCGCCCGTGGCGCCCGCATCGAAGTCGGGGATCAGCGTGATCGCTTCTTCTCCGTCCCACGGACCGACGATCGCATCGCCGCCCAACCCGATCAGTTCGCGCAGCTTCGAGGCGGCCTGCGCCGTTTCGATCTTGAAGTACGACACATGCTCGACGTCGCGCGCGAGCTTCGCGAGAAACGATGCAGAGAGCGGCGTGCCCGCGACGGGCGCGTCCTGAATCATGATAGGAATGTCGATCGCATTCGATACTTCGCGATAGAACTCGTGAATGCCGCGCTCTCCGACGCGAATCGTCGCGCCATGATACGGCGGCATGATCATGACCATCGCAGCGCCCGCGTCTTGCGCTGCGCGGCTGCGCTCGGCGCACACGCGCGAGCTGAAATGCGTCGTCGTGACGATGACGGGCACGCGCCCGGCGACATGTTCGAGCACGGTGCGCTGCACCGTATCGCGCTCGGCATCGGACAGTGCGAATTGCTCGGAGAAGTTCGCGAGTATGCACACGCCGTGCGAACCGGCGTCGATCATGAAATCGATCGCGCGTTTCTGGCCTTCGAGATCGAGGCCGCCTTGATCGTCGAAAATGGTCGGGGCGACGGGGAAAACGCCGCGATAAACAGGTGCAGCCATTGAAGTGTGTCTCCTTTGATTGGTTCAGATCCGCTACAGCGTCGCGTTATCGAAGGATAGCGCGAGGCGTTCTTCCCGCGCGCGATGCGTCCGTTGCGCCCGACGCTCCAGCTTACCCCAGCTTCGCCTATGCCCGATATCCAGAGCCATACGTTCGGCCATTGCGCAAGCGCATCTTCGTTGAATTGCCGCCACGGCGCCTGCAATTCGAACATCAGGCCGCTTTTCGGCGCGATGCGCCGCCGCTTTCGGGAAAGCGCGGCGCAAAGTTTCGGTGCGCTCTTGCATCATGGCCTCAGGCCAGGCGATCTTGCGCCATGCGCACGGCGATGTCGAACGCTTTCTGCGTCGCGCCGACATCGGCACGGCCCTGGCCGTGGATATCGAACGCGGTGCCGTGCGCGGGCGTCGCGATCGGCACGGGCAGGCCGCCGTGCACGGTGACGCCGCGCCAGAAGCCCATCAGCTTCATCGCGATCTGACCTTGGTCGTGGTACATCGTGACGACGCCGTCGAAGACCTTCTGATCGCGTGCGCGCACGAAGATGGTGTCGGCGGGGAAGGGGCCTTGCGCATCGTAACCTCGAGCGCGCGCATGTTCGACGGCTGGCGCGATCACGTCGATTTCCTCGCGACCGAACGCGCCGTTGTCGCCGTTGTGCGGATTGAAGCCGCATACCGCGATGCGCGGCTGCGCCACGCCGGCGCGGTTGAGGCCGTCATGAATCAATTGCACCGCGCCGCCGATGCGCTCCTGCGTGAGTCTCGCGCTCACATCCTTCAACGCGATATGCGACGTCACGCGCGAGGTCCAGAGCTCGTCGAGGACATTGAATTCGCAGAATGCGCCGCTGAAATCGAGCTGGCGCGCAAACCATTCCATCTCGTCGTTCGTCTCCATGCCGGCCATATGCAGCGAGGTCTTGTTGACTGGCGCGAAGAGCATCGCCTGCGTGCGGTTGGCGCGCGTCATCGCAAGGGCTTGTTTGAAGGCTTCGAGGCTGTACCGGCCGCCGCGTTCGGTCGATACGGCGCGCTCATAGGGGGCGTCGTCGGGGAGGCGGAAGTCGATGAGCGATGGCACGTCGGTGTCGCGCGCGGCGTCGTCGACGCGCTCGACCAGTCGATAGTCGAAGCGCTGCTGCGCGATCTCCATGCCGTGATCCAGCTCGCGCTTGTCGCCGACGATGAGCAGATCGGCGCGCGCGCGATTCTCAGCCTTCGCGATGAGGCGCGCGATGAGTTCGGGACCGATGCCGGCGGGATCGCCGAGAAGAACTGCGATGAGAGGTTTCATGTTGGTAGGGTCTCGTATCTCGTGATCGGTTGCAAGCGGGGGCGGCGCCGGTCGAGGGCGGTCGAACCGAAGATATGCACCCGCGCGCACGCGCCGTAAAAGTGCAGCCGCGTGTTTGCATCACTCGATGATGTCGAAGTCGCTCAGATGCTTGTCGGACAGCGTGATGCCGAGACCCGGCGTTTCATCGGAAAGTTGCAGATAACCGTTTTGCGGTTGCGGCTCGCCGTCGAAGATGTAATAGAAGAGCTCGTTGCCCACTTCCACATCGAACACGGGGAAGAACTCGGACATCGGGCTCGCGGTGCTCGACATCGTCAGGTGATAGTTGTGCATCTGCCCCGCGTGCGGAATCACAGGAACGGACCACGCTTCGGCCATCGCGTTGATCTTGCGCGCGGCGGTGATGCCCCCCACGCGATTCGTATCGTACTGAATGACATCGACGGCGCGGCGTTCCAGCAGATCCTTGAAGCCATAGCTCGTGAACTCGTGCTCGCCGCCGGAGATCGGCACGATGTTCATTTTCTTCAGCTCCTGATAGCCTTCGACGTCGTCGCCGATCACGGGCTCTTCGAGCCAGCGCGGATTGAACTCGGCAAGACGCGGCAGCATGCGGCGCGCGTATTCCAGCGTCCAGCCCATATAGCATTCCAGCATGATGTCCACATCGTCGCCTGCGAGTTCGCGCAGCAGGCGCACCTGCTCCAGATTCTTCGCCATGCCCTTCGGACCATCTTTCGGGCCGTAGCCGAAGCGCATCTTCATCGCGGTGAAGCCCTGGTCGAGATAGCCCTGGGCTTCCGCGAGAAAGGCGTCGCGGTCGTCGTTGTTATAGAGCTTCGATGCGTAGCACCAGATGTTTTCTTTCGTGCGGCCGCCGAGCAGCTTGAAGACGGGCTTTTTCACCGCCTTGCCCATGATGTCCCACAGGGCGATATCCATCGCGGAGATCGCCGCCATGCCGATGCCCTTGCGGCCCCATGCGAGCGTGCGCCGATACATCTTCTGCCAGATATATTCATGATCGAACGGATCTTCGCCGATGGCGATAGGCGCGAGATATTCATCGACGATCTGCTTCGCGACACGCGGCGCGAGCGCGCAATTGCCGATGCCGATGGTGCCGTCGTCGCATTCGATCTCGACGACGAGCCAGCCGTGAAAGCGGAACGAGCCCATCGCGTCGCCGCGCTCGTAGAGGATATCGACGGCATTCGTGCAGAAGTGCGCTTGCGGCGGAACGACCTTGCCTTTCCATTCGAAAACGCGTGCGCGGACGTGCTTGATCTTCATCTTCGGTGTCTCCGGGTTCTATTCGGGTGGGGCCGCTGAAACGAGGGTTTGCGCGGCTGTATCGGGTAGCGCTAGTGTGCGAAACTCCGCGATAACTGACCATTGAATTATTTGCATCAGGCTATTTCCTGGAGTTATCGCTCGCATGATCGCGCCCGCCACGGCCATACGCAAACGCCTGCGCCTGCGTCATCTGCAATTGATGACGGCGCTCTCGGAAACGGAATCGCTCAGAAGCGCAGCCGACGAGCTCTCGATGACGCAGCCCGCCGCGACCAAGGCGTTGAAGGAGCTGGAGGACACCATCGGGGCAACGTTATTCGTGCGTCATGCGCGAGGGATGGAGCCGACCATCTACGGAGAGGCGGTGATGCGATACGCGCGCGTCGTCTTCGAGGATCTCGATGAATTGCGCGAGGAACTGGCGGCGATCGAGGCGGGCGATATCGGCAAGGTGCGCATCGGCGCGGTGATGGCGCCGGCTCCCGATTTGCTCACGAAGGTGATCGTGCAATTGAAGGAAGCGCATCCGCGCCTGCAGATCAGCGTGCAGATCGACACGAGCGATGTGCTCGTGCAGGCGTTGCAGCAGGATCAGCTGGATATCGTGGTGGGGCGCATTCCTTACGGCTTTTCCGCGCTGGATCTGACGTTCGAGACCTTGTCGGAAGAGGCGCTCGCGATCGTCGCGCGGCCGGATCACCCGGCTGTCGGCATGACGGCGAAACCGAAGCTCGCCGATCTCGCGAAGTATCCGTGGATCGTGCAGCCGCATCCGAGTCCGATGCGGCAGATCATCGACCAGACGTTTCGGGAATCGCGCGTTGCGCCGCCGGTGAGTACCGTCGAGACGTCTTCTATTCTGACGACCTTGTCGCTCTTGAGGGATTCGGACATGCTCGCCGTGCTGCCGAGTTCGGTCGCAGACTATTATTCCGCGCTCGATACGATCGCTTCGTTGCCCACCGCATTGCGTGGGCGCCTCGCGCCTTATGGGTTGATTCTCAGAAAGAACCGGCGGATCAGTCCGGCGACGCAGCTGGTTATCGAAGCGATTCGGCAGGCGTGAGGGAGTAGCGAGGCGGCGCTCAGTCGAGCGGCAGACGGTTGGATTCCTTTATCGTGTGCATGACAAATGCACTGCGTACCTCCCTGACATGGGGCAGCGCCGCCAGGACTTTCCGGCTGAAGTTGGCGAATCCGTCGAGATCCGGCGCGACGATCCGCAGAAGATAGTCCTCGACACCGGACAGGATGTAACACGACAGGACCTGGTCGATTGCCTGCAGGGAAGTCTCGAACTCGACGGCGTCCCGTTCCTGATGGGACGTGATCTTCACAAAGACGAAGGCGTCGATTCCGAAGCCGAGGGCCTTCCGATTCAGGTCCAGGTGATAGCCTTCGATAACCCCGACCTCTTGCAGGCGTTTGACGCGACGCCACACCGGCGATGAGGAACTGTTCATTCGCTCGGCCAGTTCCGCCATGGATATGCGCGGATCTTCCTGCAGATGGCGAAGAATCTGACGATCGGTCGAACTGAGCGGCGTGGTTTCCACTGCGATTTCCTCTGGAACGAATTTGTGTCTGCTGCGGGATCGCGGGTCAAGTCTATCGGATATTCGGCACCGTTCGGCAAGTTCATGCCGATGCTACTTTATTTCGCGTGATATCAGACCGCGAGCGCTAGGGTTGACCCTGATCTCTTAGCGTCGTCCTTAAAGGTCGGCAAATCATTTCGCCTTGAAGTTATATGCCGGCATCACATGCCGCTCTCGCCGATTAAACCGGCAAAAATAGAAAAGAAAAACCGCCTGTCAAAAACTAGAATTTTTTGCATCAGGAGACGAGACATGTGGCAAGAATTCACTCAGGCACAGTTGGAGCGGGAGTACTCGCCTAGCTCCGTCGCCCACGACTACCTGGCGGTCGTCGCTGCCTACACTGCCGAGAGCGAAGCGGTATCGGCATCCCTCGTAAGCTATCGGCTGAAGTACGGCTTGCCGTCCGATGAGTATTCGATCGTATTCCCCGCCCGGACCTCGGCGGGTGCGATCGTGGTTTTTATCCACGGCGGCTACTGGCAGGAACTCTCCGCGGAGGATTCCTGCTTCCCCGCGCGGGAGTTCGTCGAACGCGGTGTGTCGTATGCGGCCGTGAACTACACACTCGCGCCCCTTGCGAACATCGGCATGATGATTCGGCAATGTGAAAGGGCGATACGCGCCATTGCTGCCGCTCATCCTGACCTGAAGCTCGTGATCGCGGGAAGCTCAGCAGGGGCACACCTTGCCGCAATGATGGCGACGCTCGATTGGGAGCCCGAGCTCGAGACGCGAATCAAGGGTTATGTGCTTGCGTCGGGCGTCTACGATCTGCGCCCGATCGTAGGCACCTACATCAACGAGCCGCTCGATCTGAGCAGCGAGACGGCTTTAGCGGTAAGCCCGATGTTCATCAAGACCCGCCATCGCTTGCCTACACTCATAAGCTGGGGTGAGCACGAAACTGCTGAATTCAAGCGTCAAAGCCTTGAATACGCACAGCGCCTGACCGATGACGCCGTGCCTGTACGGCTCCTCGAAGTCTCCGGACGCAACCACTTTGACATCCTGTTCGATCTGGCGACGCCGTCCAGCGAACTGGGCGCCGCAATTGAACATTTGATTGGAGCAAAGTAAATGTCTGCAAGCCGCAAACGCGTGATTCCGGAAATCCGCAATCCGGAACTGGAGCTATCGCTCGTCAGTGAAATTGCTATTTCGACGAACGAAACGCGCAACGAAGCGGTGAAGACCACGGCCGGCGAGCCGATGGTCAGCTTCGAGGGAAAGAGCAATCCCTACATCGATTATCACCGCAACGACCTGTTGCTCAGCATCCAGCACATGCGCAGCGAAGGGCACGATGAAATGGTGTTCATCCTGATGACGCAGTGCAAGGAGTTGACGTTCAAAGCTATCCATTACGAGCTGTACAACATGCAGTTGCGTATCACACGAGACGACGTGAGCGGGGCGCTCGAGCTCGTCCCGCGCGTGAAGCGCCTGTTCGAGTACCTGATCAAGACCTGGGACGTGTTGTCGACGATTACGACGCACGGCTTCAACGAGTTCCGCAATCATCTGGGCGTGTCTTCTGGACAGCAATCGTATATCTACCGGCACGTCGAATTCATTCTCGGCAACAAGTCGAAGCGACTGGCGGCGGCGCATTCGAATAACCCCGATGTCTATCCGCAATTGCAAGAGGCACTCAACAATCCGAGCCTGTACGACGATGTACTGGCGCTGCTGCATCGCCGGGGTATTCCGGTGCCGGAGCAAGCGCTGGATCGTGCCTGGTCGGAAACTTACGCGTCCAATCCCGAGGTCGAGAAAGCATGGCTCGCGGTTTATGCGGACCCGTCGCCGGACAACGACCTCTACCTTCTCGGCGAAGCGCTGATCGAAATTGCGGACCTGTTCGCCCAATATCGCTGGCGGCACTTTACCTCGGTGGAGCGCATTCTCGGTTTCAAGCCCGGTACGGGCGGTTCCGCAGGCGTCGGCTGGCTCAAACATGTCGTCGAGCTTCGCTTCTTCCCGGAACTCTGGTCTATCCGCACTGTGTTGGGGGCGTGAGAGATGAATGATATGACCGTTCCCGCATCTCCCGCTCGCGATACGTTCGCGCTGACTCGGGAAAAATTTTCCCTGCCGGAGGGTGTTCGATACTTTGATGGAAACTCGCTGGGCCCACTGCCCAAGGCCGTTCAGATGCAGGCCTATATCACGACGACCCACGAGTGGGGCGACGGGTTGATCCGCTCGTGGCGGAGCGCGAAATGGAATACGCTGCCGCAGCGCGTCGGCGATGCGATCGGCCGTTTGATCGGCGCGGCCGCGGGACAGGTGGTTGCCTGCGATTCCACGTCGGTCAACCTGTTCAAGGTCTTGACCGCGGCGCTACGCCTGCGTGCCGACCGGAAGGTGATCTTGACCGACGCATCGTCGTTTCCGACCGACCTTTACATCGCCGAGCAGGTGGCTCGGCTGTGCGGTGCGGAGATACTCAACTTGCCGGTGAGCGAATTTCCGAAATTCCTGAACGATCGCGTGGCGGCAGTATTGCTGTGCCATGTCGACTATCGCAGCGCCGAGGTTTATGACCTCGCTCGCCTGACACGCGCGGCACATCGGGCCGGCGCGCTCATGGTATGCGACCTTTCGCATTCCGCCGGTGCGATTCCCTGCAACCTCGACGAGTCCGAGGTCGATTTCGCGGTCGGCTGCGGATACAAATACTTGAACGGCGGTCCCGGTGCACCCGCTTTCCTGTACGCCGCGAAGCGTCACCACACGGATTGCGAACAGCCGCTGACCGGATGGTTCGGGCACGCCGCGCCGTTCGAGTTCACGCCGTCCTATGCGCCCGCGCCGGGCATCGAGCGCTTTCTCTGCGGGACGAATCAGGTGATCGCGCTTTCGCTCCTGAACCGTTCGCTCGAAGTGTTCGACGGAATTTCGATCGAAGAAATCAGAACCCGAAGCCTCGAGTTGACCGAGCAGTTCATATCGAGCGCGGAGAACCGGCTTGCTCCGCACGGGTTCGTGGTCGCCTCGCCGAAGGATTCGAATGTGCGCGGAAGCCACGTCTCGCTTCGTCACCCGCAAGGCTACGCCATCATGCAGGAGTTGAGCCGGCGAGGCGTAATCGGGGACTTCCGCATGCCGGATTTCATGCGATTCGGCTTCGCGCCGCTCTTCAACACGGCGGATGAAGTGGAGTACCTCGTGGATCAAATCGATCAGATCATGACGACTCGTGCCTGGGACAACCCCGACTACGAACAGCGTCGCGCCTTCACGTAAGCACGTAGCCGCAACAAAGAGAATGGAAACTTTCCATTTAATCAGTATAACGAATCGACGGAGACATGAATGAGTGCGGTCAAAGGATTCAAGGTCATCGCGGACAGAGAAGGCGGACTGAAGCGATCTCTTACACGAGCTCAACTGATGATGATCGCCATCGGAAGCGCGATCGGCACAGGCCTTTTCCTGGGCAGCGGCGCCGCGATCCATCTTGCCGGGCCGAGCGTCATTATCAGCTTTGCAATCGGCGCTTTTATTGCCCTTCTTCTCATGGGTTGTCTGGCCGAAATGGTGGTCACACATCCGAGTACCGGCTCGTTCGGGTCGTACGCGGAACATTATCTGGGAGGCCTGGCGGGGTTCGTCGTCAGATACGCATACTGGATCTCCGTCGTGCTCGTGATCGGCGCCGAAGTGACGGCGATATCCGTCTATATGCACTTCTGGTTTCCAACCTCTCCGGGCTGGTTGTGGATCGTCGTCTTCTCCGCCGCGCTGATCGCGATCAATGCCCGAAGCGCCAGCGCCTTCGGAGCGGCGGAGTACTGGTTCTCGATCGTCAAGGTAGCCGCCATCGTCGGATTCATCATCCTCGGCAGCTACGCGGTGTTTTCCGCTCCTGAAAATAGCTCAGTGGGCCTCGCGAACTTCTATGTCGACGGCGGATTCTTTCCGAACGGATTCTCAGGAACATGGAACGCGGTGGTGGTTGCGGTATTCAGCTTTATCGGCATCGAGTTTATCGCCGTGGCGGCAGGCGAGGCCAATGAACCCGAGCGCGCCGCAAGGAGCGCATTCAAGTCGGCGCTTCTTCGACTCGTCATCTTCTATATTTTGACGATCGGTTTGATGGTTGCCATCGTTCCCTGGCAGTCCGCCGGCACCGGCAAAAGTCCATTCGTGATGGTGATGGAAAAGATCGGAGTGTCTGGCGGTCCGAGCGTCATGAACTTCGTTATCTTGACGGCCGCCTTGTCGGCGATGAATGCCCAGTTGTACGTCGCGACACGGATGATCTTCAGCCTGTCACGGAGTGGCTATGCGCCGGCGTTCCTGAGCAGTGTCAGCAGTAACGGCGTACCCGTTCGCGCTTTGCTGCTTTCGTCCCTCGGTGTGGCCTTTGCAGCGATCACGAGCGTCATGATGCCCGGAGGATCGTTCATTCTGGTCATGTCGATTGCGATGTTCGGGGCGCTCTTCGGCTGGCTGATGATCTTCGCGACTCATCTTCGGTTCCGTATGGCGTGCAAGCGCGATGGTGTTACCCCGGCCTTTCGACTGCCCTTGTTCCCGATTCCCACTTTGCTCGGCCTCGTCATGATGGTAGCGGTCATCGTCTCGACGTTCTTCGTGCCCGCGTTCCGCATGTCGGTGGTTACGGGTGTTCCGATGCTCGTCGCTCTCATGGTGACCTATGCGCTGCTTAAAAAGCCGGATCCGCAAAAACTTCTGGCGGTCGAGTGACCTGGAAATGAGCCGATCGACTGGAGCAACGCGATGACCAAGTACGACACTTTTCGCGAAGAGATGGCGGGCCGGGCAAACGTCGAAGATTCGCCTGAACTCATCGCTTATTACCGCGACCTCGAGCGACTCAAGACCGGTGCACTGTGGACCGTGGCCAACAAGATCGAACCGTGGCAGCCGAAATCGGAATCGGTGCCCGTGATCTGGCGCTATCGCGACCTTCGCGAACATGTGCTGCGTTCCGTGCGGCTCGTCACGCCGGAGAAGGCTGGCCGGCGGGTGATCTTCTTCGAGAACCCTGGAAGGCGGGATGTATCGGCGGCAGTGGGATGGCTCTACTCGGGACTGCAGGTCATGCATCCGGGCGAGCGGGCCACCGCGCATCGGCACTCGTCTTCTGCGCTGCGTTTCATCATGGAAGGAAGCGGCGCATACACGATCGTCGATGGTCACAAGATGACGCTCGGCGCGAACGACTTCGTGCTCACGCCGAATGGCACATGGCATGAACACGGCGTCGAGGAGAACGGGACGCCATGCATCTGGCAGGACGGTCTGGATATCCCGCTGGTCAACGCACTCGAGGCCGGGTTCTATGCGGTGCACCCGGATTTGCATCAGGCCGTCGGATTTCCCGTGGATGACGGCGTGAGCATGTGGGGCGCGGCCGGACTTCGTGCGCATCAGGCTGGCTGGGACAAGCCTTATTCCCCGTTGTTCAAGTACCAGTGGGAACCGACGTACGATGCATTGAAAAACTACGCCGCGAACCACGATGACAACCCGTTCGACAGCGCGCTGATGCACTACACGAATCCTGTTACCGGTGGCCACGTCATGGCGACCGCCGGCGCCAGCATGCAGCTTCTTCGTCCCGGCTTCGAGGGCAAGGCTCACCGTCACACCGGGAGTTTTCTTTATCAGGTGGCAAAGGGCGCGGGCTATTCGATCATCGACGGACACCGTTTCGACTGGCGCGAACGGGACATATTCTGCGTCCCCTCGTGGGCATGGCATGAGCACGTGAACCTCAGTTCGACCGAGGACGCCTGCCTGTTCTCGTTCAATGATCTTCCAGTGATGGAAAAACTGGGGCTCTTCTACGAAGAGGCCTTGGCGGATAACGCGGGCCACCAGCCGGTTTCTTCGCAGCCAGCGCTTTGAGCGAAATTTCGCGTCGGAACTTTTGATTCAAGAGACACACATCATGCAACTCGCTACCTATCGAACGAATGTTACCGCTGCCGCCCGGCTCGGCGCGGTTGTCGGTGATTTCATCATCGACATCGAGCAACTCGGTGCTCACGCCGGTGTCACGCTTCCCTCCGATATGCTCGAATTCATCGACATCGGGCCGCACGCGGTCGAGCGCGTTGCGAAGCTGCTGGAGCAGCACGGGGGGAACGGGCCGCTGGACTGTGCTGTTCCGCTCGTGAACGTGAAGCTGCTCGCACCCATTCCGCGGCCGCGGAAGAACATATTCGGCGTCGGATTGAATTACGTCGAACACGTGGATGAGTCGAGCCGAACACTGGACACGTCGAAGGATCTGGCGAAGCAACCGGTCATATTTTCGAAGCCTCCCACGAGCGTGATCGGAACAGGAGACGCCATCGAGCATAACGCGGCGATCACGCAGCAGCTCGACTGGGAAGGTGAGCTGGCCGTCGTCATCGGTCGTCGGGCAAAGAACGTGAGCGTGCAAGACGCGCTCGGCCACGTCTTCGGCTACACGGTCATTAATGACATCAGCGCCCGTGACAATCGCCGCGCCGGTCAATGGATCTTCTCGAAGGGCCAAGACACGTACGCACCGCTCGGACCTGTGCTCGTGACGGCCGACGAGATTGGCGATCCCCACGACCTGGACCTCGGCTTGAAGGTCAATGGCGTGGAGAAGCAACGCTCCAACACGCGCCACTTGTTGTTCGACATTCCAGCTCTGATCGCGGACATCAGTTCGGCCATTACGTTGGAACCGGGCGACATCATCGCGACGGGGACACCCGCGGGCGTCGGGGCGGGACGATCGCCTCAGGAATGGTTGTGGCCGGGCGATGTCGTCGAGGCGTGGGTCGAAAAGATCGGTACGCTGCGCAACCCGGTGGTCGCCGTGGGCAACGAGCCGCGAAAGACTCGGTCGCAACGTGCCGGGGATAACTGATGCTGCAACTTCGCAAATTCAAAGCCGCGGCGGTCCAGACGGCCCCTGTGTTTCTCGACACGGATGCGACCGTCGAGAAGGCAGTGAGCCTCATCGCAGAAGCAGCGGCCAATGGCGCGCAGCTCGTGGCCTTCCCGGAAGTGTTCGTTTCCGCGTATCCCTATTGGAGCTGGCTCGGCGACCCATTGCAAGGCAGCCGCTGGTTCGAGCGCCTGGCGCGCGCGGCAATCGAGATTCCCGGCCCCGAGATTTCGAAGATCGCGGAAGCAGCAGCACTGCACCGGATCAACGTGGTAATCGGTGTCAACGAGCGCAGCCGGAGTTCCATCGGGACTTTGTTCAACACCGTCGTCACGATATCCGACGAGGGGCGGATTCTCGGCCGTCATCGCAAGCTGGTGCCCACATGGGCGGAAAAGCTCACGTGGGCGCCGGGGGATGCCGCATGCCTGCGTGTTCACGCTACGAGCGTGGGACCGCTCGGCGTGCTCGCTTGTGGAGAAAACACCAACACGCTCGCGCGCTTCGCACTGATCGCGCAAGGTGAGCTGGTGCACGTCGCGAACTACATCGCGTTGCCGGCGGCGCCGCTGGACTACGACATGGCCGAAGCCATCAAAGTACGCGCGGCTGCGCATAGCTTCGAGGGCAAGCTATTCACTGTCGTCTCGTGCTCGACCGTTTCAGAAGAGATCATTGGCGCGCTCGAAACCGATTATCCGAACGCGCGCGAGCGCCTGACGCGGCGCCACAGTGCGTTTTCAGGTTTTCTCGGACCGGACGGTCGGGTGATCGGTGAACCGCTCATCGACGAAGAAGGAATCGCCTACGCGGATATCGATCTCGGAAATTGTATCCAGCCGCGCCAGATGCATGACATCGCCGGGCAATACAACCGATTCGATATTTTCCAACTTCGTGTGAAACGCAAGCCGCTGCAAGCAGCGACGTTCGAGGATGCGGCTTCCGAACAAGCCGAGAACGATAACGAGTTGCTGGAGCCCGGAAATGAGTGAAAAGAAGGCCTTTCGTATCGGACAGATCGTTCCTTCCTCGAATACCACGATGGAGACGGAGGTCCCCGCCATCTTTCGGGCGCGCGAGGCCGTCGCAAGCGAACGCTTCACGTTTCATTCGAGCCGGATGCGCATGAAGCACGTGACGAAGGAAGAGCTGGAGCGCATGGACGGCGAGAGCGAGCGATGTGCGCTCGAACTGTCCGATGCGCACGTCGATGTCATCGGCTATGCGTGTCTGGTCGCCATCATGAGCATGGGACCCGGCTATCACCACACGTCGGAGGCCCGGCTGATGCGGCGAACGGTGGAAAACGGCGCGCTGGCGCCGGTCGTGACCAGTGCGGGTGCTCTGGTCGATGGTCTCAAGACGTTGGGCGCCAGGAAGGTGTCGATTCTCACGCCCTACATGAAGCCATTGACCGGGCTGGTCATCGACTACCTCGCGAACGAGGGAATCGAAGTCGTCGACAGCATCTCGCTCGAAATCCCCGATAACATCGAAGTGGGACTTCGAGACCCGCGCGCGCCCATCGAGATAACGCGAAGACTCAATATCAGCGGAGTCGATGCCGTTGTCGCATCCGCCTGCGTTCAGATGCCGTCGCTCGCGTCCGTCCAGCCAATCGAGGATCGGATCGGCCTGCCGGTGGTGTCTTCTTCGGTGGCGACCGCATTCGCCATGCTCAAGCGGCTTGGCCTGGATCCGTCGGTGCCTGGCTTCGGCTCCCTGTTGTCCGGACGATATTGAGAAGTTCGAGCGTTACGTACGAGTGACGTTTGCGACCGAGCAAATAGTAAATCGGTTTAAGTTTAGATATGCTAAGGAGACGGAAAATTAAAAGACCAATCATAGCGGCCATTGCGACTTTGACGTGCGGAGCCGCTTCAGCGCAATCATCCGTGACTTTGTACGGAATAATCGATGCGGGAGTCACTTACACCAATCGGGTGGATACGCCCACGCAGAAGGGCGCCGTCGTGCAATTCACGTCGGGATCTTCACAGGGCAGTCGATGGGGACTGAGAGGATCCGAAGATCTGGGCGGTGGACTCAAAGCGATCTTTGCGCTGGAGAACGGGTTCGACGTCGGAACCGGTGCACTCGGTCAGGGCGGGCTCGAGTTCGGACGACAAGCCTTCGTCGGACTGTCGAGCAATTGGGGCACGCTCACGCTGGGCCGGCAGTACGATTTCATCGGCGACATCTTCCCGGCGTTCGCGGTAGGCTCGAATACACCAGCGGGCCTTCTCGCATGGAGTCTCCCCGCATACGCAGCCGGCGGCTACTCGCTCGACAATCGCGTATGGGGCGATCAGGTGAACAACGCGGTGAAGTACCAGTCGCCGTCCATCGCGGGTTTCACGCTTGGCGGTATGTACGGTTTCGGTAACGTTGCCGGTTCGATGGGCACGAACAGTTCGAGCAACTTCGTCGTGAGCTACGACAACGGACCGCTGAGCGCTGCACTTGCGTATATGTCGCGCCACAACGCCACGCCTTCTGCAAACTCGAGAGAATTCGCGGGCGGCGCGGCCTACATGATTGGAAAAGCGCGCCTGTTCGGAATGGTTTCCGACGTGCAACTCAGCAGCGGAACGAAACCGCGCGCAACGACCTATGAAGCCGGCCTGGCCTATCAGGTCATTCCGACGTTGTCTCTTGCGGGCGGCGCGCAATATCAGCACCGCAACAATGGAGTCGGCAGCGCGAACCAGTTGACACTCAGCGGCGACTATTTCCTCTCGAAGCGTACGGACGTCTATTTCGTAGCCGCGCTTGCGCATGACCACGGCTTTAGCGCACAGGCGCAGGCCGCGCTAGGTGACGCGTCCGGGACGGACGTGCAGACCGCGGTTCGAATCGGGATTCGCCACAAGTTCTAAGCGTGCTATGTCCACGGAGCGTTGCGGCCGCCGCGTCCTGATTCAGAGTACCTAAGTGGTCCCCGCAACGGGGGCCTTTGACCGGCGTTCGCGCCGGTCTTTTTTTGCGTTTGAAAGCAGCATGCGTGCATTCGAGTAGCAAAGGCGTTTTGCGGAGGAATACGAGCAGGCCCTCACGACCCGCTCCGCCGCTCCGCCAGCTTCAACTCCCCATGCGCCGTGCGCCCGGCATTATCGGAAGCTGCAGCACTATCCAGTGCGATATCCGGCCGCATGAAAAACGTCATCACGATTCCGACCGCGAGCAACCCGAGCGATCCTGCGAAAGGCAACGTCCAACTCCCAGTCCGGTCGACGACGAACCCGAACACGATCGGCGAAAAGATCCCGGCGATAGCCGATCCCGCATTGACGAGCCCGCTCGCGATCCCGACGTGCTTCGGCGTAATGTCCATCGGCACGGCCCAGATCGGCCCGATCGTCATCTCCAGAAAGAAGAACGACAGGCTCAACGACGCAGCCATGACCGGCAGCGATTTCACGACCATCACCGGCGCGAGAAACACGAGCGCACCGAGGAACGCGACGATGATCATGTTGCGCCGCGCTGAAACGACACTGCCCGTGCGCTTCAGAATGCGATCCGAGATCACGCCGCCCGCCGTATTGCCGACGACACCCGAAAGAAATACGCCCGCCGAAAAGAGCGCCGAGCTCTTCAGATCGAGACCGCGTCCATGCATGAAGAAAGTCGGCAGCCACGTGAAGAAGAGCCAGCCGGTCCAGCCATAGCAGAAGTAGACGATCATCGTCGGCGAGATGCGCTTGAGCAGGCGGCCCCAGGGCGTAGGCTCGCGCGTCTTGTCGACGGCGACCTTGTTTTCAGGCGGCAACTGCGCTTCTTCCTCGGCCGTCATGTGCCGATGCTTGCGCGGGTTATCCGCGAAGTACCACGCATATACGACGACCCACACCGCCGTCAGCGCGCCGACGAGCACGAACGAAGCGCGCCACGAAGCGAACGCGACCAGTAACGCGATCAAGGGCGGCGTGAGCGCGTTGCCGAGGCGCGAGAACGAATGCGTGAGACCTTGCACGAAGCCGCGCTTGCCCGCCGGATACCAGTTGACGAGTGCGCGCGCCTGCGCGGGCAGCGCCGCGCCTTCGCCGACGCCGAGCAGCATGCGCGCGCAGAACAGCGACACGACGCCACCCGCGAATCCCGTCGCGATCGTCGCGACGATCCAGATCGACGCGCACAGCACGAGCGTCGTCTTGGCGCCGAAGCGGTCGCTGAACCATCCGCCGATGACCTGACAGATCGCATACGTATAAGCGAAAGCACCGAACACGAGCCCGATGTCGGTGTTGGTGAGATGAAGATCGTCGCGGATCAGACCTGCGGCAGCAGACAGGTTGACGCGATCGAGGTACATGATGAAGGACATCGCGCACATCAGCGCGAGAACGGAGCGGGTGACTCTTGGGCGATGCAGCATCTTCTTGTCTCCTCCGAGGCTTGTTGCGCGCGGATTGATCCGTTGCGCGCGCTCTTTTCGAGGGCGGACCGCATGATGGTCCGACGTCCCGCAGTCTCGCGAAAACAGCGATAGCCGTCTATTGAATTCGCCTCATGAGGTGATTACCGGCGGTTATGGCTCGGAAAGGAAAACGGCTCGCGTCCCGAAGGATCGCGAGCCGCGCATCATGGAACCGCGAAACGGCTTCAGGCCGTCGCGCGCATGCCTTCGTCGTGAAGCCGGAACGTCTCCACTGCCGTGCGCAACGCGCCAGCCTGATCTTCGAGCGACTGGGCCGCCGCCGCCGCTTCTTCGACGAGCGCCGCGTTCTGTTGCGTCACTTCATCCATCTGCGTGACGGCGCGCGCCACCTGCTCGATGCCGCTGCTCTGCTCTTCCGAAGCCGCCGCGATTTCGCCCATGATGTCGGTCACGCGCTGCACGGCCGTGCTGATCTCGTTCATCGTGCGGCCGGCTTCGTCGACGAGCGCGGTGCCCGATTGCACGCGCTCGACCGAGCTGTCGATCAGTTCCTTGATCTCCTTCGCCGCCGCCGACGAACGCTGCGCGAGCGAGCGCACTTCGCCTGCGACGACTGCGAAGCCGCGTCCTTCCTCGCCGGCGCGCGCGGCTTCGACCGCCGCGTTCAGCGCGAGAATGTTGGTCTGGAACGCGATGCCTTCGATGATCGTGATGATGTCCGCGATCTTCGACGAGCTCTGGTTGATCTCGCCCATCGTCGTCACGACTTGCGACACGACATGGCTGCCCTTGCCCGCGATCTCCGACGCGTTCGCGGCGAGCACGCTAGCCTGACGCGCGTTGTCGGCGTTCTGCTTCACCGTGCCCGTCAGTTCGTCCATGCTCGAGGCGGTTTCCTGAAGCGCCGACGCCTGCTGTTCCGTGCGTGAGGAAAGATCCACGTTGCCCGCCGCGATCTGCTTGGTCGCGGATGCAATCGATTCGCTGCCGCCGCGTACCGTGCGAACCGTATCGATGAGGCTCGCTTGCATGGTCGCGAGACCGCGCAACAACTGGCCCATTTCGTCGTTCGAGCTGACCGTCACGCTGCGGCGCAGGTCGCCGTTTGCGATCGCATTGAATTGCGCGAGCGCGGCATCGAGCGGACGCGAGATACGACGGCGCAACGACATCCACGTATGGAGCGCCGCGGCGACGCCGAGCAGAATCGCAACAATGCAGCCGATGCGAAACGCGCCGAAGGTTTCCTGGCCTTCGTCATACAAGGCCTTCGCCTGGTCGAATTGCAGCTTGCGCAGCGCGACGCCCGTCTTCGCGAACTCGTTGAATGCTGCCTGCATCGCGCTCGCGTCGGCGACGATCTTCGCCTGATCCTGCGCGCGGATATCGGCATAACCTTCGTCGATCTGCTTTTGCAGCGCGAGACGCTGCTCGTTGAATTTGTCGGCGAGCGGCTTTTCGTCGGAGCCTTGCGGCAGGCCGGCATATTTCGTCCATGCGTCGTCGGAGGTCTTGCGCATCAGCGCGCCGCGTCCGATCGCATCTTCCGCCGCGGGCGTGCCCACATTCAGCGCTGCGCGGTCGAAGGAGAGGCGCTCGCGCGCCATGAACATTTCCGCGTTGCCGACGGACACCGCGCTCGGCATTTCATTCGTGAAGAGGTCGTACGCTACCGCGTTGGACCGGCTCATGCCGGTCAGTCCGACCATGCCGATCGCGACAAGCAGCGCGCTCAACAGCATCATGGCCAAGGCCAGACGGCCTTTGATTGTCGAAAACATAGTTCTCTCAAGAGTGGCTGCATCGAGAAGGCGTACGCACGCGGGCGGCGATGCTTCGCCTGCTGCGCGGCCGATGAAACGCGTCGGCTGGTCTGTATAACGACAGCAAAGCACCGTCCTTTAGTGAGCGATTAAAACGTATTTCAAATCGCTTGCCCGGTAAAGGCCTTGCTTACAGCCGGCTTGAACCGGCGATAATCATCAACCCGAGCAGCACCAGAACGATGCCGATAACCTGCGGCACGCGCCTGAACGAAGGCAGCAGACGTTCCGCGGTTATCGCCAGCGTAACGAGCGCCATTGCGCGCAGATCCATGACGCCGAAGACGAAGAGGGCCGCGGTCAGGCCTGCGCAGCAAGAGACGCAATGAAGTCCGTGTCGCACGCCGTCGAGCCACTCGGCACGCATGTGCCTGCAATGCGTGCAGCGCGCAAGCAGCGTCGCATGCCACTGCGAACACTGCGCCACGCCCGCCAGCGACACGACGGCGCCACTCGCGAAGGGAACACAACGCGCGATGGCCGGTGCGCGCATCACGAACTCGGTGAGGATCGCGACGAGCGCGAAAGCAGCGATGCCGGTCATCGTCCAAATGAAGGCATAGCCTGCGGCCATGCTCCACGAGAGACGCGTGCCCGCGCCATCGAGCATTGCGCGATAACGCCACAGAAGCGGCGCGAAAGAAGGCAGCATCATCGCGGTCATCATCGCGATCCACATGCCGACGAATGCCGTCGCCGTGCGCAGCCATGTGCGGCCGCACATCGGCGTGAAGGTGGGCGAGAGCATCCAGCCGCCGGGCATCGGCAACTCGCTCATCGATGACATCGACGTATGGATCGCGCACGTCACGATCACGCCCGCCAGAAAAACGAGCGCGGCCACGGCAACGAAGCGGCGGCGCGAATGAGGCGAGGCCTCTCGTTCGATGTTCACGGTGAGCACGTTCATGATGTCGTCCCTTTGCATTCGCCCGGTGCGCGTCGGGTACGGTGTTAGATTAGTCGCGGGCATCTACCGCAAAGGAGTGACAAGTGTGTCGGGATTCGCATGGATTCGCTGATCACGGCGGCGGCGCGCGCGCTCGCGGCGGGTGATCCGCTCGGCGCGCTGAATCGCATCGCGCTGCGTGAGGATGCAAGCGCGCTTGCGTTGCGCGGCATCGCGATGGCGCAGCTCGGCGACTTCGTGCGCGCGCGTGCGCTCGTGAAAAGCGCGGCGCGTGCGTTCGGTGCGAAAGAGGCGCTCGCGCGCTCGCGCTGTATCGTCGCGGAAGCGGAGATCGCGCTCGCATCGCGCGATCTCGCGTGGCCCGCGAAAGCACTCGATCACGCCCGCGCGATTCTCGAAGCGCACGGCGACCACGCGAACGCCGCGCATGCGCGCTATCTGGAAGTGCGTCGCGCGCTGCTCATCGGACGAACCGACGATGCCGAGCGCATGCTCGTCGAACTGAATCCCGGGGCGCTTCCCGCTGCGTCGCGGGCGGCGCATGAGCTGATCGCGGCAGGCATCGCGTTGCGGCGTCTTCATACGAAAGCGGCGCACGCCGCGCTCGAACGCGCGACGCAAGCCGCGCGGCAGGCGGGCATTCCGGCACTTGCCGCCGAAGTGGATAGCGCATGGCGCATGTTGAGCACGCCCGCCGCGCGCCTCATCGCACATGGGCAAGAGCGGCTGCTGCGGCTCTACGAAGTCGAGGCGTTGCTGGCATCGGACGCATTTGTCGTCGATGCATGCCGTCTGTGCGTGCGTGAGAACGGCATGTCGATATCGCTCGCGACGCGCCCCGTGCTCTTCACGCTCGCGCGCATGCTCGCGCAGGCATGGCCTCGCGACGTGCCGCGCGACGCGCTCATTCTGCGGGCGTTTCGCATCAGGGAAGCGGACGAGACGCATCGTGCGCGGCTGCGCGTCGAGATGGGCAGATTACGCGCGATGCTGCGGGCGCACGCGAGCATCGACGCGACGCCGCGAGGCTTCGTGCTGAAGCCGCGTCATGCGCGCGACGTGGCCGTGCTCGCGCTGCCCGTCGAAGACGAATTCGCGCCGTTGCTGGCGTTTCTCGCCGATGGCGAGTCGTGGTCGAGCTCGGCGCTCGCAATTGCGCTCGGCGCGAGCCAGCGCACGGTGCAGCGCTCGCTCGATGCGCTCGCCGCGAGCGGCAAGGTGCAATCGTTCGGTCGCGGTCGCGCGCGCCGCTGGACGACGCCGCCGATGCCCGGATTCACGACGACCTTGTTACTCCCCATCGGGCTCGCGAGTGATTAGCATGAAGTCACGATCAGTCATCAGGAGGACGGCGACATGAAACGCGCAAAGGCGGAAATCATCCGTGAATACGGGCCTTTTCCGGACGTCGAGGGCGTGCACGGCGTCACCTGGGACGGGGAGCGCGTGTGGTTCGCGGCGGGCGACACGCTCAACGCCTTCAATCCGGACAGCGGCGAGAAAGAACGTTCGCTGAACATTGCGGCGCATGCGGGCACGGCCTTCGACGGCGAGCATCTGTTTCAGATCGCCGAGGACCGCATTCAGAAGATCGATCCGAAGACAGGGCGCGTCCTCTCGACGATTCCCGCGCCCGGCGGCGGCGCGGACTCGGGCCTCGCGTGGGCCGAGGGCACGCTCTGGGTCGGGCAATACAACGAGCGCAAGATTCATCAGGTCGATCCGGACAACGGTGCGATCCTGCGCACCATCGAGTCGAATCGCTTCGTCACGGGCGTGACCTGGATCGAGGGCGAACTCTGGCATGCGACGTGGGAAGGCGACGAGAGCGAGCTGCGGCATATCGATCCGCAATCGGGCGAAGTCATCGAGCGGCTGGAGATGCCGGAAGGCGTCGGCGTGTCCGGGCTCGAATCGGACGGCCAGGACCGCTTCTTCTGCGGCGGCGGGCGCACGGGCAAGGTGCGGGCGGTGCGCAAACCCAGGCGCGGCTGAAAACCTGCTTTCGTCCGGCGTCGCGGCACGACTCGGCAATCTTTACCACCGCATCGCTTATTCAAGAGTTCCGCCCTCACGCCGATAAACACCGATCAAACCCATCATTGCAACAGGGCCAGAAAGGTGCAGAGAGGCGCCAACGATTTCCTCGGGACCATCGGCGAAACCATCGCCAGGAACCTGCCGTACATCGAACGCGCACGTCGTTTCGGTGGGCTCGGTCTCGCGCCGCTCGGCGTGCTCGTCGCCGCGTGCGGCGCCTTCTTCGTGCCGCGGCCGTGGAACGGGCTGCTCGCCGCGCTGCTCTTCGGCGCGGCGATCGTCGTGCATCGCATGCAGAAGGCGAATCGCCAGGTCTTCGTCGCGCGGCAGGTCGCGCACGGACTGCTTTCGATCGCCGAGGATTGCCTGAAGCTGCTATCGCTCGAAGGCCGCATCATGTGCATCTCCGAAGTCGGCAGGCGTTTGCTCGGAGCGGACTGCGCCGAGGAACTCGTCGGCTTCGACTGGCTCGCGCTCTGGGACGGTCCCGATGCGCGGCAAGCCTTCGAGCGCGCGAAGCTGGGTGAATCGACGTCGTTTTCCGGCACCTGCCGCACGATGCACGGCACGCTGAAGTGGTGGACATCGACCTTCGCGCCCGTCTACGGCGAGCACGGCAAGGTCACCGCGGTCCTGTGCAAATCGCGCGACATCACCGCGGAAGTGAATCTCATCGAGGAATTGCGCGGCAACGCGCGCGTGCAGAAGGACATGGAAGATCACGTCGACGCCGTGTTCTGGACCGCGACGCGCGATTTTCGCGAGCTCCTGCATGTGAGCTCCGCATTCGAGCGCATGTGGGAAATGCCGATGTCGGCGCTCGAAGCGGATCAGACCGCATGGTCGCAGCGCGTGCATCCCGACGATCTGCCCGCGCTGCGCGATGAAATGCGCACGGCCCTGAACATGGGCGCCCCGACGCAGAGTTATTTCCGCCTGTGCCTGCCGCACGGCCGCACGCGCTGGGTTCGCGCGGACATCTATCCGGTGACCGAGGACGGCGTCGTGTCGCGCGTCGTGAGCGTGTGCGTGGATGCCACCGACGAGCGCGAGCGTCTTCAGGAACTGCACCGGCTCGCGAACACCGACAGCCTCACGGGCCTCGCCAACCGCAACGCGATGATGGACGCGCTCCTGAAGCGCTGTGAAGCGGGCGCGCCGTTCGCGTATCTCTTCATCGATATCGACCGCTTCAAGTCCATCAACGACACGGCGGGCCATATCGCCGGCGATGCCGTGTTGCGCACGATCGCCCGACGCATCCAGGAAACGCTGCCCGAAGGCGCCGTGGCCGCGCGTCCGGGCGGCGACGAGTTCACGGTGATCCTGCCGGGCACGTTCGCACAGGAAAGCATTGCGCGGGCGTGCCGCAAGCTCTCGCTCGCCTGCCATCGGCCGATCAAGATCGACTGCAAGAGCGTGACGATGACATGCTCGATCGGCGTCGCGCTCTATCCCGAACACGGACGCACGCCCGAAGCGCTCTTCATCAGCGCCGACATGGCGATGTACGCCGCGAAGCGCGCGGGCCGCAACACGTTCCGCGTGTTCGGCGATCGCGAGAAGGACGATCTCGCGCGCGCGCATCTGGAGGCGGAACTGCACGGCGCGATCCGCGAGAATCAGTTCGTGCTGCACTATCAGCCGCAGTATCGCGTCGAGACGGGCGAGCTCGTCGGCGTCGAGGCGCTCTTGCGCTGGAATCATCCGCAGCTCGGACTGCTCGCGCCCGGCGCGTTCGTGCCGGTGCTGGAAGAGAGCGTGCTCATCGCCGAAGCCGGGCACTGGGTCATACGCGAGGCCGTGCTGGCGGCCTCGCAACTCGCGCTCGCGCTGCCGCAGGCGTGCTCGGTGGCGCTCAACGTGTCGCCGAAACAGTTCCGCGATCCGCGCCTCGTGTCCGTGCTGAGGCAGGCGATCAGGCGCGGCTGCATCGACTCGAACCGCATCACGCTCGAGATCACCGAATCCGCGCTGATCGACAACGTCGACGACGCGCAGGACGTGCTCTCGAATGTGCGGGCGATGGGCGTGCGCATCGCCATCGACGATTTCGGCACGGGCTATTCGAGCCTCAGCTACCTGGCGCGCTTTCGCCCGGACGTGCTGAAGCTCGACAAATCCTTCGTCGACAACATCGCCACCGATGCCATGGTGCGCACGGTGGTCGAAGGTGTGATCGATCTCGCGCACAAGCTCGGTGTGACCGTGGTCGCCGAAGGCGTCGAGACGCAGGAGCAGCTCGATACGCTGCGCGAAGTGAACTGCGACAAGGTGCAGGGCTTTCTGCTCAGCCGTCCGGTGCCGCTCGCGAGCCTGATGGCGCGCTCCGATGCGCAGGAGTTCGCTGCGCTGCCGTGAAGCCGGCGTTATCATCGCGACATTCGCGCATGCGAGCCGGAGACAGCCGATGAACACTTCATCTTTACGCGTTTCGCTGGCCGTGCTCGGCTTCGCGATCAGCACGCTCGCGCTCGCCGATTCCGCGCCGCCGTGTCCGGGCGCGAACGATGCGAACGCGGGCACGCTGGTTCA
The DNA here is from genome assembly GCF_023631365.1 of Caballeronia sp. INML2. Taxonomy (NCBI): domain Bacteria; kingdom Pseudomonadati; phylum Pseudomonadota; class Betaproteobacteria; order Burkholderiales; family Burkholderiaceae; genus Caballeronia; species Caballeronia sp. INML2. The sequence continues at coordinate 15,015 of NZ_JALQDH010000069.1, read as the reverse complement.
GGTTCGCGACTTCACGCCGGTAAGCCAGCAAGGCGGCGGATCGCATTTTCCCGGCTCGCGGCTGCGTGCCGCGCGCAACGCGATGAAGGTCGATCAGAACGCATCGGCGCTCGCCGAAGGCATTGTCAGGGCGCTCGACGCGAAGGGCATCGGCGCGTGCCACATGACGGCGGATTCGCCGCCGCCGACCTCGGGCTGGCTCGTGACCGGCGAATTCGACGAAACGCTCTCATCGGGATTCGGCGCCGGGCTGCCGTCGATGGGTTCGTCGGACAAGCCGCCCAACACGCACGTCACCGTGCAGCTCGCCAATCTCGCGGCGAGCCCGGACGCGCCGCTCACGCAGATCGATACGAGCGGCGAGCTGAAAGGGCAGAAATCGGCGGCAGCGCCCAAGCCCTACGGCGCGGCGGCGCGCTTCGTGATCAACACGACCGAGGCAATCTCTTCGCTCGACGATCTCGCAGCCAGGATCGCCGGGCAGATCGCGGCGGAGAAGGCGAAGCTCGACGGCAAGCCGCAGTAGCGCGAATCAAAGCGCAAGATCTGGAGTGCGGGCGCGCGCCGCATCCGTGACGATGAGTTTTCCCAGCCTGTCACGGAGTCACTTCGATGCGCTTCCCCGCTTCGTTTCAACGCCTCGCGTGGTCGAATCTGCTCGCGCAATCGGCGGAACAGATCGGCCTTGCCGCCGCGCCGCTCGCCGCCGTGTTCGCGCTCGGCGCGTCCGCCGTCGATATCGGTTTCTTGCAGAGCGCGCAGACGCTGCCGTTCCTGCTGATGTCCATTCCGCTCGGCGTGATCGCCGACCGCCGCTCGCGCCGCACGCTGATGGCCGCCGCCGAATGCGCCCGCGCGCTCGCGATGGCCTGCGTGCTGCTGCTCGTCCTCACGCACACGTTGACGCTCCCGCTGCTCGCGCTGCTCGGTTTTCTCGGCGCGACCGGCACGGTCGCCTACAACGTCGCCGCGCCCGCGCTCGTGCCGGCGCTCGTCGAGCGCGCCGCGCTGCCCGCCGCGAACGGGCGCATCGAGCTTGCGCGCAGCGCCGCGTATTCGGCGGGGCCGGCGCTGGGCGGGCTGATCGTCGGATGGATCGGCGCGGGCTGGGCGTATGGCTGCGCGGCGGGCTTGTCGGCAGCGGCGGCGGTGCTGCTCGCGGGATTACGCGAACCGCCGCGCCACCACGCCGCCGCGCGCCATTTCCTCATCGAGTTGCGCGAAGGCGCGCGTTTCGTCGGCGGCGATGCGCTGCTGCGCCCGATGCTCGCCACCGCCGTGTTCTTCAACATCGGCTTCTTCACGTTGCAGTCGGTCTATGTGCCCTATGCGGTGCAGCGGCTCGGCCTGAGTGCATCGGCAATCGGCGCCACCCTCGGCGCGTATGGCGTCGGCATGGTGTGCGGCGCGCTCGCGGCGCCGGCCGTGGCGCGGCGCATCGCGTTCGGCCGCATGCTGCTCGTCGGGCCGTTCTGCGGGCTGGCCGCATCGCTCGCGATGGTGGCGACGCTCGCCGTGCCGTCGTTCTGGCTCGCGGCATCGAGCTTCTTTCTGCTGGGCGCGGGGCCGATCCTGTGGACGGTCGGCTCGACGACGCTGCGCCAGGCCATCACGCCCGCGAACATGATGGGCCGCGTCTCGGCGCTCAACAGCACGGCGACCTACGGCGCGCGGCCATTGGGCGCGCTGCTCGGCGCGGCGATCAGCGCGCGCTTCGGCATGGGGCCGTGCCTCGTCGCGGCGGCGGCGGGCTTCGTCGTGCAGGCGTGGATCATCGCGGTTTCTCCGGCGGCGCGTCTCGCCGATGTGCCCGATGGCGCGCTCGTTTGACGCTCGCAGCGGACGGGCGCGCGAACATCGGCATTCGCGTGAGAATCCAGTCGAGCAATTCCTGCGGCCCCGCCGCGAGCGGACGCCCCGTCTTCACGAGCAGCTTCGCCTGCGCGCTTTCGAAGAGCGGATGCGCGATCGGGATGGTCGTCAGCTCGCCGCTCGCCAGTTCCCGATACGCGGCGAATTCGCCGATCAGCGTCATGAAATTTTCCGCGGCGACGAAGCGCTTGAGCGCGCCGAGCGAGTTCGTCGTGAGCGTCGGACGGATCGCGAGATCGTCGGTCGTCTCCAGCATCTTCACGACATGGCCGATGCCGAACGTCGGCGGCATCAGCGCGAGCGGATAGTCGAGCAGATCGCGAATGCGCGCGACGCCGCCGCGTAGCGCGAGCGGATGATCGCGCCGCGCGAGCAGCACGACCGGCTGCGGCGAGCTCGCGCGGCTCTCGATGCGCTCGTGCGGCGGCGGGTTGTACGCAAGCCCGATATGCGCGCGGCTTTGCGCGACTTCTTCCAGCAGGTCGTCGACGGCGAGCATCTGCATGTCGATTTCGAGGCGCGGATAGCGCGCGCAGAACGGCGCGAGCACGTCGTCGACGAGCGTATCGACATAGCCTTCGCTCACGGCGAGCCGTATCTGCCCTTGCTGCAACCCCTTCAGCGCGTGCAACTGGTCTTCGAGCTTCTCCTGTTGCGAGCGATAGCCGCGCCAGAATTCGAGCAGATGAAACGCCGCCTCGGTCGGCCGCACGCCGCGCGGCTCGCGCTCGAAGAGCGTGGTGTCGAGCTCGTCCTCGAGCAGTCTGATCTGCCGCGCAATCACCGACGGCGACGTATTCAGGTGATCCGCCGCCCCCCGAATCGTGCCGTGCGACAGCACTTCATGAAAGTAACGCAGGCGTTGCTGATTGATTTCGCGCATGGTCATTGGCTCAGTGTTGCTCACAGGGCAACGATACGTGAACTTAGTTGCTCTTGCTAGCACGCTCGCCCGCGCTCAACATGGCTTCACCCGTTGGGGGAGACAAACCAGGAGACGCGGATGTCCACGATACAGACCTTGCGAGGCGGCGATGCCGTTTCGGCGCTCTACAGCAGGATCAACTGGCGGCTCCTGCCGCTCCTCGTCGCGTGCTACATGTTCGCGTATCTGGACCGCGTGAACGTGGGCTTCGCGAAACTTCAGATGCAAAGCGATCTCGGTTTCTCCGATGCGGCGTACGGCGTCGGCGCCGGGATCTTTTTCATCGGCTATGTGCTGTTCGAGATTCCGAGCAACCTGATGCTGCCGAAAATCGGCGCGCGCCTCACGTTCAGCCGCATTCTCGTGCTGTGGGGCATCACGTCGGCGTGCATGCTCTTCGTGCGCAACGTGCCCGCGTTCTACGCGATGCGCTTCCTGCTCGGCGTATTCGAAGCCGGCTTCGCGCCGGGCATGATCTATTACCTCTCGTGCTGGTACGGGCCGAAGCGCATGGCGCGCGCGATTGCGCTCGTGTTCGTCGCGGGGCCGCTCGGCGGGGTCGTCGGCGGGCCGCTCTCGGCGTGGCTGATCTCTTCGCTGGCGGGCGTCGGCGGACTGGCCGGCTGGCAGTGGATGTTTCTCGTCGAAGGCTTGCCGTGCATCGCGCTGGGCGCACTCGTGTGGCGCGTGCTCGCGAATCGTCCGGGCGATGCGCGCTGGCTCACGCAGGACGAGCAGCGTCTCGTCGAGGCGGAAGTCGGAGGGCACGGCGGCGCGTCGCATCGCATCGAGTCGTTCAGGGAAATCGCGAAGAATCCGCGCATCTATCTGCTGGCGATCGCGTACTTCTGCATCATCTTTCCGATCTACGCGATCAGCTTCTGGCTGCCGACGCTCATCAAAGACCAAGGGGTAAATGACACGATCCGCCTCGGCTGGTATGTCGCGATTCCCTACGTCGCTGCCGCCGTCGCGATGTACGCGGCCGGACGACGCTCCGACAAGGTCGGCGAGCGCCGCTATCACAGCGCGCTGCCCGCGCTCGCCGCTGCCGCGCTGCTGGTGCTGACGCCGTATGCATCGGGCAATCTCGTCGCCACGCTCACGCTGCTCACGCTCGCCACGGCCTGCATGTGGATGGCCTACACGGTCTTCTGGGCGATTCCGTCCGAAACGATTTCCGGCCCGGCGGCGGCCGGCGGCATCGCGCTCATCAACACGATCGGCCTGTCGGGCGGCTTCTGGGGGCCGGCCGTGATCGGCTGGGTGAAGTCCGCGACCGGCAGCACGAACGGCGGCCTGCTCGTGATGGCGTGCATGGCGGCGCTTGCATGCGTGCTGATTCTCTCGAACAAACGCACGGTCGCCGCGGCCAGCGCGCGCACGGCCTGAACATCAATCGACACTTACGAGGACATCGGTCATGAAGATCCTGATCGCAGGATTCCAGCACGAAACGAACACCTTTGCGCCGACGAAGGCGAGCTATCAGAGCTTCATCCAGGGCGAAGGATTTCCGCCGATGGCGCACGGCGACGATGTGCTCAAGCTGCGCGATGTGAACGTGCCGATCGGCGGTTTCATTCAGTGGGCCGAGGCACAGGGACATGAACTGATTCCCGTGATCTGGGCGGGCGCGAGCGCATCGGCGCATGTGACGGAAGATGCGTACGAGCGCATCGCGGGCACGATCGTCGATCGTGTGCGCGCGGGCGGCTTCGATGCGATCTATCTCGACCTGCACGGCGCGATGGTCACCGAGCATCTCGACGATGGCGAAGGCGAGTTGCTGGCGCGCGTGCGCGGCATTGTCGGCGATGACATGCCGCTCGTCGTGTCGCTCGATCTGCATGCGAACGTCACCGCGCGCATGGTCGCGCTCGCCGATGCGCTCGTCGCGTATCGCACGTATCCGCATGTCGATATGGCGCAGACCGGCCTGCGCGCGGCGCATCTGCTCGCGCGGCGCATCGCGCATGGCGAGCCTCTGAAGCGCGCGATGCGCCGCGTGCCGTTCTTGATTCCGGTGAACGGCATGTGCACGCTCGTCGAGCCGGCGCGCGGCATGTACGGCACGCTCGAATCGCTCGAAAAGGATGAAGTCGTGTCGCTGTCGTTCGCGCCGGGCTTTCCCGCATCGGACTTCGACGAGTGCGGCCCGGTGTTCTGGGGCTACGCGTTCGATCAGCAGGCCGCCGACGAAGCCGTCGATGCGCTCTACACGACGCTCGTGAACGACGAAGCGCGCTGGGACGTGCCGTTTCTTTCGCCCGACGAAGCCGCGCGCGAAGCGATCGAGGCGAGCCGCGACGCGACGAAGCCCGTGATCATCGCGGATACGCAGGACAACCCCGGCGTCGGCGGCGATTCGAACACGATGGGCATGGTCCGCGCGCTGTTGCGCAACGACGCGCGCGATGCGGCTGTCGGCGTCATCTGGGACGAGAAGGCGGCGCGGGCGGCGCATCGCGCGGGCGTGGGCGCGCGCATCCGGCTCGCGCTCGGCGGCGGCTCGAATGTGCCGGGCGATTCACCGCTTGAGGGCGAGTTCGAAGTCGAGTATTTGTCGGATGGACGCTTCCGCTTCGACGGCCCGATGCTCAACGGCATGTCGGGCGAACTCGGGCCGACCGCGTGCCTGCGCATCGGTGGCGTGCGCATCGCGGTGAGCAGCATCAAGATGCAGGTGTTCGATCGCAATCTCTTTCGTGTCGCGGGCATCGAGCCGGAACGCATGAAAATTCTGGTGAACAAGAGCTCGGTGCATTTCCGCGCCGATTTCGAGCCGATCGCGGCGCGCATTCTCGTCGCGAAGGCGCCCGGTCCGATGGCCGCCGATCCGGCCGATCTGCCGTGGCGCAATCTCGATGCGCGGATGCGCGTGCGCCCGCTGGGGCCGACGCTCGCCGCGTTGCGCGCATCGGCCGCATGATCGTTCGCGTTGTTTTCCGCTCATTGAATACGTTAAAAAGAGGAGTATCGCAACATGCCGGATGATCAGATCAACTCATGGCGCCGCCGCTTTCTCGGCACGGCGATCGCGAGCGTCGGCGCCATGCAGCTCGGATTGAGCGACCTCGTTCGCGCTCAGACAGCGCAACGTGCATCGCCGGGAGCGGGCTTCGCGGAGATCCGCCAGATCGATGCGGGCGTGCTCAATATCGGCTATGCGCAAGCGGGGCCGGCGAACGGCCCCGTCGTGATTCTGCTGCACGGCTGGCCGTACGACATCCACGCTTTCGCGGACGTGACGCCGTTGCTCGTCGCGCAGGGATATCGCGTGATCGTGCCGTATCTGCGCGGCTACGGATCGACGCGCTTTCTGTCCGCCGACACGCCGCGCAACGGCCAGCAAGCGGTGGTCGCGGTGGACATCATCGCGTTGATGGACGCGCTCAAGATCAGGCAGGCCACGTTCGGCGCGTTCGACTGGGGCGCGCGCACCGCCAATATCATCGCGGCGCTGTGGCCCGAACGCGTCAAGGCGATGGTCTCCGTGAGCGGCTATCTGATCGGCAGCCAGCAGGCGAATCGTGCGCCGTTGCCGCCGAAGGCCGAATTCGCGTGGTGGTATCAGTTCTACTTCGCAACGGATCGCGGCCAGGCGGGCTACGAGGCGAACCGTCACGATTTCAACAAGCTCATCTGGCAACTCGCATCGCCGAAATGGAATTTCGATGACGCGACGTATGACCGCTCGGCGAAGTCGTTCGAGAATCCGGATCACGTCGCGGTGGTGATTCACAACTATCGCTGGCGTCTCGGGCTCGCGCAGGGCGAGGCGCAATACGACGCGCTGGAGCAGCGTCTCGCGACCGCGCCGACGATCGGCGTGCCGACCATCACGATGGAAGGCGACGCCAACGGCGCACCGCATCCCGATCCAGCGGCGTATGCGAAGAAGTTCACCGGCAAATATCAGCATCGGAATATCGCGGGCGGCATCGGACACAATCTGCCGCAGGAAGCGCCGAAGGCTTTCGCCGATGCGGTGATCGAGGCAGACCGGATGTAAGGGGGGCGAGCGGGCGCAATGTGCCCGCCGCGACCTCGAGTCGAACAGTCCCGCGCTTTCAGGCAAAACACGAAACAATTACATCGGCCTGTCAAACGCATTTCACATTCGTTTCCTAAAGTAGCGCGTCAACCGGCACATCGGGCCGCAACGGCCTGAAGCAGGGACTTTCATCGCCGGTACACAACCCACAATCAAGGACTCGACACCACACATGGCGCAGCGACTCGACCTTTCCCGCCGCAAAGCCCTCAAGATTCTCGCCGGCGCGCCGATGCTGCCGCTCGGCGGCGCGGCTACCGCTTCGTTGCTCGCCACCGCATGCGGCGGCAGCGACAGCAACGCGGCCACGCCCGCGCCCGCGCCGACCGCCGCCTTCACCACGGCGACGTTCACCGGCATGGCCGCACCGACGCTCGCCGATCCGGGCGCGATGGCCAGGACCACCGTCGCATCGACGATGACGGTGAACTTCAGCGACGGCAGCAACCGCGCCTACAAGCTCGCGTATCAGCCGTTCTTCATGACGGGCGATGTCGTGCCGAACACGACCGGCGGGACCATCGTGGCGGGCGGCTATTTCGATATCGACAATCAGCCGATCATCGACCGCTCCACGCCGGGCAAGGAACGCCAGTTCTTCTCGGATTGCCCGGATGGCACGTCGCTCATCAGGATCGACAATCCGACGGTGAAGGGCGTGAAGGGCAACGCCGTGTTCGCGGTCGTGCAGTTCGAATACACGACGCGCGATCAGAGCGCCGTCAGCATGTACGGCCGCCTGCCGTCGCCGATCGCCGTGCTCACGCTCGATCAGGACCCGGCAACCGGCAAGCTCTCGCTCGTGAGCTACGCGAACGTCGATACGTCGAAGGCGAACGGCCTGTGGATCACGTGCGGCGCGAGCCTGTCGCCGTGGAACACGCATTTGTCGAGCGAAGAGTACGAGCCGGATGCGGCTGTTTCGTCGACGGACGCGCAGCTCAAGGCCTACAGCAGGAATCTCTACGGCGATGAAACGAAAGCGCGTCCGTATCACTACGGCCATGTGCCGGAAGTCACCGTGCACGCGGACGGCACCGGCACGATCACGAAGCACTATTGCCTCGGCCGCATCTCGCACGAACTGATCCAGGTGATGCCCGACAAGCGCACCGTGATGATGGGCGATGACGCGACCAACGGCGGCGTCTTCATGTTCGTCGCCGACAGGGAAGCGGATCTTTCGGCGGGCACGCTCTATGTCGCGAAGTGCGCGCAGACGTCGTCGGCGGGCGCGGGTTCGGCCACGCTCACCTGGCTCAACCTCGGCCACGCGACGAGCGACGAGATCGAGCATCTCGCCGACACGCTGACGATCGCCGACATCATGGACGTCGTCACCGACGAAAAGATCGGCCCGACGCTGGATGCGAGCTATACGCGCATTCATTTCGGCGGCAAGTTCAACTGGATTCGCATCAAGCCGGGCATGGAGAAGGCGGCCGCGTTTCTGGAAACGCACCGCTACGCCGCATGGCGCGGCGCGAGCATGTGCTTCACGAAACTCGAAGGCACGACGGTCAACGCGAAGGACAAGATCGTCTATTCGGCGATGTCGCAGATCGTCAAGTCGATGGTGAAGGGCGACGCGCACTCGACGGACATCGCGCTCGATCGCGCCATCACCGCCGGCGCCGTCTACGCGTTCAACCTGAAGGGCGGCCAGCGCGATCTCGCGGGCGCGGCGATCGACAGCGAATGGGTGCCGGTCGACATGGCCGCCCCGGCTGCGCTCGTCGGCGAAGACATTGCGTCCGATGCGCTCGGCAATCTCGCGAACCCGGAGCGCGTCGCGAATCCGGATAACCTCAAGTTCTCGGAGAAGCTGCGCACGCTTTTCATCGGCGAGGACAGCGGCGCGCACGTCAACAACTTTCTGTGGGCGTACAACGTCGATACGAAATCGCTGACGCGCATTCTGTCGGCGCCTTCGGGCGCGGAATCGACGGGGCTGCATGCGGTCGACGAGATCAACGGCTGGACCTACATCATGAGCAACTTCCAGCACGCGGGCGACTGGGAAACGGCCCTGCACGGCAAGGTGCAGGCGACGCTCGATCCGCTCATCCGCGCGAACTACAAGGATCGCTTCGGCGCGGCAGTCGGTTATCTGACCGCCGATCCGGCCTCGCTCAAGCTGAGCCGATGAGGTGAGGTGATGTGAAGCGAAGCATCGCGCTTCGCTTCGTCATGCAGCGGCGTTGCGTGAGTCAGCAGCGCTGCTCGCAATCGATATATTCGAAACCCGCCGCGATTGCGAAGCGGATCGCTTCTTCCACGTTGGGAAACTCGCCCGGCAAACGCACGGAACGCTCCATTCCGTTCAAATCCTGGATTCGCGCCGTCGCGGCAAACACATCGCCATGCCGGACCGCTGCCGGCGTGACCATCATGTCCCTGTAGCTGAAGACCATTTTTTCTCTGTCGGATGTTATCGGCCCGCGGAATACCGCTGCGGGACACTCGTCTTGCATATCGAAAAGGTCCGGAACGATCGTCCGGCTCCTTCTGTTTCAGGTTATCGGCACGGGTAAACGTTTCTTTACGTGGAGCGTTCGAAAACCGCCGGTTGAAGTCGATGAAACGTTTGCATCTGACCGAAACGCTGAGGCCGGTGCGGGCAGCGACGCATGGCAACGTTCGTCATCCGAACGATACGGTAGCGCCCGGCGTTTGCGCTCAAGTCATTGCAATAACCCGTCAGATGCCGATTTCTGCCGACTTCACCGGATGGTGCTAAGGTGCAGCCAATCGTTTTCTCTCAACCGGGCAGGGCCAGCATGGAGTGCAGTCGGCCATGAAAGTTCGTCTCTGGAAAGCGGCAGGCCTTCTTCTCGTGACCTCGGGCGCGTGGGCGCAAACGAGCGTCACGATGTACGGCCGGATCGATGGCGGCATCGAATATCTGAATCACATTGCGAACGGCACGGGCGGCAGCGCCTCGCGATGGAGCGCCGAAGGCGGCGACTGGGGCACCAGCATGTGGGGCCTCAAAGGCAACGAAGATCTCGGCGCCGGCCTGAGCGCGGTCTTCGACCTCGAAACCGCCATCCAGATCATGAACGGCACCACCGGCGGCGGACGCCTGTGGTCGCGCCGCGCTTATGTCGGGCTGAGTTCGAAGACGTGGGGCCAGTTGCAGGCGGGCCGCAACCTCTTTATCGATAGCGACGGCGTGTGGGAGTTCGATCCCTTCGTGCAGCAGGCGGTGTCATCGGCGTCGCTCGTGCGCGGGCGCAACTGGCAGCAGACCAGCAATAACGTCGAGTATCACAGCCCCGTGTTTCATGGCTTCGACGTGCAAGGGCAGTATGCGTTCGGCAATCAGCCGGGCGCGTTCAATTCGGGCGCGCCCGGCGAGTTCGGCCGCTCCGAAGGCATCATGCTGACGTATCACTCGCCGGTGCTCGACGTCCGCGGCATCTACGACGAGCTGCGCAGTCAGGACGGCAAGCTGGACAACATCTTTCAGGCGTCGCGAGAGTACTTCGTCGGCGCGAATGTGAAGGTGGACAAGTGGAAGGTGCAGGCCGCCTACACGCACTACGCCGCACCGGATTCGCCCGCAGGCGTGGCCGAAAGCGCCGATCACTACTGGCTCGGCGCGACTTATCAGGCGACGCCCGCCTGGGCCGTCACCGCGGCGGGCTTCTACATCCATGTGGGCGCGGGTGCGGGCGATGCGGCGCACGATCCTGCGAGCCATGCGATGCTCTACGCGCTCGGCACGACCTACAACTTCACGAAGCGCACTTTCCTCTACGGCACCGTGGCCTACGTGCGCAACAGTGCGAACGGCACGTTCTCGGTCTTCGCGACACCGCGCGACGCCGAACCGGGCACGAGTCCGATGGCGGGCGAGTCGCAGACAGGCGCTTACATCGGGATGATGCACGTGTTCTGAAAAGCACCGGCATCGTTTCTACGCGCGAAACGATGCCGCAAAGCGTTGCGCCGGTCAGGAGCGCGCGCGCTTCAGCCAGTCTTCCAGCGCGATGTTTCCATGACGCGCAGCGCCGGTCGGCACGAGCGAGTCCTCCGTGATCGTGCCGCCGAAGTACGTGGCTTTCGGATCCACGACGATCTCACGCGCATCGCCCTGCGCCTTCAGATACTGGCCGACGATCCGATGCAACGGCGCCCGCTGCGGCCCTGCGATGTCGACGATGCCGTTCAACGGCGCGGCGAGGGCGACATCGGCGACGATGGCCGCGACGTCATCGGCTGCGATCGGCTGGAACTGTCCTGTCGAGAGATGCACCTTGCCGTCCTGCATCCCGGCATCTGCGATGCCGCCGAGAAATTCCATGAACTGCGTCGCGCGAATGATGGAATACGGCACGCCCGATTCCGCGATCAGCTTCTCCTGCGCGACCTTCGCGAGGAAATAGCCGTTGTCCGGCATGCGGTCCGTGCCAACGACCGACAGCGCGACATGATGCTGCACGCCCGCCGCGGCCTCGGCCTTGACGAGATTCGTGGTCGACGTACGGAAGAACGCCATCACGTCGTCCGGTGCCCATGAAGGCGCGTTCGATACATCGATCACGATCTGCGCGCCGCGAAGCGCTTCATTCAGACCTGCGCCGCTCACCGAATCCACGCCGTTGCGCGGCGACGCGGCGATAGCCTCGTGACCCTTCGCGCGCAGAATCGCGACCGTTTTCGCGCCGATCAAACCCGAACCGCCGATGACGACGATCTTCATGATGCACCTCTCGGTTAAGTGAAAGTGAAGTCATTGTGCGACAATCATGGCTTAGTACAAAGAGACAAGAATCGTCGATCGGACTAGTCCATGAACCGCGCCATGCCACGAGCCAAGAACACGCTGACCATATCGATCGACCGGCACGAAGCCGCGCCGATTTATCTGCAGATTTGCGAGCGCTTCAAGGCCGCGATCGCAGCGGGCCATCTGAAGCCAGGCGATCGCGTGCCCGCCTTGCGCGGACTCGCGACGCAACTGAATACTGCGCGCGGCACGGTCGAGATGGCTTATAACATTCTCGTCGATGAGGGTTATTTGCAGATGCGCGGCGCGGCGGGCACGTTCGTGTCGTCGTCGCTGCCGGGCGCCGTCACGCTGTCCGCGGCGCGCAAGAACCGCGAGCGCGCGGATGCGCCGCGTGCCAGGCGTGCCGAACCCGCAGCCGATATCGGCAATGACGCAAAACCTTTGCGCCCGGGTCTCCCCGCGCTCGATGCGTTTCCGCGCAAGGTATGGAGCCGGCTCGTCGCGTATCGCGCGCGCAGCGGGGACCTCGCCGCGCTCACGTATCCCGATCCTTCCGGATATCGCCCGTTGCGCGAGCGCATCGCGACCTATCTCGGTCTTTCGCGTGGCGTGGATTGCGTGCCGGAGCAGGTGTTCGTGACGAACGGATATCGCGCGACGCTCGAACTGGTCCTGCGCAGTCTCGCGAAGCCCGAGGACCGCGCATGGTTCGAAGAGCCGGGATATCTGCTCGCGCGTAACTTTCTCGTCGAAGCGGGCGTGCGGCTCGTGCCGGTGCCGGTCGATCACGAAGGGCTCGACGTCGATGCGGGCATTGCGCTCGATGCCGATGCGCGCTTCGCATTCGTCACGCCATCGCATCAAAGTCCGCTCGGTGTGACGCTCGCGCTTCCGAGACGCATGAAACTGCTCGACTGGGCGAGCCGCGCGGGGAGCTGGATCGTCGAGGACGATTACGACAGCGAGTTCCGCTATGTCGGTCGTCCGCTGCCCGCGCTGAAAAGCCTCGATCGCGACGATCGCGTGATCTATTGCGGCACGTTCAGCAAAGTGCTGTTTCCGGGCTTGCGGCTCTCTTATGTGGTGGCGCCCGAGCGGGCCGTCGCGCGCTTCGGGCAGCTCACGAAGAGCATGAATGCGGGCTCGCCTTATCTCTATCAGGCGGCGGTGGCCGACTTCATCGCGCAAGGGCATTTCGCGCGGCATCTGAAGCGCATGCGCGCGCTGTACGCCGAGCGGCGCATGCTGCTCGCGAACGCGATCGTGAAGGCGTTCGGCGATCGCGTGGCGATCGACTTGCCGACCGGCGGCATGCATCTCGTCGCGATCTTCCGGAAGGGACGCGGCGGTCCCATCGACGACATGGCGATGGCCGCCCGCGCGCGTGAAGCGGGGCTTGCGGTGATCGCGCTGTCGGCGTGGTACCTGAACGGGCGCACGAAGCATACGTTGCGCGGGATCGTCGCCGGCTTCGCGAATGTCGCCGATGCTGCGCAAGCCGCGCGTCTCGCCCGCATGCTTCGACGCGCCTACGATGGTTAGAGCGTGACGGCGTCGTCCGAGGCGAAAAGCGCGTGGCGCGCGATTTCATCGCGTGCGCATTGCAGCGCTTCGTTTACGGCTTCGTCGCCGCGCACGAGTCCTTGCAGCAGGAGAAAGTGCAGGCTTTGCAAGCCGATCGAGCCGAGCGCGTAGCGTAAATATGGCGTGAGGAAATCGCGTTGTCGCGCGTGCTCGCCGCAATGAAACCCGCCTGATCCGACGATCACGAACGCGGGCCGGTCGCGCATCAGACCGACCTTGCCCTCGGGCGTGGCCGCGAACGTGCGGTGAATGCGCAGCACGTAGTCGATCCACAGCTTCAACGCGGCGGGCACGGTGAAGTTGTGCATCGGCGTGTTGATGATGAGTGCGTCCGTCGTTTCGATTTCGCGGACCAGTTCCTCGGATACGTAGAACGGGCTCGCATCCGGATGACGCGACGTGATCGCGCGCGCATAGTCCTGCGTGATGGGCGGCAACGGCTTCGCGGCGAGATCGCGTTCGACGACTTCGACGCGCGTCGTCTTGCGCAGCATGCCGATCATTTCCAGCGCGAGCCGATAGCCATGGCTCGCATCGCCGTGCGGGCTCGCGTTGATGAAAAGCACTTTCATCGCGCGGCCTCCGTGCCGTTGGCGGCGAGCGTTTCGACGAAGCGCATGCCTTTCGCGAGCAGCCCATTGCGATAGTAGAAGCGCTGAGCGAGCGCCATGTGCAGGCCGGTATCGAGCACGAAATGCGCACAGCGTGAATGACGCGCGATCTCGCGGACCTTGTCGAGCAATTGCGCGCCGATGCCGCTGCGTTGCAGACGTGCCGTCACGACGAGATCGTCGAGATAGACGAAACGCCCGTACAGCGTGTTCGTTTGCGTGCGATAGCCGGCAAGACCGAGAATCGCGCCATCGTCGCATGCGGCGAGCAGGCGATAGCTTTCCTCGCGTTGACGGCGCATTTGCGCGCGGAAGGCGTCGGCGTCGGTGAGATGCGGGCGCAGTTCCTTCATGACGTCGAAGGCGCGCGTCAACTCGTCGGGCGTGTCGAGATGCCGAAGGGTGATCGAAGTGTTCATGCGTGTTCTCCACGTTGCATGACACCTACGATATCCGCGCGATGGCACAGGCTGAAGGGCCAAGATTCGATCTTTCGACCAGGCCAAGCGTTCGCGTTCGCCCTACGCCAGCAGTCGGGCAATGAGGTCTTGTGTCGCTCTCGCGCCGTATTTGCGCAGCAGGCTCGCGCGATGTATGTCGACCGTGCGCGGACTGATATTCAGTTCCTTGCCGATCTCCTTGCTCGTCATGCCGTGAACGAGCAGGGCGGCTACGTCGCGCTCGCGCTCGGTCAGCATGCTCGCGTTATCGGATTGCTTCGTGCCCTGCGACAGGTCCGTGAACGTCCAGATTGCAAGCTCGAATGGCCGCTTCGGGTTATAGCCGAAGCCGCAAACCGTGACCCAGAAGTGCGTGCCGTCGATGCGCCGCATGATGCGGTCATCGCTGAAGAGGGCATGCTTTGCAAGGAGCGGCGCGAGGCGGCGACCGGTGGTGGAGAAGTCCTTGCGCTGCGGATAGAGCTTCGAGAACGATTGACCGATGATGTCGCCGCGTGTCGCCCTGAAGAGTTCCAGGGCTCTCGAATTGCAATCCACCATGACCCGTTCTCTCGCAACGATGACGGCAACGGGCAAATGCCTGAATAAATCTTCGTAGTCGAGCTTGGGCGTCGAGTCGGTCATATCGGGAAGCGCGCCGCGTCTGGCGAAAAGTTATCGTAGCACCGAGTTCCGATAACTTTCGCGCGGGATCAGACGTTCCAGACTTCGCCGAAGAAGCGCATCCAGTTTTCGCCCATCACTTTCTTGATGCGCGACTCGCTCCA
>NZ_JALQDH010000068.1:0-288 GCF_023631365.1 Caballeronia sp. INML2 | reverse complement strand
AACCCGAGCACACTCATCGCGGCGGTATCCATCGCGAGATGCGCCCCAAGAGCCGGCGATCCCGTCGCCCACTGCGCCCCGAACACACGCGAAAAATGCGCGTGCGAAAAAAGTGCGATGTTCATCGCATTCGTCGCGAGCAGCTTGTCGATGAGCGCCTGCGCGCGCCTGCCGACATCCGCGAGATTTTCGCCCTCCGGAATCGGCGATGACCACACCGACCAGTCCGGCGCCTCTTCACGGATTTCCGGCGTGGTGCGGCCTTCGTAGATGCCGTAATTCCACTCG
>NZ_JALQDH010000067.1:0-27096 GCF_023631365.1 Caballeronia sp. INML2 | reverse complement strand
ATCGGGCTTAGCCAGAGCCGCAAGTGATTGCGCTGGTGAATCGTGTCGCGTGCTTTTTGCAGCGCAAGATCCTGCGCTCGGCCGAACAGGTACAGATCGCTGACAGGCGCATTGATGTAACGCTCTCCGGAAAGCGCGGACGTGACTGTCTTTGTGATCGCGCCCGACCATTTCTCTTCGGTCGGAGCCCAGCCGCGCCGCACCAATGCGGGAAACGCATCATCGAGGCCGCCCACTATGACGAGATTGAGCGGATCGCCATTCTTCGAACCGTCCTCGTTGGTGGCGCAACAGGGCAGCGCTTCGAGCGCCGAGCGGAAGGCGTCATCGTCCATGTAATCGACGATTCTAGCAGGCGGATAGATCTCGCGCCTGAAGACCGCGCTGACGTGGTAATCGGCATGGAAGCCGGGTATGACCATCAGGATCGAGAATGTCTCTGCGAGACCGCTCGCAACGAGATCGAGCTGAACGAGCTTTGCACCTTCACGGAGGTTAGTGAGTACAAATCCGGATACGGTTTGCCCAGGCAGGACCGGGTTGTGAAAGGCGAGACGCTGAAAGTGCCGGTCCAGCTCTTCCTCCGTAACGAGTGCGTTGCTGTCAGCAAATGCTTCGGCCGTTTCGGAGGCCGGGAAGAAGTTTGGATCGAGGCCAGGCGACATCAGGAAATAGCTGACCGGATCATTGTTCTGCACCTCGATCCAAACGGGCTGAATCCCTCTGCTCGATAATGGCACGCCGTAGACCGCAACGCTTTCTTCGGCCGAAAGCACCGAGGCGTAAACCCTAAGACCGCCTTCCGTGCGGGTCGCGGCGCGGCTCTTGTAGGTGAGTGCGCCCCCGTTCTGCGATGTAGTGGCGCAACTGCACAGGAACAAGGCGATGACAACTGCACTCAGCAGTCGATTCACGATGCGGTTCATCGCGTCACCTCTTTTCCGCGAATCGGGGCGGTGATTCTCTCAGCGGGCTGGTGTGACTTGATACTCACTCTGCCAAGGTTCTTCGTGATGCGTATGGATTATAGTGTCCGGGCTGTGGCACGTCACTGTGAACGAGCGCCAGGAGCGGTGCATCGTATGAACAGACTCACTGACCTTCGGGTGGATGTGTCAAGGGCACAATTCGCTCGCCTTTGATGGAAAATCACACGCATACCGCCTATATTGCATGGGAGGGTCAGCGCCCTCACTGTAACCATAAGTCTTAGGAACTCACCGAAAAGCGATGAGGCCGGTGTAGCACGGCGCTGTCTGCCCTGATCGAACAGTTCGACCGTTCAAGGAAGTTGATGACAAGGGCCACGCTTTTCGGGTTGGCCGATACATCACGTGACTGCCAGTAAATTGGGAAAATAGCCGGCTCTGTCCGGGTGCGAACCGGCTTCTTCCGGCTTCGCTCGAACTCCGCGACTGCCTGCTCCGAAACGAAGAAAGCGAGTTCGGGCCAGGTGATTCAGATAACAGGCCTTACCGTGTAGTCGCCGGCGACGAACCGCTTTGCTTTCCGCTGTCGTTGTTGCTACAGCGAAATGAGCGACACGAACGCGTATTCAGAGTCGGGATTTCGTCACCAAGCCCCTTATGCTGCTGGTTCGTGAATTTGAATCGCCCCATTCATGCTAGTGGAGATTGCGAGGTAACGCGTGTCCTTTGCGCGAATTTGATGTTCACCTTGGCCGTCAAAGGGGCGAGCGTTTTTTTTTGATGCTGCGTGGCGCGTTAACCGAAAGAATTCAACCTGCCCACCGCCGAGGTAGCGGCTTCTTTACGATCGATCGCATTCGTGAAAATGAGCCCGCGTCAGGCGGTCACGCGGTCAATTGTCTAAAAGTGTGCGACAGCCGCCGTTCCGAATCGTGTGCATGTCAACCGGAGCCTGCAATAAGGCGACGGAATGGAAATGGAAATTCGAACATGAGGTGAGAAAGATGAAATCGCTACCAGTTCTCGTCATAACCATCGTCGTGTCATCCTGCGCAACGCAACCAATGCCCCCGAGCGCGCAATCAGTCGGGGAAAGCCAAAAGTCGCTACCGGCAGTCTCGCAATGCATTGCTCAGACATGGGCGAATCAGTCACAGCAGCAAGTCGTATCGCAAGTGATTTTGGCGAACAATCAGGCGATGGACGTCTATGTTCCGGGCCAACGGCCCCCGGATGGCGCAGCTGCGCTGGTGCGGCCGTCGTGGACGGGCAACAGCAAAACATGGGTGGGCTTCCGCCCGGGTACCGGAGGCGGCAGCAACGCCGGCGGCGCTGTTGGCGGCTGCCTCTAGGTAGGGCATCAGCCGACCCGGCTTCGTATGTCGCGGTGTAAGCAGCACTGCGCACGCCTCAAATCTCAATCTGGCAGAGTTCGATCGAGGAGAGTCTCATGAACCGTCGCACCTTCTTTTCGCTGACCGCCATTGCTCTCGCTAGTTCGCTGGCCGCTTGCGGCACAGCCAGCAATCCAACCGAAGCAGCCAGCAAGCGCAAGGAAATCGACGCCGGCGTCGACGGCGCCCTTAGCAAGCTGTACAGTTCGACACCGGGCGCGCAGGCGACGGCTGGCAAGGCCAAGGCTATTCTTGTCTTCCCGTCGGTGCTCGCCGCGGGCCTAGTGGTCGGCGGCGAATATGGCGAAGGCGCGCTCCGTCAAGGAGGCACCTCCGTCGGCTACTACAAGACCAGTACCGGCTCCTTCGGCCTGCAAATTGGCGCCCAGTCCAAGGCGGTGATCATGATGTTCATGACACAGGACGCGCTCGAAAAATTTCGGACGAGCGACAAGGGTTGGACAGCGGGCGTGGATGGCTCGGTAGCGGTGGCCAAGACCGGCGCCAACGGTACGCTCGACACCGCAACGACGAATGCGCCGATTGTCGGGTTCGTGCTGACGAACTCCGGTCTGATGGCCAATCTCAGCTTCGAAGGAACAAAGGTGAGCAAGCTGGATATCTGAAACGGAACGGTTATCGATTTCATCGTTGACGTATGCTTGCGCGATTGCATCGATCGTGGGCCGCCTCAACCGCCGTAGCGCCCCGGCTTGCTTCACATACAGAACAACTTTGGGCTCGCCGAATGACCCAGACTGATGGGCCGCCCGTCCCACAGCACGAGTCGCGCGGGCACAGGAATGTGCTCCGCGGCGCCTGACCGTTCAAGCCGGCGCTCCTCGTAACTTCGACCGCACGGCGAGTTTTCGTCGGAAGAGCACGCCACGGCAACGGTGTTTTTCACCGCATTTCCTCGATCTTCGAGTCGATGACGGTTGATTTACCAGTAGCGCCGCCTGACACGTCTTTGTGTCTAAAGCGTGGAGTCGTCAGGTACGTCCGTTGCGTCAACAGCGTGATAAATACGCTCGATCAGTATTATTCGAAAGAAAGAGAACAAGGGGAATCATAAAGAAGGAGTACCAACGGAATAAAAAAGGTCACTTGACGGCAGACGAGACTGCCGTATGATGGCGTTAATTGCTGCAACGCAGCAATAGTCCTTCTCTGCGACTCGCGTCTCGCGTAAACGGGCGCGGATAAAGATCTTCGCAAAGCCATCTTCGCCTACTCCGGGCGGGGTTTCTTCGCTTGGCTTAGGCGCGTCTTTCATCGCTATTTAGGCCGATGCGCGTCATCGACGACCAACCCTTCATTCAGCCGGATGAGGCCTTCACGCGCACTCGGTCAACCGCGTTTTGGCATGCACGGGCATGATTACTCGAGATCCTCGCCATGAAAGACAAGATCGTGACCGCTGACGAAGCGATCGGATTAATTCGCGATGGCGATGCCGTCTGCTGCTCGGGATTCGTAGGTATCGGTACACCGGACGAACTCATCATTGCGCTGGAACGACGTTTCCAGAGCACGGGTGCGCCGCGCGATCTGACCTTGGTGTTTGCCGCCGCGCCGGGTGATGGCAAGGATCAGGGAATCAACCGGATTGCGTTGCCGGGGTTGATTAAGCGGGCGATCGGCGGACATTGGTCGCTGGTCCCGAAGCTCGCCCGGATGGCGACCGACGATCTGATCGAGGCCTACAACTTGCCGCTTGGCGTCATGTCGCACCTCTACCGGGACATCGCGGCTCACCGGGCGGGGACGCTGACGCAGGTCGGCCTGGGCACGTTCGTCGATCCGCGCCACGGCGGCGGAAAGATCAACGCGTCCACGATCGAAGAGCTGGTCAGCACGATCGAGATCGACGACAAGACCTGGCTTCTGTATAAAGTCTTTCCGCTCAATGTTGCGCTGATTCGGGGGACTACGGCCGACCCCGAGGGCAACATCACGATGGAACGCGAAGCACTCGTGCTCGACGCGCAGGCGGCCGCGATGGCCGCGCACAATTCGAACGGTCTGGTGATTGCCCAGGTCGAAACGATCGTTGCAAGCGGGACGCTTGACCCGCGGGCGGTAGTGGTTCCGGGCATTCTCGTCGATCGTGTCGTGCTCGCGCGTTCCGGTGCGCAACCTCAGACTTACGGCACAGCATACAACCCCGCGTTCTCGGCTCAGACGAAGGTTGCGGTCGGCACGATGAGAAGTCCGGTCCTCGACGAGCGAAAAGTGATCGCACGCCGATGCGCGTTCGAGTTGCCAATGGGTGGCGTGATCAACCTGGGCATCGGCGTTCCGGAAGTCGTCGCCGCCGTTGCGGCGGAAGAGCGTCTGCTGAGCCACTTGACCTTGACCGCGGAGCCGGGCGTCATTGGCGGCGTGCCGCAGGGAGGACTGGATTTCGGCGCGGCGATCAATGTCGATGCACTCCTGCATCAGAACCAGCAGTTCGACTTCTACGATGGAGGCGGACTGGACCTCGCATGCCTCGGCATGGCTGAAGTCGATCGTCGCGGCAACGTCAATGTCAGCCGCTTCGGGCCGCGACTGGCGGGCGCCGGCGGGTTCATCAACATCAGTCAGAACGCGCGTTGCGTCATATTCGCGGGGACTTTCACAGCGGGTGGTCTTGAAGTACGTGTCGAGGGCGGGCGCCTTGCGATCATCACGGAAGGCACGAAGAAGAAATTCGTCGATTCCGTCGAGCAGATCACGTTCAACGGATCGCTTGCGGCCGAGCGCGGTCAACCCGTGCTCTATGTGACCGAGCGGTGTGTCTTTCGGCGCGTGCCTGAAGGGCTCGAGCTGACGGAGATTGCGCCGGGCATCGATCTCGAGCGGGACATATTGGCTCATATGGACTTCACGCCGATCATGCGCGACGTGCGGTTGATGGACCCGGGCATCTTTCTGCCGCAGTTGCTGGGGCTGTCGTCGATCCTGTTCGAACGTCAGGTGCGCAACCGGCTTAGCTACGACGCCGAACGAAACACGCTGTTTGCAAACTTCGAAGGTATTGGCATTCGCTCGACGGAAGACATCGAGAGCGTGCGCCGCGTGATGCAAGCGCTTTGCGAAGGCATCGGCCACAAGGTGTCGCTGATCGTCAATTACGACGGCTGTAGGCTCGACGAACCAATAGCGGAGGCATACTTCGCGATGGCGCGGCGACTGCAGTCCCGCTACTACTGCTCGGCCACGCGGTTCACGTCGAATGCGTTCATGCGCATGAAGCTGGGCGCCGCGTTCAATGCACGCGGCGACGCATCGCGGATTTTCGGGACCCGCACGGAAGCAAGCGCGTTTGTCGTCGGCCGCAGCGAGGATGTCACGCGCGAGCCGATCGCCAACGCCGCGCGATACATCCATGAATGAGCCCGCTGCCGCGCAGCCGCTCTCACCCCCAACACACTGCAGTTTGAAGTTGCGAGGATACTGCCGATGAAAGCTTCCGATCTTTTCGTCAAGGCGCTGGAAAACGAAGGCGTTACACGCATCTTCGCTGTGCCCGGTGAAGAAAACCTTGACGTCGTCGAATCGTTGCGAGGTTCGAGCATTCAGCTCGTCGTGACGCGGCATGAGCAGTCGGCGGCCTTCATGGCGGCGACGCATGGACGTCTGACCGGAACGCCCGGCGTATGCATGGCGACACTCGGCCCCGGCGCGCTGAATCTCGTCACGGGCGCGGCATATGCCAAGCTCGGCGCGATGCCGATGGTACTGATCACCGGCCAGAAAGCAATTATGACCTCGAGGCAGGCGCGCTTTCAGATCGTCGACATCGTCGCGACGATGAAGCCGCTTACCAAAGCCTCGCGGCAGATCGTGAGCGGGGCCAGCATTCCGACCGTCGTGCGAGATGCCTTCCGGCTGGCTGCGGAGGAGCGTCCCGGTCCCGTCCATCTGGAGTTGCCCGAGGACGTGGCCGCCGTCGATGTGAGCGACGATGTGACGATCGTTCCCTTGCATCCCGTCGAACTACCGATGGCGCACGATGCCGCCATCGAACGCGCGGCCGCATTGTTGATGCCATCGGAACGGCCGCTCGTGATGTTCGGCGCGGACAGTAACCGGCCGCGGCTCGCGGGGCAGTTGACCGACTTCATTCGGCGCACGGGCATCCCGTTCTTCAACACGCAGATGGGCAAGGGCACGGTGGCGGCCATCGGCAGCGACGAAGCCACCGAACTCTGGATGGGCACGGCAGCGCTCAGCGAACGCGACTACCTGCACGAGGCGATCGACCAAGCCGACCTAATTCTCGCGATCGGTCACGACACCATAGAAAAGCCGCCGTTCATCATGGGGCCGAGGGGGCCCAAGGTGATTCATATCGGCTACACGCCAGCCAGCGTCGAGCAGGTGTTCTTCCCGCATGCCGAAGTCGTGGGCGATCTGGGCCTGAGTCTGTCACGGCTCGCCAGTCTGGTGCAAGGCAGGCTGCCGAACGCCGCTGCCTTGGCGCCGTTGCGCGAAGGAATCCTGAGGCGCACGCTCGACCGCGCCGACGAATCGCGCTTTCCGCTGACGCCGCAACGGATCGTTCACGACGTGCGCGAGGTCATGCCCGCCGAGGGCATCGTGGCGCTGGACAACGGCATGTACAAGATCTGGTTCGCGCGCTGTTATCGAACGCGCAGTGCCAACACGTTGTTGCTGGATAACGCGCTAGCAACCATGGGCGCGGGGCTGCCGTCGGCCATGATGGCGGCGCTTCTCTATCCCGGTCGCCGCGTGATGGCGGTATGCGGCGACGGCGGCTTCATGATGAACTCGCAGGAACTCGAGACCGCCGTCCGGTTGAAGCTGAACCTCGTCGTATTGATCATCCAGGACGACGCCTACGGCATGATCCGCTGGAAGCAGGCGGTCGACAGCTTCACCGATTGGGGTCTCACATTCGGCAATCCCGACTTCGTCAAGTATGCCGAGGCCTATGGGGCGAAAGGACGACGCATCGAATCGGCCGATGGGCTGGCCCCGGCGCTGGAGGCGGCGTTCGAGGAGGGCGGGGTGCAGCTCGTCATCGTCCCGGTCGATTATTCGGAGAATAGTCGCGTGCTTGTAAAAGAACTCAGAAACCGCGTCACGGAGATAGCGAAATGAAAATCAAGGCAGCAGTGCTGCAGGAAATGGGGGCGGCCACACCCTATGGTCACACGCGTCCATTGCACATCGAAGAGATCGATCTGGCGCCGCCCGGCCGCGACGAAGTGCTGATCAAGATCGCGGCGGCCGGTCTGTGCCATTCCGACTTGTCCGTGATTAACGGCGACCGGCCGCGTCCCATGCCGATGGCCCTCGGGCATGAAGCCTCGGGCGTCGTCGAGGAACTGGGGGCGGGCGTCACCGATGTCCGGGTTGGGGATCACGTAGTCGTCGTGTTCGTGCCGAGTTGCGGCCATTGCGCGCCGTGCGCCGAAGGGAGGCCGGCCTTATGCGAACCGGGCGCGGCCGCGAACGGCGCAGGTACGCTGCTTTCCGGTGAGCGCCGTCTTATGCGCGGAGGAAAGGCACTGAACCATCACCTCGGATGCTCCGTATTTGCCGAACATGCAACGGTGTCGCGCCGCTCGGTCGTGAAAATCGATCACGGCGTTCCGCTCGATGAAGCCGCGCTCTTCGGATGCGCAGTGCTCACGGGCATGGGGGCGGTCGTCAACACGGCGCAGGTGCGCGCGGGCGCGTCGGTGGCGGTGATTGGGTTGGGCGGCGTCGGGCTGGCGGCGCTCCTTGGCGCGCATGCGGCGGGCGCGCGGCAGATCATTGCAGTCGATCTGTCGGATGCCAAGCTGGAGCAGGCACGCGCGCTAGGCGCGACGCACACGGTCAACGCGGGTCATGATAATGCGCTGGAGCAGATCCGCGAACTGAGCGCGGGCGGCGTTGAATTCGCTTTCGAGTTTGCCGGTTCGATTCGCGCGCTGGACCTGGCGTACCGTATCACGCGTCGCGGCGGAATGACCGTCACGGCGGGGCTCCCGCCCTCGACGGCGCTCTGGCCACTGCCCGCAGTCAGTCTCGTCGCGGAAGAGCGGACGTTGAAGGGTAGCTATATCGGTACGTGCGTACCGTCGCGCGACATTCCACGCTATGTCGATTTGTATGCACAGGGCCGGCTGCCGGTGAACAAGCTGTTGACGGGGCGTCTAAGGCTCGACGAGATCAATCGTGGCTTCGACCTGCTGCACGAGGGCAAGGCGATTCGGCAGGTAGTGGTGTTCGACTGAGCGTCGGGCTTCGAACGTTAATCTGCGCCGCGCGCCCTGACCGCACGCGCATTGCCTCTGGACACGAACGCCATGCAGCCGCGGCTGAAACGGCTCTCCGTGCTCTTCGTGCTCTCGGACGTGGCGGCTTTCACCAACTCGCCTATGCCGACTGGCGACCGGCGAGGGCGAAACAGGTTACCCGGTCTGCAAACCCCTTAGACACCCGTTCTTCATAGGGATCGCCACCCTCAGCCTTTGGCGGGTCCGGAACCCGATGAAATGCCAGCCATGACTGTCCGGCGCACGCATCAAGGTGAAGTTATCGCATCTCACGCGGAATATGCACCGCAACCGGGTAAAAAACCCCATATCAAGCGCGAAGAAACAACAAAGGAAGAGCCCTCACCCGACGGCGAGAAAAAATAGCCCAAGCCAGCAACCTGGTCATGTCCTGACTGAAAATAATACGCTGAATGTCGCGCATGTTCAGTCATGTCCATAGGGCTAACAGTTCCCTGTTTGGACTTTCGTATACGCGACATCGCGCCAGCCAATGAACCGATATATGCACCTAGTCCGACCGATAAACACCGTGACCCAAGGTGCCTTGAAGCCGAGAAAGATAGCCACGCCCACTGCGCCGCCCAGCAGGGCTCCGGCTGCGACGCCTTTCCACGCTCCTTTATGCGCGTACTTGGCTCCTTGGTCGCTCATTGAATCGCCGCCAATTAGGGAATCGAAGCGCTGCAGGCAACGATGGGGCGACACACTGAAAAAACGCATGCCCAGCCGGCAATCGTCGAGCACGCGCTCAGAATCGGAGCCGGAGGAGGGCGAAAAAAGCCCCCGACAGTCTTCACAGCATCGGCGTTACGCCGTCAACTGCAGGCGAAACTTGTCGCCGAATTGATATCACCGGACTTATAGCGTGCGACCTTCGGATAAGGACAAAGTGGCCGACTACGAGCCGAGCCCCAATCAGAAGGCACCTCAGTGTTCGGAAACGCATTGCTCGCGTCGCGCGCGGTCGCCGTCACGCTGTCGGGCGCCTTGCCTTGCTCGACCCACGCGATCATCGGTGTAAGCATGTCGAACTGATCGGCAGTCGGCCCGCCCGAACAATGGTTCATGCCCGCGACCGTGTAGAGACGCGCGAAGTTGCTCGCGTCGCCGGCGTTGGCGGTCGTCAGTCGCTGATACCAGTCCGTCGTGTCGTTCGACGAGAACACCGGATCGCTCGTGCCGTGATAGACGATCAGCTTCGCGCCGCGGTTCTTCAATACGGAGAGATTGGTCTCGTCAGGCGGCGGCATGAACGACCACGAAGCCTCACTGTAGACGCCAGTCGTCGCGAAGATTTTCGGCGCGTCATTGTCCATGCTGAAGTTGAGCGCGTAGGCCGACAACTGGCTCAGAAGCGATGCGCTTTGCGGCGGCGTCGTGAACGTGAACGCCGCTGCGCCCGGATCGAGGGTGATCGAATTGGTCTGCTTCCACAGTGCCCAATTCGCGCCGCTGATGCCTACGTCATAGGGGAAGCTCGCATAAAGCGCCGTGCCCGCGCTGTCGTGCGCGCCCGAAAACACTTGGCCGATGGCGTCCTTCTGCGCGCTCGTCAGGCACGAGCCGTCGCGCACGTTGGCCGAGCAGGTGGGCACGTCGCGCGCAAGGTCGAAGTTCGCCTGACACGCCTTGATGTCCTGCACCATGCCATCGGCGACGCCATCGAGCGAATCGCATTTGGCAACGATGCGCGACGCCACGAGTTGCCGCTCCTGCGTGGTGAAGCCCGTCTTGATGTCGGGCAGACCGCCGGTGGTGGTCGCGGTCGCGACCTTGGCGAACTGCTGCGCGCTCCACATCTCGCCGATCGCAGCCTTCGGCAGATGAAAGCCCGGATCGCCCGCGATGATGCCATCGTAGTCTGCTGCATAGCGCGCGGCGGCGACCATCGCGTGACGGCCTCCGTTCGAGCATCCTTCGAAATAGCTGCGATCCGGGCTCTTGCCATAGGCGGTCTTGATGACCTGCTTGGCCATCGGCGTGAGCTTCGCAACGGCCTGATAGCCGTAGTCGAGACGCGCTTGCGGGTCCAGTCCGAAGAGCGGATTCTGCGCGGCCGAATGTCCCGCATCCGAACTGATGACCGCGAAGCCCATGTTCAGCGCGTTGTTCAGCGGACCGCCGCCGCTGATGACGCCGGTCGCCGCGATGACGTTACCGTCGAGCCCGCCGTTCGCCTGATAGAAGAAGCGCCCGTTCCACGCGAGCGGCAGACGCATCTCGAAGCCGATTGCGTAGGTCTTTCCGTCGACGGAACTCACGCGCTCGTTCATCCTGCCTTCGATCACGCAGTGTTCGGGCACCGCCTTGCCCGCGATGGTGAGTGTTTCAGCCGGGACATCCTGCACGGAAGTGAAGGACGTATTCGCGAATGCGAGTTTGGCCGCGAGCGCGTCGCACGTGCCGGACAGGTTCGCCGGCGTCGCTGCGCTCAGTTGAGGAAGGGCATTCGGGTTGTCGTCGGAGCCGCCGCCACATGCGGCGAGCATCGTCGATGCGAGTGCCGCGATCATTGTCTTGTTCATGCCTTGTCTCCTAGAACGAATGGCGCACGCCGATCATGACGCCGGTCTGTCCCGCGCCCGCCGCGGGTGTCGTGCCGCCGCCACCGCCGCTAACCGAGTAGCGCGCCTTCGCGCTGTTGGCGAGATACGAGCCCTGCGCGTACACCGCGGTGCGCTTGGACAGCAGATAAGTCGTGCGCAGCGTGCCCATCGTCGCGCGTGTGTCGTGATCGGCGTTGACGATGCGATACACCTCGCCATCAAAGATGAACGCCGGCGTCACGAAGTACGAAGCGCCGACGAAAAACAGATCCGAGCGCGCGTCCGGCAAGGCGGGCGAATCGGTGACGACGCGCCGTCCCAGCCAGCCGAGGCCGATCTTCGCGCCGGCATACTGCGCCCAGGCGCTCACGTGCGTGCGCGCATCCTTGTCGGCGGCGTTGATGAGCGGCGTGGGCGTGACGCCGTCGAAGAAGTTGGCGGCGGCTGTCGAGCCGCCGCGTTGTTCCTCGTACGATGCCGCCGCGCCGAAATACTGCGCCTCGTACTTGAGCATCACGGACCAGTCGCGGCATTCAGTCCCGTGCCCCGGCACGGAACCCGCGCACGAGCCTTGCCCCGGCGAGTTGTTGCCGGCGGCATCGCGACCGAAGGAATAGCTCGCGCCGAGCGTCACGCCCTGCCATGCGCCGATGTATGTCACGCTGTTGTCGGCGCGCGCGTTCGGCACGTAGGCATCGAGCGAGCCCAGGCCGTAGATGTCGGGACCAATCACGTCCGCGTTCATCAACGCGAGATAGGTCATCGTGTACTGCCGTCCGAAGGCGATCGTGCCGTACGGCGCCTTGATGCCCACGAACGCCTGTCTTCCGAACAGACGGCCGCCCTGTCCGAGGCTGCCATCGCGGACATTGAAGCCGCTTTCGAGTGTGAAGACCGCGCTGTAACCGCCGCCGAGATCCTCCGCGCCGCGCAAGCCCCAGCGCGAGGGAAACTCGCCGGTGACGGCCGGCATGCGAAACACATGGTCACCTGCGGCGTTCGCGTGCGACACATGCTCGATGCCCGTATCGACGATGCCATACAGCGTGACGCTCGATTGCGCCGCCGCGCTCGCCGCGAAGGCGCACAGCGCGCCGCCGAGAAGAAAATGCCTGTTCCGGTGAATGACCTGCATTGACGCGTCTCCGTTGATACTGTCGTTGTTGTGATGGGTGGAAAGGAATTCAGTCGGCCGTGCGCGGACGGCGTATCAGCATCAGGGCGGCGGCGGCCGCGATCAACGTCACCGGAATGCTCGCTCCGATGACGACTGACGCGCTTCGACCCATCGCGAGCAATTGCCCGGCGGCGAGCGGCCCGATCACCGAGCCGACGCGTCCCACGGCGACCGCCGCGCCGACGCCAGTTCCGCGCATCGCGGTCGGATAGAACGCGGCGGAGAGCGCATACAGCACGGATTGCCCACCAATCACGAACATGCCCGCGAAAAAAGCCGATACGGTGAGCGCGGCGAAGCCGGGCGCAATTGAGAGCGCCGCGAGCGAAGCGATGATGCCAACATACATGCCCGACACCACAAGTCCGCCGCGCAGGCGATCCATCAACATGCCGATGAACAACGCGCCGAGACCGCCGCCGACGTTGAAGAAGATCTGCACGAAGCCGACTTCGCCGCGTCCGAGGCCGCGCGCGGCCATCAGCGAGGGAAGCCAGTTGAGCAGGAAGTAGAGGACGATCAACGTGCAGAAGTAGCTGATCCAGAGTTGCATCGTGGCGTACGCGCGGCGTTCGCCGAACAGCACGTCGATGACGGGCGCGGGCTTCGCCGCATGGGCGGCGGCGCGGCTGAACGCTTTTGACTCGGGCAGGAACGCGAAAAGCAAAGGCACGAACAGCAGCGGCCCCGCGCCGCCGACATAGAAGATGTGACGCCAGTCGGCATCGCCCGCGCTCATCATGCCGACGATCGACGCAATCACGCCGCCGAACGGAATGCCGCAATACATCACGCTCACGGCGGTGTTGCGCGCCTTTAGCGGCACGGCTTCAGACGAGAGCGCGATCAGATTCGGCAGCGCGCCGCCTAGTCCGATGCCCGTCAGCACGCGCACGACGACGAGCGCCGGAAAGCTTGTGACGAACGCCGTCGCGATGGACAGCAGGCCGAAGATGCACGCACACAGAATCAGCACGCGCTTGCGCCCGATACCATCCGCGAGACGCCCGCCGAACATCGCGCCGGGCAGCAGGCCGAAGGTGCCCGCACTGAACGCGAGGCCCATCTGCGCGACGGACAAGCCGAATTCGCGCGCCATGCGTGGCGCCGCGACGCCGACGGATTGCAGGTCGAGTCCTTCGAGCAACGCGATGGCGAAACACAGGCTCAGTGTCGCGACGGCGCTGCCCGAAACGCTCGAATGCGCGACTGTGCCGTCTCCTGGCAATGCTGTTCTGGTGGTTTTCATGTCGGTTTCTTCGCTGGATGATCGATCACGACGGGCGCGGCCCGCCGGTTAATTATCAGGTAACCTGATATACAGGTCATAAAAAACGGGCATGCGAAAAGCGCGAACGATTCGAGCGCTGCACATGGCCGCCTGGCGGTTTTCCTTCGGTTTGCGTGTGGACATATTTGATATCAGGTAGCCTGATTTACACAAGCGCGATGCGTTCGGTGAATACCCTAAGCAGGCGCATTAGCGTTTACGTGCACTCGAAAGTAATTGCGTATCAGGCAGCCTGATATTAAACTCATTTCATCAGGTTGCCTGATTCAATGTCAAGCGCTGTCGGGTAACGCAACTCACGGCGCGCATACGAAACCGCAAGCAGGAGCAAGAAACATGGCGAATTACGAAGGACGTTACAAAACGGTCGATGTGAAGGTGGAAGGCGGCATTGCCTGGGTGATGTTCAATCGTCCGGAAAAGCGCAATGCGATGAGCCCGACACTCAACAGCGAAATGATCCAGGTGCTGGAAGCCGTCGAGCTCGACGAGGAAGCGCGCGTACTGGTGCTGACGGGCGCGGGCGATGCCTGGACGGCAGGCATGGACCTGAAGGAATATTTCCGCCAGATCGATTCGAGCCCGGAAATCGTGCAGGAAAAGATTCGCCGCGATGCCTGCCAGTGGCAATGGAAGCTCTTGCGCATGTATTCGAAGCCGACGATCGCGATGGTCAACGGCTGGTGCTTCGGCGGTGGCTTTTCGCCGCTCGTCGCGTGCGATCTTGCGATCGCCGCGGACGAAGCCGTGTTCGGTCTTTCTGAGATCAACTGGGGCATTCCGCCGGGCAATCTCGTCAGCAAGGCGATGGCGGATACCGTCGGGCATCGTCGCGCGCTGCACTACATCATGACCGGCGACACCTTCACGGGCGTCGAAGCAGCCGACATGGGGCTCGTCAACAAGAGCGTGCCGCGCGCGCAATTGCGCGAGGAAGTCATCGCGCTCGCCGCCAAGCTGCTCGAAAAGAATCCGGTTGTCCTGCGCGCCGCGAAGCATGGTTTCAAGCGCTGCCGCGAGCTGACATGGGAGCAGAATGAGGACTATCTGTACGCCAAGCTGGATCAGGCGCAACTGCGCGATCCCGAGCATGGCCGCGAGCAGGGGCTGAAGCAGTTCCTCGACGACAAATCGATCAAGCCCGGCCTGCAGGCCTACAAGCGCTGAGCGAAGTGTACGGTCAATCAACGGAGACAGTCATCGTGAGCGAAGTGAGCATGTTGATCGGCGGCCGCGATGTGGCCGCATCGAATGGTGCGGTGTATGAGCGCCTCGATCCGGTGACGGGCGTCATCGCGTCCCGCGCGCCGGCAGCGACACTCGCTGATGCGGACGCCGGTGTCGAGGCCGCCGCCGCGGCGTTCCCCGCGTGGGCAGTGCTCAAACCGACGGAGCGCCGCGCGCGCCTTTTGAAAGCCGCCGATCTGATGGATGCGCACGCGGAACGCTTCATCGAGGCGGGCGTCGCGGAGACCGGCGCGAAGCCGAACTGGCTCGGCTTCAACGTGCATCTCGCGGCGAACATGCTGCGCGAAGCGGCCGCGATGACGACGCAGATCGACGGCAGTGTCATTCCCACCGATACGCCCGGCAACATGGCGCTGGCCATGCGGCAACCCTGCGGAGTCGTGCTCGGCATTGCGCCGTGGAATGCGCCGGTGATCCTCGGGACCCGCGCGGTCGCGATGCCGCTCGCGTGCGGCAACACGGTGGTGCTCAAAGCCTCCGAAGCCTGCCCGGCGATGCACCGCATGATCGGGACCGTGCTGCAGGAAGCGGGACTCGGCGATGGCGTCGTCAACGTCGTCACGAACGCGCCCGAGGATGCGGCCGCTATCGTTGAACGGCTGATCGCGCATCCGGCCGTGCGGCGCGTGAACTTCACCGGCTCGACGCACGTCGGCCGCATCATCGCGATGCATGCGGCGAAGCATCTGAAGCCCGCGCTGCTCGAACTCGGTGGCAAGGCGCCGGTCATCGTGCGCGAGGACGCGGACCTCGACGCGGCCGCATCGGCGATCGCGTTCGGCGCGTTCTTCAACCAGGGGCAGATCTGCATGTCGACGGAGCGCGTGATCGTGCATCGCGCGGTCGCGGCGGCGCTCATCGAAAAACTCGCGGACAAGGCGCGTGCGCTCGTGGCGGCGCCGCCGACCGACGCGAGCGCGGCGCTCGGCGCGCTGGTCAGCGCGCAGGCGGCCGAACGCGTGGCCGCGCTGATCGACGACGCACGCGCGCAGGGCGCGCGCATCATCACGAGCGGAGAGACGAAGGGCGCGGTGATGCAGCCCGTCATCGTCGATGGCGTTCGCGCGGAGATGAAGCTGTATGCGGAGGAATCGTTCGCACCGGTGTTGACGGTGCAGCGCGTGGATAACGACGAAGAAGCGATCCGCGTCGCCAACGACAGCGAGTTCGGCTTGTCCGCGGCCATCTTCAGCAGCGATATCGCGCGGGCACTGGAGCTGGCGAAGCGCGTCGAGTCGGGCATCTGCCATATCAACGGGCCAACCGTGCACGACGAAGCGCAAATGCCGTTCGGCGGCGTGAAGTCGAGCGGCTATGGCCGCTTCGGCAGCAAGGCGTCGATCGCGGAGTTCACGGATCTGCGCTGGATCACCATCCAGACAGGCGAGCGCCACTATCCGATCTGAACGCGAAAGAACACGGCGAAAGTCCAGCGCGCCAACCAACGGCGCAAGAACAGGAAGGAGACGAATTTGCTTTCATCGAGCGAAGCGATGCGCGCGCCGTTGCGCGCCGTATCGATCGGCGCGCCGCGGGCGCAAGTGCGCTCGCGCGGCGGCAATTGGTATATGCAGCCGGCCGAGCCGCTTGGCGCGTATCCCGTTCGTCTGACCGATCGCCTCATCGAGGGTGCGCGGCGGCATCCCGAGCGCTGGCTGATCGCGCGCCGCGACGAGCAGGGCGAATGGCACGGGATCACCTATGCCCTCATGCTGGATCGTGCGCGATGCATCGGCCAGGCGCTACACGATCGCGGGCTGTCCGCCGACCGTCCGTTGGTCATTCTGTCGGGCAACGATCTCGAACATATGCAGATGGCGCTCGGCGCGATGTGGGCCGGCGTGCCGTATGCGCCGATATCGCCGGCATATTCGCTCGTGTCGAGCGACTTCGGCAAGCTGCGCCACGCAATCGAACTGCTGACGCCAGGACTCGTGTTCGCAACGGACGCCTCGGCATACAGCGCAGCGATCGACGCTGCTGTTGCGCCCGACATCGAGCTCGTCAGCGCATTCGGCGAAGGCGCGCGCGGGCACACGCCGTTCGGGCAATTGCTCGACACCACGCCATCGAGCGTGGACACGGTCAACGCATCGCTCGATGCGGACACGATCGCTAAGTTGCTGTTCACCTCCGGCTCGACGCGCATGCCGAAGGCCGTGCCGACCACGCATCGCATGCTGTGCAGCAATCAGCAGATGCTGCTCGAAACGTTTCCGCAGTTCGGCATCGAGCCGCCGGTGCTGGTCGACTGGCTGCCATGGAATCACACCTTCGGCGGCAGTCACAACGTCGGCATCGCGCTGTATAACGGTGGCACCCTTTATGTCGACGATGGAAAGCCGGCGGGCAAGGCATTCAGCGAGACGCTGCGCAATCTGCGCGAGATCGCGCCGACGGTGTATTTCAACGTGCCGAAGGGTTGGGAAGAACTGACGAACGCGCTCGAAACTGACGCAGCGTTGCGCGAGACCTTCTTCTCGCGCGTAAAGATGTTCTTTTTCGCGGGCGCGGGGCTTTCGCAGGCCGCGTGGAACCGGCTCGATGACGTGACGCAACGCCATTGCGGCGAGCGTATCCGGATCATGGCGGGGCTCGGCATGACGGAGACATCGCCGTCGTGCCTCTTCACGACGGGCCGCGCCGTGACGACGGCGGGCTATATCGGCGTGCCTGCGCCCGGCTGCGACGTGAAGCTCGCCCCGGTCGACGGCAAGCTGGAACTGCGCTTTCGCGGCCCGAACGTCATGCGCGGCTACTGGCGGGTCGAGGCCAGAGCCGCAGCCGAATCGTTCGATGAGGAAGGCTATTACCGCAGCGGCGACGCCGCGAAGTTCGCCGACCCCGAACGGCCCGAGTTGGGCTTGCTGTTCGATGGCCGCATTGCGGAGGACTTCAAGCTGAGTTCAGGCACCTTCGTGAGCGTTGGCCCGATGCGCGCGCGCGTGATCTCCGAAGGCATGGCGTACATTCAGGATGTGGTGGTCACCGGGCTCAATCGCGATGACGTCGGGCTGCTGGTGTTCCCGCGGCTCGACGCGTGCAGGCGGCTCGCGGGGCTGGCCGATGCGGCGAGCGCGCGCGAGGTCGTCGCCGCGCCGGCGGTGCGCGCCTGTTTCGCGGATCTGCTGACGCGTCTGAACCGCACGTCGACGGGAAGCGCGACGACCATCGCGAGAATGTGTCTGCTAGATGTCGCGCCATCGCTCGATCTGGGCGAAATAACGGACAAAGGCTCGATCAATCAGCGTGCCGTGCTGACGCACCGCGCGGCGCAAGTGGACGCGCTGCATGCCGCCGGGCGCGACGATGTGGCCGTGATCCTGGCGCGGCCGAAGCGCGACGCCTGAACGGGCCGGAACGTTGAGGAGCGGGCGCGGTAAGATGCCACTCCACGACGCAAGGAACCACCGCGATGAACGGCAAAGTATTCAAGAAAGCTGCATCCGAGACAACCGCGCCTCGACCCGCGCGCAGGGCGGCGTCGCGGCCGCATCTCACGTATCTGATCGGCAGCCTGGACCGCATTCTCAAGCGGCGCCTGACCGATGCGCTCGTACCGTTCGGCCTCACGCTCGCGCAATTCACGGCGCTGTCCGTGCTGGAGGCGCGCGGGGAGGCCTCGAACGCGCAACTCGCGGAGCGTTCGTTCATCACGCCGCAATCGGCCAACGAAGTGATGATCGCGATGTCCTCGCGCGGCTGGGTGACGCGTGAACCCGATCCGAATCACGGACGGATCGTTGTGTTGCGTCTCACGGATGAAGGCCGCGCGGTCGTGCGTCGCTGCATGAAAGCGATCGAGCTGATCGAGCGCGAGATGCTGGGGGATATTGATTTAAAGAAGGCATCGGAAATTCAGTGTCATCTCGAGGAGTTCGGACGCCGGCTCAGACGCTCGTAGCCCCCTTTTTAGTAAGGATAGAAAAATCCCTCATTTCATTCCCGGCGTGCACGTACGGCTGTTTGAAATTCGTCACATGACATGACATAACGCCGTCGTGCGGATCGAGACAGACAGGCGTCGAAAGGACTTGGGCTTGCACGAGATTAAACGGTTGAGCGGGATCAGCGGCGACTATCGTCGCCTGCTTGCTTCTACTAGTCGATGACCCAGTCCGACCAAGAAGAGACGGTCGACTGTGCTGGCCAGATCGTCAACAATCGCCCCCCACGCCGACACGGACCCGCAATGCTTGTTTGCCTGCACACCGCATCCGACGCACTATCGTTCGAGTTTCTGCGGCTATCAAAGACCGGCGCGATCCGATGCTCGGCTCCGACTAATAGCAAAACTCTCCAGCGTCGGCTTACTCTGCGACACTAGCCAGCGCGGCGGCACGAATGAGCCGCGTCTCCTGTGCCATGATCAGATGGCCCGATGCCTTGAGATAGGCCGGGAAATCCGGATGCGTATCGCGTGCAAGGCACCGTCGTTCGTAGTCTGGCAAATCATCATACCCCCACAGGTGGGTGAACTGATTCTGCGGCCCGACCAGACTTGTCCAGAAGCCGAGCGGATGTCCAAGCGTCTCGCGCAGGATCGGCATCGCCAGCCTGTCGAATACGTCGAGAAACTCGGGCATCTTGCGCAGCGCGATGGTGTAGACCCGGAAATCCACGAGGGGCTTTGCCAGAAACATGGGTTGGGTATTCATGCGTACACCTTCTCTTTGGCGGGCCATCGCTTTGGCGGCAATGGCGTTACCGGTGACATAGCCGAAAGTCATGTTGGGCCCATGGGTGATGCCGGCGCCCGGATAGTTGCCGCCCATCACGCTGCGCCGGTCATTGCCGACCGCGTAAAGGCCGTCGATCTGGCTGCCGTCGGCGCGCAGCACCTCGCCGGTGACGCTGGTTCTGAGGCCGTCGAACGTACCCAGATCGCCCATCACGACCTTCACCGCATAGAAGGGGCCGGTCGCGATCGGCGCAACGCAAGGATTGGGCTGATTGTCCGGATCGGCGAGATAACGGTTGAACGAGGTGCGTCCGCGCTGAAACGCCGGGTCTTCTCCGCGCTCGGCGTCGCGATTGTAGGCAGAGACCGTCTTCTCGAGCGCCTCAGGAACGATCCCGCAATTGCGCGCCAGCTCGCCGATCGTCTCGCCCTTGACGAGGTAGCCTTTGCGCAACAATGGCGCTACTGGCATCGGCGCGGGCTTCGCATAGCCGAGTCCATACTTGCCGAGCGCCACCTTGTCGCAGATCAGCCACATTGCCGTCTCCCGTTCACGCTCGCAGGCGCGCATTAGCGCCGCGCCTACATCGTGGTAGGAGTTCGATTCGTTGGTGAAGCGCCGGCCGTTGCGCAGCACGCCGATCACGCCGGGCTTGTAGCGGTCGAGCAGATGCGGGAATACGCCGGTGCGGCCCTTGCCGAAGGGCACCTTCGAGACCGGCATCCAGGCCGACGCATCGGCGAAGCCGAGCGCCACGGCACCCCCGATCTTCTCCGCCATGTTCAGCCCGTCGCCCGTATTGCCGACAGGAGTAGGCGAGAGATGCTCCCCGCCGCGTTTCACATGCGGATAGACCTGCGCGATGCGCTGGAGATCGTGCGGGAAGCCGCCGCAAGCCAGCACGACGCCGTGCCGCGCGGTGATCCGCAGGTCGCCGTCCGCTGCGCTCGCGCGCACGCCGACTACCTTGCCGTCCTTGCTCAGCAGTTCCTTCACGGGCGTCGAAGTGAGAATCGGAATGTCGAGCGCCAGCGCCGACTTCGCGGCCTCGCGGCGAGCGCGTTGCCGCTCGTGACGTTGATCCCCCGCCGGTAGAGCGCCAGCTCCTTGAGGTGCGTGGCCAGGCGCCGGGCTACGTAGAAAAACGAAACAATCGACCTGGTCGCGCGGAAGAAGTGCTTGAGGTCCGCGTTCGAGGAATTGAACATCATCCCCATGAAGGTGATCGTCTCGAGCGGCGGCTTGAGACGGCGCATGTCCTTGCCGAGCCCGCGAATGTCATAGGGCGCGGCGAGGATCGAGCGGCCGATGTCGACGCCGCCGCGCGCATCGGGGTGATAGTCCGGATAGAGCGTAGGCACGAACTTCATCTCGGTCTCCCGCTCGAAGAACTCGACCATTTTCGGCCCGTTCTCGATAAGCATTCGACCGCGGCGGCATCGAAGTTGCTGCCGGTCTCGCTCATCATGTATTCGCGCACGCGCTCGACGGTGTCAGCCGGATTCTGCTGCCGGCCATACTTGCTCAGCGGAATCCACAAGACTCCGCCCGACAGCGCGGTGGTACCACCGAACACGGGCTCCTTTTCGAGCACGATGACATCGAGGCCGCGCTTTTTTGCAGTGATCGCGGTAGCGAGGCCCGCGGCACCCGATCCGACCACGACCAGGTCGCAAGTGATCTCCTTGGCCATATCCAATCTCCTTGTCGTTATGGTGTGATGGTGCTCACGCGGCCGCCGGGGTGGCGTTGAAGCCGGGGCGCGGGACCATGTCCATCAGCATGCAATCGAGCCCGCCGTCGACCAGTACCTCCGCGCCGTTGACGTAGGCAGCCAGGTCGGAGGCGAGGAACAGGGCGGGGCCGGCGAGGTCCTCCGGCTCGCCGATGCGGCGGCTCGCGGTGGCGGCGGCGCGGCGAGCCTCGAAGCCGGGCTCCTCGTAGAACTTCGCGGACAGCGCGGTTCGGATCATGCCGGGCAGCACGCAGTTGCTGCGCACCCCGCGTGGGCCCCATTCCGCCGCCAACTGACGCGATAGCAGCAGCACGGCCGCCTTGCTCGGGCTATACGAACCGCTATTGGTCTGCGGATTGAGTGCCGCAATCGAGGCAACGTGAACGATGCTGCCTTTGCCCGTGGCCAGCATGTCGGCCCCGAAAGCTCGAGCACACAGCAGATAGCCGGTCAGGTTCACTGCGATGGCCTGGTTCCAATCCGCGATCGACACCGTGTCGAGAGGTCCGGCCCGCAGCAGCCCCGCATTGTTGACGAGCACGCTGGCCGGTCCGAGCGCTGCGCGAACCGCGCCGGCAGCCTCGGAAACCGAGGCTTCGTCCGACACGTCGCAGCCGATCGCCTGCGCCACCGCACCGGCGTTCCGGAGTTCGGCGCCGACAGCTTCAGCGCCGCCAAGATTCCGGTCCACCAGCGCCACATGTGCTCCGACACCGGCGAACGCGCGCGCGATACCGGCACCGATGCCACTGCCCGCACCCGTGACCACGCAGACCTTTCCGTCCAGGTTCAGCGAGTAGGGGGCCGACGCGGCGGCGCGATTTTCGAGTTCCTGTCTCATGTAGTTATCCTTTCTGAAATTTTCGATGCGATTTCGCTTGCGGAAATCCGTATCGCCATTGAACGCCCCCAGCGCCTATGGAACAATGGACAGAGATCACATAGAGCAGGACATAACGTGCATCATGGCCGATGACACACAGCGCCGCCGGACCGTTCTGCATTTCGCGCTCTACGGCGCGGAAGCCGACCAATCCTGGGTCGACATGGTCCATTACGAACGCATTCCGCTGCGTGCCGGCCGTTTCGACTTCGACATCAAGCCGCACGTCCATGACGCGCTGATCCAGGTGCTCTACGTCACCTCCGGGGGCGGCGAAACCTTCATCGACGGCAAGAGCTGGGCAGTCGAAGCGCCATGCCTGATCGTCGTGCCAGCGCGCTCGGTTCACGGCTTTCACTTTCGCAGCGACGTCGACGGTCACGTCATCACCGCCGCGCAGTCCGCGCTGGAATCGCTGGCGATGACGGCCGCGCCCGAACTGCTGGAATTCATCCGCACGCCGACAGTGCTGTCGATCGATCCCGAGGTCGAGCGCGGCACGTCTCTAGACACCCTGTTCGAGTCGATCGGGCACGAGGCGGAGAGCCACGAGCGCTGGCAGTTCACCGCGG
Organism: Caballeronia sp. INML2; assembly: GCF_023631365.1. Lineage (NCBI taxonomy): Bacteria > Pseudomonadati > Pseudomonadota > Betaproteobacteria > Burkholderiales > Burkholderiaceae > Caballeronia > Caballeronia sp. INML2. The sequence continues at coordinate 4,358 of NZ_JALQDH010000067.1, read as the reverse complement.
GCGCGGCACTGACGATTGCCCTGTTCGTCAAGATTGGGCGCCTCAGCGAGAGCGCCCGGCTTTCAGCCAGTTCCGAGCAACGGACCATGGCCGGACGGATCGAGCGGTTCCGCGCCCTGCTCGACCGCCATTGCCGTGAGCGGCGGCCGGTCGCCAGCTATGCCGACGAGATGGGCGTGACAAGCGGCCAGCTTTCCCGCATCTGCCGCGCCGCATTCGGAAGCTCGGCAATCGAGGCGATCGATGCGCGCTCCATCCATGAGGCGAAGCGGTTGCTCGGCTATTCGACGCTCAGCGTGAAACAGATCGCCAGTGAACTTGGCTTTCAGGACGAGGCCTATTTCGGCCGGTTCTTCCGCAAACAGACGGGGCTGCGGCCAACCGAATATCGCGCCGCGGCCCACGACCGATCCTTACCGAATGAGAGGGCAAGCGCCGGCTGACTCGACCGTCCCCTCATCCGCTTCAGGCCGCGGTAACCCACCGAGTTTCACGAACAGGTGCTCCGGGCCGGAGTTGGTCAGATTATTGCCCCGCACATACTGGATTGGCCTTGCGGGATCGAGCGCAATATCGCCGACCTTGCGGGCCAGAGCCTTCGTCGCGATCAGCGTCTCCAGCTTGGCGAGCGGCGCGCCGAGGCACTTGTGCATGCCGTTGCCGAAACCCAGATGGCCGCTGGTATCGCGGTCGATGTCGAATGCCTCGCCGTCGGCAAACTTGCGGCTGTCGCGGTTGGCGGCCGACAGCAGCAATCGCACGACCGCGCCCTTGGGCAGATCGCCGCCCGCGACAGTGGTCGCCTCGGTGGTGATGCGGCTCACACGCTGGACGGTTCCGCGATAGCGCGCCACTTCCTCGACAAAACGGTCGGCGTCGGTGGGGTTCTCGCGAATACGTCCCAGCAGATCCGGCTGTTCGGCGAGCATGCGAAAAGCGTTGGCGACAAGGATGGTCGTCGTGTCATGCCCGGCGATGAACACAAAGGCGCACAGCTCCTTCGCTTCCTTTTCCGAGAGCAGCCCGTCCTTCCACATGCGCGCAATATGCCCGCCGATCGACTGGCTGTCGGTGAGAACGAGCCGCTCCATCGCCTCCTTCAGGTAGGCGAAGAAAGCCTTCGCGCTCTGCTCGTCGGTGCCGGTCCCCGGCGCGTTGCGGGCGAGGCGCCCGAAGTAGCTGAAGGTCTCGTCCGACCAGAACTTCATCTTCTCCTCATCTTCGTTCGGCACGTCGATCATCGCGGAGATGGTTGAGATGCTCAGCGGGATGGCGAAATCGTTGACGACATCACCGCCGCCTTTGGCGATCATCGCGTCGAGCAGGCTTTCCGCTCTTTGCGCGATCTGTTCGGTAAAGGGATCGAGGGCCAGCGGCAGAAAGGACGGCTGGACGACCTTGCGCAACCGCGTATGATCGGGCGCATCGAACAGCGTGAGGAAGGTCAGTGGCGGCGGGCTGACGACCTCGGAGGAGAACAGCTTCGGATTGCGGATCGCCTGATAAACATCGTCATAGCGCGAGAGGAACCACACATCGGATGTCGCCGACTGGCAACGCAGCACCGGCGCATGCTCCCGCATCCAGCGATAGTGCTCGTACGGGTCGCCTTGCGAGCCGTCATCGACCACCTTGAATGGCTCCAGCCCGTCGGGCCAGTCCAGTTCGTGTGAATAGGGCGGAAGGGTCTTGGCCGTGAATGGGCAGATCTGCGGCGCACTCTGCGGCACGGCAGGCGGGGCAGGCGGTGCAGATGGGGCAGAGGGTGGCGCTGCGACGATGGGTGCCGTCTTGCCCGACGTCATACGCTCCAGCCCACGGCTCATCGTGGCCTTGGAATGAAGCGCATGCAGCGCAATCATGTCCCGTGCCGCGTTCAGGTCGCCCAGTTCGAAGGCGGCAACGATGTCCCGGTGCTGCTGGACGATATCGCCGACGATCTCGATCTGGTCGGTCAGCGCGCGAGCGATGTAGTCCTGTACGGCCAGTTGCCGGTAGAGCGCGATCAGCTGGGCGTTGCCGGAAGCTTCGATGGTGAACAGGTGGAACGCGTGGTTGGCCTCGATGTAACGCGCAACGTCGGTAAAGCGCCGCCCGGACACGAACGGCGCCGTCGCCTCGGCGAGCTGGCGGAACACGATCAATTGCTCGCTCGACAGCCGGCCCATGGTCAGTTGAGCCGCTCCCAGTTCGAGCGCCATGCGCAGGTCGAAGGCTTCATCGACATCGACAGGAGCGATGCGCTCCTCGCCGGTCTGAACCACGAGGCCGGTGCCCGCGAACTTCTCGTAATAGAAGTTGCGCGGCGTCAGCCCTTCGGACGACAGAAAATCGCGCACCGCATCGACCATCGGCGGCGGACCGCAGAGGTAGACATCCGCATCCCCATCGTTCAGCTGGGAGGCGCTGATGTGGTGGGTCACATAGCCCTTGTTGGGATAGGCACTCTCGGGACTGGCGACGGTGCAGGCATAGGTGAAGTTCGGCAGGCGCTGCGCATAGGCTTCGAGCCGGTCGATGCCGACCAGATCCTCGTCGGTGTTCACACCCAGGATCATGTGGATCGGGTACGGACTGCCGCCGTCTGCGACGATCTTGTCCAGCATCGAGAGGAACGGCGCGAGGCCCGTGCCGCCCGCCAGAAACAGCAACGGCCGCTCGATGGGACGCAGGTAGAAGCTTCCCAGCGGGCCGCGAAATTCGATTTGGTCTCCTACCTTGGCGGATTCGCACAGCCAATTCGACATCACCCCTTGACGCACATTGCGCACGAGGAAGGACAAACGCGGCTCGGACGGCCCCGAGCTGAAGGAGTAGGAGCGGGTCTGATCGGTGCCGGGCACCCGGATGTTGACATACTGCCCGGGAAGGAAGCTGAGATCCGCGCGTTTCTCCAACTCGACCGAGAAGGCGATCGTGGTGTCCGACGCTCGTTCGCAGGCGACGATCCGTCCTCGGTGGGAGGACGGGCCGGTCCCCGAGACATCGGAATCCGTGGCGAGCTGGATCACGCAGTCGGAACGTGGGCTCATCTGGCAGGTGAGAACCTTGCGGGCGCTCGCCTCTTCGGGGCTGAGCGCATCTTCCACGCAGTCGCCCAGTACGTAGTCGCCGGACTCGCAGACCGCCTTGCAGGTGCCACACACACCATCACGGCAGTCGAGTGGAATATTGATCTTGGCGCGAATGGCCGCATCGGTGACGCGCTCGCCCTCCTTGCACTCGATGAAGCGGGTCACTCCGTCCTCAAAACGGAACGTTATCTGATGGGCCATGGCGGTGTCTCCTCTAGAGCCGCCCGACCATTCCGCTGCGCTGGCGGTTTGCTCGGACGGGGCGGCGCGCGAGGTAACCTTGCTTCTCGCAAGCGCCCGGTGGGTTCAATGCCGCCAATTTAGAGCCTGAGCCGCGTCGCACTCAACGGACAGAGACGACGTTCACCCGGACAAAACGTGCATCGTGGTGGATGACGGATGATTGGAGTAATCCGGACGTCGCTCGCCGGCCACGTCCGGAAAAAGACTAACGCGTATAACCCTCGGGAGGCAGGTCCCGAAGGACTGCCACGCAGGTTTGCATCACGAAGAAGGCAGTTTGCGTCGAGTGCCTGGCAGTTGAGACACATGTCAACCATTCGAACCTTCAATACAACCCACGAATGTCCGGTGTGGGAAAAGATAGAGGACCGCTTCGGGTCCGAAAGTGTGCCTTGCCGCTGACGCTTGGCGGACTTGCCGTGGTCGGACAGGCACAGTTTTGCCTGCCAGCGGATGCAACTAATCGTCTATGTTTGCACACCCCCTGAGCAACAAGCACGCCAATTTCGGGGCCTGTCTGCAAAAAGAGAGGTTAGACGGTCAACCACTCGAAAAGTCAGCCTCGGCCAGGCGAAGCGGGCGGGTTGGCCGCGCGCGCAGCTTTCGTCGCGCGACCGCTACAATGCGTGAGAATCCCTCTCTGAAGATTTTCCCCAGCTGGACATCGTCCGCGCATTGGGCGGACGCCAGAAGACTCCACGCAAGAGCGTGGAACAACACACGTCACGCTTTCCCCCGCGCCAATCCAGGGCGAAGCTCAAGGTCCGTTTGTCTGCCGAGATCTGCGGTTCGGGCACATGCAGTTTCATGAGCGGCGTTACGGTCAATGCAGAAAATCGGAAGGTACTTACAACGATACATGGGGCGCGGCCTTGCTGCGCTTCACCAGTCTACGCGATGCTTCTCTTCGGTCTCCTGATGGCGCCGGTCGTCGTCGACGTGCAAGTAAATGCTGGTCGTTGTTAGCGAGGCATGGCCGAGGTTGTCGCGCACCGTGCGCAGATCCACCTTGCGGTCGGCCATGTGCGAGCCGGCGCTGTG
>NZ_JALQDH010000066.1:0-953 GCF_023631365.1 Caballeronia sp. INML2 | reverse complement strand
GATCAGACGTTCCAGACTTCGCCGAAGAAGCGCATCCAGTTTTCGCCCATCACTTTCTTGATGCGCGACTCGCTCCAGCCCGCTTTTTCCATGGCGGCGGTGAGGTTCGGAAATTCGCCGATCGTGCGAATGCCTTCCGGATTCACGACCTTGCCGAAGTTCGTCAGGCGGCGATAGCGGCCCTTGTCGTGCGTGATCCAGTCGAAGAATTCGGTGCTGTAGCCTTGCGTGAAGTCCGTGCCGATGCCGACCTTGTCTTCGCCGATCACATCGATCGTGTATTCGATCGCTTCGAGATAATCCTCGACGGTCGCATCCGGACCCTTCTTGAGGAACGGCGAGAACATCGTCACGCCGACGAAGCCGTTCGCATCGGCGATCTCGCGCAACTGCTCATCCGTCTTGTTGCGCGGGTGATCCTTGAGCCCCGACGGGCAGCAGTGCGAATACGTGACGGGCTTTTTCGAACAGGCGATCGCATCGGATGACGTCTTGGCGCCCACATGCGAAAGATCCACCATGATGCCGACGCGATTCATTTCCTGAATCACTTCCGTGCCATAACCCGACAAGCCGCCGTCCGGCTCGTAGCAGCCCGTGCCCACGAGATTCTGCGTGTTGTAGCAAAGCTGCACGACGTTGACGCCGAGCTCCTTGAACACCTCGATATAACCGAGGTTGTCCTCGAACGCATACGAATTCTGGAAACCGAAGATGATGCCGGTCTTGTTCTCCTTCTTCGCGCGCAGGATGTCGTCGGTCGTGCGCACGAGCGTGAGAATCTCGCTGTATTCGCGGATCTGCTGCTTCATCTCCGCAATGTTGTCGATCGTCTTCTGAAAGTCTTCCCACACCGACACGGTGCAGTTCACGGCGGTCACGCCGCCCTTTCTCATGTCCTCGAACACGGAGCGCTCGAACTTCGAGATGTTCAGTCCGTCGATGATGATGCT
>NZ_JALQDH010000065.1:0-140445 GCF_023631365.1 Caballeronia sp. INML2 | reverse complement strand
GTCACGCCGCCCTTTCTCATGTCCTCGAACACGGAGCGCTCGAACTTCGAGATGTTCAGTCCGTCGATGATGATGCTCGAATCGTGAAGGCTACTCATTGCCGATGTCCGTTCAGTTTTGCGTGAAAGTCGAAATCAAGCCGTGCGTTCCACAGCCGGGCGCTCGCTCGCGCTTCCCCTTGCATGGCCTGCTTCCTCGAGCGCGGTCTTGGATGTTTCGCGCAACGAGAGGCCGCCGATCATCGCGAAGATCGACACGGCGATCAGGTAATACGCCGGCGACAGATTCGTTCCCGTCGCGGAGATCAGCCACGTCGCGACGAGCGGCGCGGTGCCGCCGAAGATCGTGTACGCAAGGTTGTACGTGATGGCCGATGCGGTGTATCGGGTCTTCGTGGCGAAAACTTCCGACAGAAGCGGGGCAGTGACCACGCCCGAAAGCACGGCGCCCACGGCGAGTAGCGCAACGCCAAACAATGAGCGGGACAAGTCGCCCGATCCGCCGAGCGCGAACGCGGGATAGACCGAGACGATGATGAAGATGCAGGTGCTCGCGATCGTCGTGCGGCGTCCCACCAGGTCGGAGAAAAGGCCCGCCAGAGGGCACAGGGCTGCGGCGAAGAAGAGTGCGAGCACGGTCGCGAGCAGCGAGGTTCCGCGAGACAGATGCCCGGCGACCTGCACATACGTCGCGAAATACGTCGTGAACGTATAGAAGGACAGCGCCGTCACCGAGACGAACGCGCCGAGTCTCAGGATGTTTCCGGACTGCGAATGGAGGGTTTCCATCAAGGGCGCGTGCGCGACTTCCTTCTTCCCTTCGAGCGCCTTGAATGCCGGCGTCTCATGCAGGTTCACGCGCAGATAGACGCCGATGAGACCGACTGGCGCCGCGATCAAAAACGGAACGCGCCAGCCCCAGTCGACCATCGCTGCGGGCGACAGCGACGACTCGAGGAGATAGGCGACCACCGCCGCGCACGCGAACGACGAGAAAGTCGAAACCGGAACGAAGCTGCCGAAGAACGCGCGGCGGCGGCGCGGCGCATGTTCCATCACATAGGCGCAGGCGCCTGCATACTCGCCGCCGGCGGAGAACCCTTGCACGCAGCGGATGATCGTGAGAAGAAGGGGCGCCCAATAGCCGATGGTCGCATACGTCGGCAACAGCCCGATCAACGTCGTGGCGCCCGCCATCAACAGGATGGTGAAAGCGAGGGTTCGCTTGCGACCGATCCGATCCCCGACGACGCCGAAGAAGAGGCCACCGAGCGGTCGAAACGCAAAAGCAACCGCGAACACCGCGAACGTCTTCAAAAGCCCGACCGTCGGGTCGCCGCTCGGAAAGAACTCGCGGGTGAGAATGGTTGCGAGGAATCCGTATGCGGCGAAATCGAACCATTCGACGAAGTTGCCTATGGACGCCGCGGCGATGACGCGTCTGAGCGTCCTCGTGTCCACCTCTTGGGTTGCTTGATTCGGCATGGCGCTTTACCCCTTTCACATGTCGGTTTCTGTCCGAGTTGTAAAGGAGCGTAAGCGCACAAATTACTTAGGTCCATACGTGTCGATTACCTAGGTAATCGGTCAGCCGCGCCACCGTCGGCGCGCCCGGACGCCTATTGCTGAAGCCATGCCTGAACTTTCTCCGGATGAGCATCGACGAACTTCTTCGCCGCCACGTTCCAGTCGTTCGTGGCATTACCTTCGAGTTCGATCGCCTCGACGTCCGCCAGGGTCAGCTTGAAGTGCCGGACGAAGACGTTGGCCCGAGGAAACTTCTGCGCGAATTGCTTCGAGCCGAAACCGTGAATCTGCTCGTCGCCGCCCAGCACGGCTTTTGGATCCTTCAGATATCGCATCTTGTACTTCTGCCATAGCCAGTGCGGGCTCCAGACTGTCGCGACGATCCAGTTCTTCGACGGATAGGCACGCGATACCGCCGTCAGCATGCCGGCCTCGCTCGCCCTGACCAGGTTATATCCGGCGAGGTTGTATTCCTTGAGCGCTTTCTCCGAGGCGACCATCTCGCCAGCACCCGGCTCGATGCCCTGAATCGTGCTATTCAGCTTCGCTTTGACATCGGGCTTGTTGAGATCGGCAATGGAGGCCACCTCGCTTTCGGGCACATAGTCGGGAACCGCCCAACCGATCTTCGCGCCGGAATAGATGGCGCCCAGATCTTCCATGTCGTTCTTGTAGCGGGCGTAGTAGGCGGCGTGCGTGACCGGCAGCCAGGCGCCGAGCATCAGATCCACGTCTCCTCTCGCGAGCCCCTGGAACTGGATGCCGATATCCGCGTTCACCAGCGTAACGGGCTGTTGCAGCTTCGTTTCGAGAACGTACTTCGCGGTGTAGACGACCGCCTGCGTATCGGCCCAGTTGGTCAGCGTGATCTTGAGCGGATCGGCGGCATTCGCGCACATCGCGAACGTGATTGCGGAGACTGCAGCGGCAGTCTTCATGACGAAGCGTACGGACAAGGCATTCTTCATTCGACGTTCCTTGTATCGGGTTGGTTTAATGAAGACCGGGTACGTTGAAGTCTCCTGATCTATGAGCACAATCGTCTGCCAGGCGAATCTGCATCGCTGCGGGCGACGCCCTGCAGTCGGCAGTATTCGGGCGCATTGACGCGCCGTCAATGTTCTTTGACTTCCTGAGCGCATCAATTCGCTCATGCATGCAGCGCGCGCTTTGCACGGGACGTTTCAGAAAGGGTTTACGTGTAGAAAAGCGGGTCGACACCCTTGCTATGAGATATCTCGATGCGCAACCGAAATGAAAGCGTCGTGGCGGAGTCGGCAGATCATGCCGGGAAAAGCAGAAACAGCACGCCGATGATGCCGCTCACGGCCGGATCGAACGCTTCGGCCATCCGTGCGGACGGAAACATCATCGACGGCTCCGGGTCACGCCGTTTCCTCCGACGGATCATGTATACGCCGCCTGATCCTGGATCGTGTTGCGGTATCGGCCCGAGCGACTATCCTTAGCGATGCATCTCGCGCGACGTCTTCATGAAATTTCCAGCTCACGTCAAGAAGGAACGATCATGTCCACGCAGGCCTATGGCTACGATATTCTGCACAATCCCCGGCTCAATCAGGGTTCCGCTTTCTCGCAGGAGGCGCGCAGAAAATATCGCCTGGAAGGATTGCTGCCGCCCGGTGTGACTTCGCTGGAGATTCAGATCGCGCGCACGCATGCGCAACTGTCGCAACTCGACAATGACCTGCAACGATATCTGTTCCTGTCCGACCTTCAGGCACGCAACGAGACGCTCTTCTATGCGCTGCTCATGTCCGACCCGGCGGCTTTCATGCCGATCGTGTACACGCCTACAGTCGGCGAAGCGTGCCAGAAGTTCGATCATGTGTTCAGGGCCACGCGTGGCCTCTATGTCCCGATCGACGCGCGCGGCCGCGTGAAGGAGCTGCTGCGCAACTGGCCGGAACAGGATGTGCGGTTCATCGTCGTGACGGACGGCGAGCGCATTCTCGGACTGGGCGATCTCGGTGTGGGCGGCATGGGCATTCCGATCGGCAAGCTCGCGCTGTACACCGCCTGCGCAGGCGTGCCGCCGGCGGTTTGCCTGCCCGTCACGCTGGACGTCGGCACGAACAACGCCTCGTTGCTGGACGATCCGCTCTATCTCGGTCTGCGGCACGAACGCGTGCGCGGCGATGACTACAACGCATTCGTCGACGAATTCGTGAACGCGGTGCAGGAGCTCTATCCGAAGTGCTGCATTCAGTGGGAGGATTTCGCCAACTTCAACGCGGTGCCCCTGCTCGCGCGCTTCAAGGACAAGGTGTGCACCTATAACGACGATATTCAGGGCACTGCCGCCGTGGCGCTCGCGGGCATTTACGGCGCGCTGCGCATCTCGAAGCAGAAGCTGACCGACCAGCGCTTCCTGTTTCTCGGCGGAGGATCGGCGGCCACGGGCATTGCCGAACTGATCAGCGAGGCCATGGTGCTGGAGGGCCTCGATCTCGACTCGGCTCGCAGGCGCAGCAGTCTCTTCGACATCAATGGACTGATGGTGCGCTCACGCACCGACCTGGCCGACTTTCAGAAGGTCTTCGCGATCGATCACGAGCCGGTCGACACCTTCGTCGATGCGGTACGGGCGCTGAAGCCGACGGGCATCATCGGCGTGAGCACGGTGCCCAAGCTCTTCAGTCAGGCGGTGATCGAAGCAATGAGCGAAATCAACGAGCGGCCGATCATCTTCCCGTATTCCAATCCGACGTCGCGTTCCGAGTGCACTGCGGAAGAAGCGTACCGGTGGTCCAATGGCCGGGCGATCTTCGCGAGCGGAAGCCCGTTCGCACCGGTGCAGATCGAAGGCCAGAGCTTCGTGCCGGGGCAAGGCAACAACGTCTATATCTTTCCCGCGATGGGCATGGCGGTGTTCGCCACGGAAGCGACGCGCGTGACGGAGGACATGTTCATCGTCGCGGCGAAGGCCGTGGCCGAGCAGGTCAGCGACGAGAGCCTCGACAAGGGTCTGATCTACCCGCCGCAAAGCCGCATCTTCGAGGCGTCGATGCATGTCGCGGCGTCGGTGGCGGAGTACATCTTCGATCATGGTCTCGCGCGTGTCGAACGGCCGGCCGATCTCGTCGCGCATATCAAGTCGGCCGCGTACGCGCCGGCTTATCGGCCGCTCTAGCGCGGTCTCGCTCGCGCTGTTCCAGTTGCTCGACAAGCCAGCACCTCTCGATCAGGAAGGATCGACGATCGCATGCGCCTTGTCGCGCAGTCAACCGTCTGCGGATCGCGCACCTCGGGAGCGCCATCCGCGAGCAAGTATCATTCCGCAGAACGAACGAGCGCCCAGGGTATTCCCCGATGCTCGGCCGTGTCGATTCACGCTGCGATGCATCGTCGTAGAGATGTGTCCCGTTACCCGAGTGAAAGAGAGCCCAACATGACTACCGGAACCATCCGTCTTCACCGTGTCTTGCGCACGACGCCCGAACGCCTCTACCGTGCGTTCCTCGAACCCGATGCAATAGCAAGGTGGCTGCCGCCTTACGGCTTTACCTGTCAGGTCCACCACATGGATGCGCGCCCGGGCGGCACCCACAAGATGTCGTTCCGCAACTTCGGCACGGGCAACGGTCATTCGTTCGGCGGCGAGTACCTCGAACTCGTGCCCTTCGAAAAGATCCGCTACACGGACCGCTTCGACGACCCGAACCTGCCGGGCGAAATGCAGGTTACCGTCTCGTTGCGCCAGGTGTCGTGCGGGACCGAGCTCAGCATCGTGCAGGAGGGCGTGCCCGAAGTCATTCCCGTGGAGATGTGCTACCTCGGCTGGCAGGAGTCGCTGGTTCAACTGGCGAGGCTGGTGGAGCCCGAGATCCCCGACTGAAGAAGCGCGCGATCAGGCCTTGCGCTGATCGGCTAAGATACTGCGCCCCGCCTCATCAACTCATAACGTGGAGTGCTTTCCGTGATCCAGCCGAGCAGCGTATTCAAGGACAACCTGGCCCAGATGCCCGCCATCGATGGCATCGAGCGCATCGATCTCGTCGACGGCAAAGGTGATCTGGTCGCGAACATCGAGAACAAGCCGGGCAAGCAAGGCTCGCTCGCGGTCTACCACTATCTGAAGCAGGCGTTCGGCACGCTCGACGCGAAGGCCGCGGAGCACGGTCTTGCCGTGTTCGCCGAACATACCGCCGATGCGCGCAATCGTCCGGGCGCGCATCCGAATGTCGATCGCCTGCTCGCGGTCGTCGATGGCGGCGAAGCGCTGCGTATCGACGTGATTCAGGCGAAGTAAGCGTCGTGCCCGTTCCGCCATCGACGGAACGGGCCGTCAGTCCGCTCAGACGCGCAACTCGACGCGCTTGATGTCCTTCACGATCACGAGATAACTGAACACCGTGATCAGCGCATTGATCCCGACGAACGCCAGTGCGCCGTTGAACGAGCCCGACTGCGCGACGAGATAGCCGATCACGATCGGCGTCACGATGCCCGCGACGTTGCCGAACATGTTGAAGATCGAGCCCGAAAGCCCGATGGCTTCCTTCGGCGACGTATCCGCGACCACCGCCCAGCCCAAGGCACCGATGCCCTTGCCGAAGAACGCGAGCGACATCAACGCGACCACGACCCAGTCCGTATCGACGTAATTGCAGCCGATGATGCACGACGACAGCAGCATGCCGCCGACGATCGGCGCCTTGCGTGCCAGCGTGAGCGAGCACCCGCGCCGGATCAGGCCATCGGAGATGACGCCGCCCAGCACGCCGCCCGTGAAGCCGCAAATGGCCGGCAGCGAGGCGACGAAGCCCGCCTGCAGGATCGTCATGTGGCGCGCCTGCACGAGATAGATCGGGAACCACGTCAGGAAGAAGTACGTGAGCACGTTGATGCAGTACTGCGCGAGATACACGCCGAGCAGCATGCGGTTCGTGAGCAACTGTCTGACGACGGGCCAGCCCACGCTGTTCGTCGCTTCCCGCGATGCGCCGCCCGCGCGCTGATGACCGCGGACGATACCGCCACCTTGCTCGATATATTCCAGCTCCTGCCGGTTCACGCGCGGATGGTCCGCCGGGTTCTTCATCACCGAGAGCCACGTGAGCGCGAGCAACAGGCCCGCGATGCCCATCACGATATAGACCTGATGCCAGCCGAACGCGTGCGTGAGCCACGCCATCAGCGGCGTGAAGATGACAGCCGCGAAATACTGCGCGGAGTTGAAGATCGCCGATGCCGTGCCGCGCTCCGTCGTCGGGAACCAGCTCGCGACGACCTTCGCATTGGCCGGGAACGCGGGCGCTTCCGCCGCGCCCATTGCGAAACGCAGCACGAAAAGCGCCGTCACGGCGGTCGCCGCGCTGCCGAGCAGGCCGATGGCGCTTTGCAGCAACGTGAAGAGCGACCACAGGAAGATGCTCGCCGCATACACGCGCCGCGCGCCGAAGCGATCGAGCAGCCAGCCCGCGGGCATCTGCGAGAGCACATACGCCCAGCTGAAAGCCGAGAAGATGTAACCCATGCGGATCGCATCGAAACCGAATTCGGCGCGCATCGCCGAGCCGGTCACCGAGAGCGTCGCGCGGTCCGCATAGTTGAACGTCGTGATGACGAAGACCAGCAACAGAATGAGATAGCGCACGCGGGTGCGCTTCATGACGTCCGCGGGATTCGCGGTGCGGCTCATCGACATGGACTTCCCCTTTGATTCGATCGTGCTGATGCACGAAGGGCCGCACGGGCGGCCCTCATGTGCGAAGCTACTTCCGCGCTTCGCTGTCTCCTTCCGTACCGCTTACTGCGCGCCGAGCTTCTTGATCAGCACGTCGAGCTGCTCCAGCTCGTCTTCCGTCAGATCGGTCAGCGGCGCGCGCACCGGACCCGCGTCGTGGCCGACGAGCTTCGCGCCCGCCTTGACGATCGACACCGCATAGCCCGCTTTGCGGTTGCGGATCTTCAGGTACGGCAGGAAGAATTCGTCGATCAGCTTGCCGACGGTTGCCTGATCGTCTGCCGCGATCGCGCGATAGAACTGCATCGCCGTCTTCGGGATGAAGTTGAATACCGCCGACGAGTACACCGGCACGCCCAGCGCCTTATACGCGGCTGCGTAGACTTCGGCCGTCGGCAGGCCGCCCAAGTACGAGAAGCGGTCGCCGAGACGGCGGCGGATCGTCACCATGTTTTCGATTTCGCCGACGCCGTCCTTGAAGCCGATCAGATTCGGGCAGCTATCCGCCAGTTGCTCCAGCATGTCGGCATTGAGCTTCGAGTTCGCGCGGTTGTAGATGATCACGCCCATGTTCGGCACGGCCTTGCACACTTCCTCGGCGTGCGCGCGGATGCCTTCCTGCGACGCTTCGGTCAGATAGTGCGGCATCAGCAGAACGCCTTGCGCGCCTTGCTTCTCGGCTTCTTGCGCAAACGCGATGGCCGTGCGCGTCGGGCCGCCCGCGCCGGCGAGGATCGGCACCTTGCCGCGGCACACTTCGGTGGCCGTCTTCACGATCTGCGAATATTCGGGTTGCGTGAGCGAGAAGAACTCGCCCGTGCCGCCCGCGACGAACAGCGCTGAAGCACCGTAGGGAGCCAGCCATTCGAGGCGCTCTGCGTAGGTATCTGCGCGGAAGTTGCCTTGCTGGTCGAAATCCGTCACGGGGAAGGAGAGCAGACCTTCGGAAACGATTTGCTTCAGTTCTTGCGGTGTCGTCATGATGTGCGTGTCTGGTTGGTCAGCGACCGGCGGGTGCCGAGCTTATAGGTCATCGTACAACACACCGCGACGTCAGACAACGGGTTAAAGCCAATGTAATCAACGGATACGGGTAAATACTAACCCGCTTTGATCGTCTATGTTGTAGGATGACATAACTCCAACCGCAGCCGCGCGGGTGTCGTTCGCTCAAGGATTCGTCAGAATGAATCAAGCCCCTCTCTATATTCGCGTCCATCCGGATGACAACGTCGCGATCGTCGTCAACGACGGCGGTCTCGGCGAAGGCGCCACGTTTTCCGATGGCCTCGTGCTGCGCGAGCGCGTGCCGCAGGGCCACAAGGTCGCGCTGAAGGATCTCGCGGAAGGCGACGCGGTGATCCGCTACAACGTGGTGATCGGCTATGCGACCAAAGCGCTGCCGAAGGGAAGCTGGGTGAACGAGCACGTCACGCGCATGCCGGCGTCGCCCGAGCTGCACGATCTGCCCATCGCGACGATCAAGGCGCCTGACGAGTCGCCGCTCGAGGGCTTCACGTTCGAGGGCTATCGCAACGCGGACGGCTCGGTCGGCACGCGCAATATCCTCGCGATCACGACGACCGTGCAATGCGTCGCGGACGTGGTGCAGCACGCGGTCACGCGCATCAAGGCCGAATTGCTGCCGCAATACCCGAATGTCGATGACGTCGTGAGCCTCGGCCACACCTACGGCTGCGGTGTGGCGATCGACGCCCCCGACGCGATGGTGCCGATCCGCACCGTGCGCAACATCGCGCTGAATCCGAACTTCGGCGGCGAAGTGATGATGGTGAGCCTCGGTTGCGAGAAGCTGCAGCCCGAGCGCCTGATGCCGCCGGGCACGATTCCGATCGCGGCTGCATCCGCGCAAACGGAAGATGTCGCGGATATCGGCGACAACCTCCACGACGACAACGGCGGAACCGTCGTGCTGCAGGACGAATCGCACGTCGGCTTCGGGTCGATGATCGATTCGATCATGCGCATGGCCGACACGCATCTGAAGCGGCTGAACAATCGCCGTCGCGAGACGTGTCCGGCGGCGGATCTCGTCGTCGGCGTGCAATGCGGCGGCAGCGATGCGTTCTCCGGTCTGACGGCGAATCCGGCGGTCGGCTTCGCGACCGATCTGCTCGTGCGCGCGGGCGCGACCGTAATGTTCTCGGAAGTCACGGAAGTTCGCGATGGCGTCGCGCAGCTCACGGCGCGTGCGGCAAACGGCGACGTGGCGCAGGCGATCATCCGTGAGATGCAGTGGTACGACGATTATCTGAAGCGCGGCGGCGCGGACCGCAGTGCGAACACGACGCCGGGCAACAAGAAGGGCGGCCTCTCGAACATCGTCGAGAAGGCGATGGGGTCCATCGTCAAGTCGGGCAGCTCCGCCATCTCCGGCGTGCTGTCGCCGGGCGAGAAGGTGAAGCAGAAGGGCTTGATTTACGCATCGACGCCCGCGAGCGATTTCATTTGCGGCACGCTGCAACTCGCGGCGGGCATCAACCTGCACGTCTTCACGACGGGGCGCGGCACGCCGTACAGCCTGGCCGAAGTGCCGGTGCTCAAGGTCGCAACGCGCTCGGATCTCGCACGCCGCTGGCACGATCTGATGGACGTGAACGCGGGCACCATCGCGACGGGCGAAGCGACCATCGCCGATGTGGGCTGGGAGCTGTTCCGGCTGATGCTCGATGTCGCGAGCGGCAAGAAGCAGACGAAGGCCGAGGCGCTCAGACTTCATAACGCGCTCGTGCTGTTCAATCCCGCCCCGGTGACCTGATCCGACCGCGCTTGTCGCGGACAACATTTCCTGCTTCACGAGCCGCACCCCGAAGGTTTGGACGCCGATCCACCTTCGGGGTGTTTTCTTTTGAGCCGCCTGGATTCTCGGGACAGGCGCCGGCAACCATTCCAGGGCGCGACCTTGCTACCTCCTCTGCCGCGACGTCCGGCCGCGTGAGCGATCGCGCCCAAGATTTCAACATCGTTCTATATGACCGGAGTGGTCGCGCCTTTATCGTTCAATGCAAGTCACTACACGATCGATGCGCAGGAGCGCGTCGAAGGGCAACTGCTTCTCATCGTATCGCTGTGACGACATCGCAGCGCGCTCCCGGCGTTCCTGCGACGCTCGCTGAACAATCGGACCGACGGTCGAGACCTGCGAGAGCCATTTGATCAGGAGGCCTCATTCGGCCTGTCAGGAGTTGTTTGAGATGGAAAAGACAAGAATCGCCATCGTCGACGATCATCCGCTCGTACTTTACGGCCTTCGTAAGACCTTCGAGGCCTCGGGCTTCGATGTAGTGGGCGCGTACACGAGTCCGGCGCAATTGCTGCAATCGTTGAGCCACGAGCCGTGCGATGTCGTCGTCACGGATTATTCGATGCCGGCCGACCGGGCGCTCGACGGATGGCGCTTTCTGGCCTCCGTCTCGAGCGAGTTTCCGGACCTGCGTGTGCTCGTCTATACGGAGTTCGACGACCCGTTCCTCGTGGGCAGTCTCGTGAAGCGGGGCGTCGCGGGCATCGTGAGCAAGCGCGACGAAATGCATGAAGTGCTGGCCGCGGCGCGCGGCCTCGCGCAAGGCGAGCGCTATCTGTCGCCCATCGCGCACGCTTCGCTGGAGCGCTTCGGCGCGATGCCGGAATACAAGCGATTCATGGCGCTTACCCGCCGTCAGATGGAAGTGACGGGACTGATGCTGTGCGGCCTGAGCGTCTGCGAGACGGCCCGTCTGCTGCACCGGCGCATCAATACGATCAGCACGCAACGCACCGAAGCATGCAGGCGGCTCGGCTTCTCGGGCGAGTTCGAGATGTTTCGCTTTGCGATCGACCACCGCTTGTGGCTCGATCGTTCGACGCCCGAACGCGAGCTCCTGCCCGCCTGACGTGAGTGGATCCATGCGGGAGCGGGTGCCGATGGATCCTCGTGGAGACTCACCCGCCGGTCGAGCCGTCAAAGGGACGGCAGATGAACCGTTCCCGTGAGGTTTCGAAATGTTCGAAAAACGTATCAGCGTCGCGATCGTCGACGATCATCCGATCGTCGTGCGCGGACTGCGCGCCGCTCTGGAAAGCGCCGGCTTTCACGTGGCGGGCGCCTTCAGTAACCCTGCTGAGTTGATGGCGCGCCTCGAGTGTGTCCGTTGCGATGTCATCGTCACTGACTATTCGATGCCAACCGGCGGCACGCTCGACGGCTGGCGCTTTCTCTCTGCAGTCTCCGCACGCTATCCCCGAGTGCCGGTTCTCGTGTACAGCGAGTTCGACGATCCGTTTCTCGTCGGCAGCCTGGTTCAGCGAGACGTCGCCGGCATCGTGAGCAAGCGCGAAGATATGCACGTAGTGCTGGATGCGGTGCGCGAAGTGGCGACGGGAAAGCGCTATCGCTCGCCGGCGGCCATGTTCGCCCTCACTCGATTCAACGCCCAGGTGGACTTGCAGCGCTTCGCGTCCCTGACGAAATGGCAGATGGAACTGGTCGGTCTGATGCTGTGCGGCATGAGCGTCGTGGAGACGGCGCGGCTCTTCAGTCTCGGCAAGAGCACGGTCAGCGCGCGACGCCTGCACGCATACAAACGGCTCGGGTTCTCGCGCGAGGCGGATCTGCATCGCTTCGTGGCGGATCGCGGCTTATCGCTGGACCGCTCGCGCGCCGCGCGCGAAATGCACTGTTTCTGATGCGCGTGTCTGCCGGCCCGCCGTGAGCGGGCCGTTTTCTTCTTTAGGAAGTTTCCTGATTTTCAGGATCGTCCGGCGCTTCATCGCCCGCGCCGCGCCTTGCACGGTGGATCCACGCTGCCGGCGCCCGGTGTGCCCCGGAGATTCGAACTTCTTCTATATGGGCCGAAGGCGCGGCTTTCTACCATTCGTTTCGAGGATTCGGTAAAGGCGTCCCGGCTTGCGCAGTGAGCCAGCTGAGCCGCGTCGATGACAGTCGAGGCTTGCCAGCAGACTTCGAAGGCGGCGTCGAATCCGGGTTGCCAGATCGCTCAGTCCTTTCCGTGGCTCATCCATCTGAAGCGTATTGGACCGCCGTTGAATCATCAACGCGGGACGTCTCATCTCTCATTAATCTTTGTCTTTCTTATGAACAAGAATCGGTTTCGTCGCGTCTTCAGCAAGCGACTTGGTATGTTGGTGGCGGTCGCGGAAGACGTGGTCAGCCAGGGCAAGACGCCGGGCGAAGGCGCGGCTTCCGGCGCCGCTTCGGATGAAGGCGCGCTCGGCGTCGTATCCGCGATGACCGCGTTCGCCGTCGCGATTCTGGCGACGCAGCCCGGCGTGAGCTTCGCGCAAGCGTTGCCGACGGGCGGCCAGGTCACGGCCGGTCAGGCGTCGATCTCGCAGGGTTCGAATACGATGACCATCAATCAGGGTACGCAGCGTACCGTGATCGACTGGAACTCGTTCAATATCGGCAGCGGCAACACGGTGCAGTTCAATCAGCCGAACGCGCAGTCGCAGGCGCTCAATCGCGTGACGGGCGGCGGTGCATCGAACATTCAGGGCTCGCTGCTCGCCAACGGTCAGGTGCTGATCCAGAACGCGAATGGCGTGCTGTTCGGCAAGGGCGCGATCGTCAACGTGGGTTCGTTGCTGGCGACGACCAAGTCGATCGATGCAAATCAGTTCATGGCGGGCGGCCCGCTGCAACTGAGCTCGACGGGCACGAACGCGAGCGTCGTCAACGACGGCACGATTCAGGCGCAGGGCTTTGTCACGCTGATGGGTGATCAGGTGCGCAACAGCGGCTCGATCACGACCGCGCAAGGCGGCCAAGTGGTACTCGCCGCGGGCGATAGCGCGACGGTGGCGCTGCCCAACGGCCAAGGCATCCAGTTGACGCTGACCAATGCGACGGCCAACGCGCTGGTGGAAAACAGCGGCACGATCAAGGCCGAAGACGGCTCGGTGCTGTTGACATCAGCGGGAACTCGACGAACAACGGCACGACGAATATCTCGGGTAACTCGACCAATGGCACGGGCGTGATCGACGACGGTTCGATCAACACGACCGACAATGGCACGACGAACATCTCGGGCAATTCGACCAACGGTGACGGCACGGACATCAACGGCTCGATCAACACGAGCGGTAACGGTTCGACCAACATCGACGGTAATTCGACCAATGGCAACGGCACGGTGATCGAGCCGAACGCGTCGATCAACACGACCGACAACGGCACGACGAATATCTCGGGTAACTCGACCAACGGCACGGGCGTGATCGACGACGGTTCGATCAACACGACCGACAATGGCACGACGAATATCTCGGGCAATTCGACCAACGGTGACGGCACGGACATCAACGGCTCGATCAACACGAGCGGCAACGGTTCGACCAACATCGACGGTAACTCGACCAGTGGCAACGGCACGTGGATCGAGCCGAACGCGTCGATCAATACGACCGACAACGGCACGACGAATATCTCGGGTAACTCGACCAACGGCACGGGCGTGATCAACGATGGCACGATCAACACCTCGGACAACGGCACGACGAACATCTCGGGCAATTCGACCAACGGCCAGGGCGTGATCGACGACAACGGCACGTACAACACCGACGGCAACGGTACGGTGAACGTGATCGACAACGGCGATATCAGGCATACGGGTAGCGGCGGCCAGAACCAAAACGGCGGCACCGACAGTGGCACCAACGGTGGCGCGAACGGTGGCAACAACGGCGGCACGAATGGTGGGGATAACGGCGGCGCTAACGGCGGTGGCACGGACAACGGTGGCAACACCGATGCTCACGGCGGCTCGGGCAGTTCGGCGGGCGGCACGGCGGCGGCCATTGTCGGCGGTGTCGGTCTGGCAGGGGGTCTGTCGTACCTGATCTACGAAAGCGCGATGCACATGTATCTGGACGAAGCGCAACCGCTGACGATGGAACTGGGCGACGCGGCTTTCTGGACGGATGCAACCGTCGAGCAAGTCTCGATCGACCTGACCACCGAGACGGCGGATGTCGATCTGCTGACCCGCGCGGGCCTACTGTCGCGTCACATGCAATATCGTGACGGCGCGGACGGCGTGAAGCACTACGCGTTCGAAGACGACAAGAAGCAGACCAAGGCGGACCTGTCGGTGAACATGAACACGCGCGAATACTTCTACACGGAGAGCGGCGTGAAGGACGGCAAGCCGTATGTCGTCAAGTCGCATGGCTGGCTCAAGCCGGGCATGGCGGTTCATGGTCATTCCACCGTGGCCGAAGCGGGCGGACGCGCCTGATGATGCGCACGACGAGCAGTAGCACGCTCGTCGTGTGAATCGGGGCGGGGCAGCGTTTCCTTGCATGAGAAACGATGCATCGCCCGTTTTACGCAGTATCGAGCCCGGCCTTTGCGCCGGGCTTTTTTGTGCCCGCTCGCGACATTCGCGCCGCGAAATTAGAACTTCTTCTATTCGTGAGGTCCGGTCGAAACCTTAATCTTCTCCTTGTCAGCGCCAGGCAGTCGCGAGGCACGAGCGAAACAGCGGCCAGAGGCGCATCGGAACAAACGACCAGGAACCGAAAGATGAAATTCAGCATCGCAAAGTTTGAACACCTCTGTTATCGCCGCGAATACGAGAAGGCGAGTCGCATGCTTCTCGAACTGCTCAACAAGATCGACCAGAATTACGGTGTTCTCATGGACGTCGACACGTGGGCGCAATCCGCCGAAGCGCGCGACATCATGGACGACCACCTGCTCACGCGCCTCACTTCCGCGATCACGGCACTGGCGTCCGATCCGAAATTCACTATTTCAGACCACGGCATCGGCAAACTGATGCTGTTTCAGCGATGGCTCGCCGCGCTGTTCGCCGCCAGCTCGTTCCGCAACGCGGACCACATCCTCCGTTCGCTCAGCGCGAACGAGGAATCGCGCAATTCCCTCGAACTGCGCAACAATGAGTTTCGCAAGTTCCAGCTTTTTTATCTGCCGGAGTCGGAAGTTCGCCTCGACTGGGACCTGCTCTGGAAGCACGACAAGGTGATGACGGCCAGCATGGCCACGACGATCATGTCCTCGCGCTTTCTCGCGACGCCTTCCGCACACGCCAAGCGTGAGATGCTGCTGAGCTGGCTGCCCGAGCGTCTTGCCGAAGTCGAAAGCGTCGACGTGCTGCCGATGGGCGTTTTCCACGACATGTACATGCACTGCAGCTATGCCGACCTGCCGGGCAAGCACGACATCAAGAAGCCCATCAATACGCTGGTTCGCCGCAAGCTCGCGAGCCTCGGCATCCACGATGTCGAACGCCGTGCGCAAGCGGTCGAACAGGGCGAAAAACCCGTGCTGCTCGTCGTGCTCGAATGGTTCTCGAAGAATCACTCGATCTATCGCACGCATTCGCAGACGATGGTGGCGATGCGCGACAAGTTCCATCTCGTCGGCATGGGCTATGAAGGCCGTGTCGATGATGCGGGCAAGGAAGTGTTCCACGAGTTCATCCCGCTGCAAGGCGCAAACCTCTGGGAGGTCGCCAAGCATGTTCGCCAGACGAGCGAAGAGCGCAATGCCCAGATGATGTACATGCCGAGCGTCGGCATGTTCCCGATCACGATGGTGCTGGCATGTTTGCGCGTCGCACCGCTGCAGATGATGGCCCTCGGTCATCCGGCCACGACGCACGGTCATGCAATGGACTATGTCGTCGTCGAGGAAGATTACGTCGGTGACGAAGCGTGCTTCAGCGAAAAACTGCTGAAGCTGCCCTCGGACGGCATGCCGTATCGTGCGCCTGCGGCGCTGCTCGAACTCGAATTGCCGCCGAAGCAGGCTCCGGACGGCGTCGTGAAGATCGCCGTGGCCGGCACGACCATCAAGCAGAACCCCGGCTTCCTGAACACGTGCGCGGAGATCGCGCGGGAGTCGAAAGTGCCGGTGCATTTCCACTTTCTCATGGGGCAGGCCAACGGCCTCATTTATCCGCAGGTGCGCAATCTCGTGCGCCGCCTGATGGGCGACAAGGCGACGGTTCACAAGCACCAGAACTACGGCAGCTACATGAAGGTGATCTCCGGCTGCGACATGTTCCTCAATCCGTTCCCGTTCGGTAACACGAACGGCATCGTGGACACGGTGTGGGCGGGGCTCGTCGGTGTGTGCAAGACGGGGCGCGAAGTGCACGAACACATCGACGAAGGCATGTTCCGCCGCCTGGGCTTTCCCGAATGGATGGTCGCCAGGACCACCGAAGAGTACAAGGCTGCGGCGTTGCGCCTGATCGGGAACGCCGACGAGCGCAATGAACTGGCCGCGAAGCTCGCGGGACCGCAGGCTATCGAAAAGCTCATTTTCAAGGGCCGGCCGGAGATTCTCGGCGAGCGCATGCAGGCGCTCTGGCAAGCGCAACTGCGAAGCGGCAACGTCAAACAAGCCGAGCGTGCCGAAGCGCTCGCATAAACGAACGCGTCAGTCGCATCGAGGAATCAGGAACCCGGCCATCGCGCCGGGTTCTTTGCATTCGAAGCGTGCCTGCGGGTGAAAGCAGCATCGAAATGCAGCGTTTCAGCCCTGCTGGACGGTACTTTAGAACTTGTTCTATTCGATCAAAGCACCTCAATCCTTAACCTTTGTTCTGAGAACGATACGCGGACAAAGGTTGATGAACCAGACGCGACGTTCAGGCGTTTTGGTTCAATGCAAGGATACGTGTGATGTTGAAGATGAACGAGATTGCGGAAGCGGCCCGCCGCCTGGTGTGTGTCGGATCGGTGGTGCTGGCTGGCATGGCGGGTGCGGAGCGCGTGATGGCATCGGAAGTCACCGATGCAGAAGCGGTGGTTCAGAAGGCGATGCCCGTCAAGGCAGACACGGCGGCGAGCGAAAGCGGCGTGAGCGTGAAGGTGGTGCCGGCGCAAGGTGCCGATGCGCTGCTGGTGAAGCAACTGGTCGCCGCGGATATCAGGAAGCTCGGCGATGCGCCGGGCACGTTGAAGGAAGTCGATCGCTGGTCGGACGTGCTCACCGCGTCATTGCGTCAGAGCGGCTTTCCGCTCGCTCTGGTGCTGATGACGGATGCCGACTGGCGCGCAGCACAGAAGGGCGCCCAGGCGCAATTCACGGTGTTTCCGGGGCGTATCCGCCACATCGTCGTCAACAACAAATCGCGCGTCGCGGATGCGCGGCTGCAACGGCTCATCACGCATGCGCTATGCGGCAGTGACGGCGTGGAGGGCGCGTGCCTGTTGCGCACATCGCGGCTCGAGCGTGCGACGCAACTGCTGCAGGACGTTCCCGGCGTCGCGATCGACGGCGCGCCGCGTTTCTCGCGGGGCGCGAGCACCGGCGAAGTCGATGTCGTGTTCAACATCGCGCAGAACGGCAAGCCCGCCCAGGTCGATCTGATCCTCGACAACAAGGGTGTCGAATCGACGGGGACGTACCGGATGGGCGTGACGGCATCGGCGAACAATCTGTTCGGCGCCGGCGACGCCTATGCGTTCACGATCACCAGCACGGACAAGAAAATGTGGACGGGCGCCCTGACGGGTAGCGCGCCGATCTTCGATGACGGCCTGCGCATGACCGGCGGCGTCACGCGTCAGCAATATTTCATCAACGCGGGAACGCCGGTCAAGGGCGTGGCGACGACGGGGCAGGCCGGCGTGCAGTATCCGTTCGCGCGCGGCCTCGACGCCAACGTGTGGGGCGGCGCATCGCTGCTGCACAGTCAGACCTCGACGGACTTCAAGGATTTCGGCGCAACGTCACACAGCAAGCTCGATTCGGTGCAGCTCTCGCTGACCGCGGATAACGGCGAACGCGCCCGCGCCCTGCGCACCAATCTCGCGGCGGGGCAGATCGCGCTGACGTTCGGGCATCAACGCAACGACGATCCCTCGGACCCGATCACGCAGCGCGCGGGCAACTACGCAAAACTGACCACCACGGACTTCGGCACCTTCGCGCTTTCGAAGAGCGGCAACACCTTTGTTTCGGGCCGCGTCACCGGTCAGCTCGCGAGCCGCAATCTGGACGCGAGCGAGAAACTCGGCCTTGCCGGTCCCGACGCCGTACGCGCCTACCGCGCCGACGAAGGTTCCGCCGATGAAGGTGTCGTCGCGAGCGTCGGCCTCTATCAACGCATCCCCGTTGCAACCGGCCATCAGATTCAGCTGGGCGTCTTCAGCGACTTCGCGTATGGGCGCGTGAATCACTCGCCGTGGGATGGATGGGAGACCACGTATCCCGGCGTGGACGGCGTGACCAACAACCGCGTGCTCGCCGGCTACGGCGTGAGCGTCGACTGGCTGACGCCCTTCGGCGCGACGGTGTCCGCGTCCGTATCGCGACCGTATCGCTTCTCCGAGACCTCATGGGTGGAGCCCGGCAAGAAGCCGACGCAGTACTGGCTCTCGGTCACCTGGAACCACTGATCGCGCGGTCCGCTCTGGCGCGAGGCCAGCGGGCGAACCTCATGTGCAGTAACAACCGGAACGGAATCATGCAATTCAGCATCAACAAGTTCGAGTACCTCGCTATCGCCGCGAAAAGGAAGCCGCTGGCCGTGAGCTGTTGAAGTTGCTCGCGAGAATCGACGAGAACTACGGCCTTCTCATGAACGTAGATAGCTGGGCGCAGTCCTCGGAAGCGGCGATCATCATGGATGACCACCTGCTCACGCGGATCACGTCGGCCATCACGGCGCTGATGAGCGATCCGGACTTTCAGCTGTCCGACGTCGGCATCCGT
The DNA here is from genome assembly GCF_023631365.1 of Caballeronia sp. INML2. NCBI lineage: Bacteria > Pseudomonadati > Pseudomonadota > Betaproteobacteria > Burkholderiales > Burkholderiaceae > Caballeronia > Caballeronia sp. INML2. The sequence goes on along the minus strand of NZ_JALQDH010000065.1, from coordinate 121,493 downwards.
CAGGCGCAGGTGTTTCAGCGCTGGCTCGCGGGCCTCTTCGCGGCGAGTCCGTTCCGCAACGCCGATCACATTCTCCGCACGCTCGGTCTCGACGAAGAAGCGCGGCACTCCGTGCAACTGCGCGCCGGCGACATGCGCAAGTTCCAGTTGTTCTACACGCCCGAGTCCGAAGTGCGGCTCGACTGGGACGTTCTCTGGAATCACGACAAGATCGCCACGGCGAGTCTCGCGACGACCATCATGTCCTCGCGCTTTCTCGGCACGCCCGCCGCGCATCAGAAGCGCGAAATGCTGCTGCGCTGGCTGCCCGGCAAGCTCGACCAGATCGAGAGCATCGACATGCTCCCGTTCGGCGTGCTGCACGACATGTACATGCATTGCAGCTATGCGGACCTGCCGGGCAAGCACGACATCAAGAAGCCCATCAATACGCTGATTCGCAGCAAGCTCGCGAACCTCGGCATTCACGATGTCGAACGCGCTGCGCAACCGGCCGCCAGGGACGACAAGCCCGTGCTGCTCGTCGTGCTCGAATGGTTCTCGAAGAATCATTCGATCTATCGCACGCACTCGCAGACGATGGTGGCGATGCGCGACAAGTTTCATCTCGTCGGCATGGGCTATGAAGGCCGCGTCGACGAAACAGGCCGCGAAGTATTCGACGAATTCATTCCGCTCGCGGGCGCCAATCTGTGGGAGCACGTGCGCCAGGTGCGCGAAGTGAGCGAAGCGCGTCAGGCTCAGGCGATGTACATGCCGAGCGTCGGCATGTTCCCGACCACGATGGCGCTGGCGTGCCTGCGCGTCGCGCCCCTGCAGATGATGGCGCTCGGTCATCCCGCGACGACGCACGGTCATGCGATGGACTACGTGGTCGTCGAAGAAGACTACGTAGGCGACGAAGCGTGCTTCAGCGAGAAGCTGCTCAAGCTGCCTTCGGACGGCATGCCGTATCGTCCGCCTGCGGCGATGCTCGAACTCGATCTGCCCAAGCGCAAGCGCCTCAAGGCCGACCCCGTGAAGATCGCTGTCGCGGGCACGACCATCAAGCTCAATCCCGGCTTCCTGCAAACGTGCGCGGAGATCGCCAATGAAGCGCCGGTGCCTGTCGAGTTTCACTTTCTCGTCGGTCAGGCGACGGGCCTCACGTTCCCGCAGGTGCGCAACCTCGTGCACCGCCTGATGGGCGACAAGGCCGTGGTGCACAAGCATCAGGACTACGCGAGCTACATGAAGGTGATCGCGGGTTGCGACATGTTCCTGAACCCGTTCCCGTTCGGCAACACGAACGGCATCGTGGACACGGTGTGGGCGGGGCTCGTCGGCGTATGCAAGACGGGGCGCGAAGTGCACGAGCACATCGACGAAGGCATGTTCCGCCGTCTCGGCTTTCCGGAATGGACCATCGCCGGCACGACGCAAGACTACAAGGCGGCGGCGCTGCGCCTCATCGAAAACGAAAGCGAGCGGCGCGATCTCGCGCGGACGCTCGCAGGCAAAAAAGCCATCGAGAAGCTGATTTTCAAGGGACGTCCCGAGATTCTCGGCGAGCGCATTCAGGCGCTGTTGAAAAATCTGCATGGTGCCCAGGCACGCGTTGCGGTAACCGAAGCGAAGTGAGGTAAACATGAAAGAAACCAGCAAGGCAAGTCTGCGCCGTTCGCGCGAACCGGCATTCATCCAGCACTATTTCGTGGGCGACGGCATCGACATCTGCAGCGCCGATGATTCCCTCGCATCGCATGCACACGTCTTTCCGCGTTTGCGCAACGTGACGTCATGGTCCGCCACGAAGGGCGATCTGTCGTCGATGAGCGGAGCCGACGAAGCGGCGTTCGATTTCCTGCATGCCAGTCACGTGCTGGCCGGGCAGCAGAATCCTCACAAGGCGCTCGCGCGCTGGCTCGAACTCGTGAAGCCGGGCGGCCATGTCATCGTGACCGTGCCGGACGAAGATCTCTACGGCAAGGGCGTCTGGCCGAACCGCTTCAACAGCGCGCACAAGGCGAGCTTCACGATCCACAAGGCCGAGAAGATGCTGCCGCGATCGGTGAACGTGCTCGACATGGTGCAGGCGATGTCGCCCGTGGCGGATTGCGAACGTATCGCGCTCGTGCGCGACCACTTCGATGCCGCCAGACGCGACGCCGACCAGACCGCCGACAGTCATGCCGAATGCGTCATCGAAATCGTGCTGCGCAAGCGCGCAGTGGCCACGCCGCAAGCGCTGAAGCACGCGATCGGGCACGCGCGCAACGCCCGCGATGCCATCGCCGCGGCGCAGGCAGCGGTGCGCCAGTATCCGTACCGCTTCGACATCTACCATCAGGCGATGTTGGCGCTGCTGCGCTGGGATGCGCCCGAGCATGCCGACGCGATATGGAAGCAGTGCGTGGAGCGCCTGCCCGGCGAACATTTGCCGCGTCTTTACGAAGCATTGCACCTCATCGCGCGAGGCAAGCTGCACGAAGGCTTCGCTCTCCGAGAAGCGCTGATGGGCCCGCTGGGATGGAAACGCCGCACCACCACGCAGCCTCCGCGCGACGTGCCGGAGTGGAAGGGCGAATCGTTGAGCGGCAAGTCCATCGCCATCTGGAGCGAGTTCGGCCTCGGCGACGAGATCTTCTTTCTGCGCTTCGCGAAGATCATGCGCGAGCGTTGCGGCGCGAAGCGCGTGGTCGTCGTGTGTCAGGCGCCGCTCGTCGAGCTTTACGAAGCGTCGCTCGATGCCGGCGATGTCGTAGACGTGCGGGACGCGGCGAACCTGTCAGGAATCGATTACTGGGTGTTCCCGCACGCGATTCCCGCGCAACTGCCGCTCGAACTCGATGCGCTGCCGCCGACCGTGCCTTATCTGCGTGCGCCGGAAGCCGTTGCATCGAAGCTGCCCGAGGTCGCGCCCGGGAAGCTGAAGGTCGGCATCGTATTCAAGGGCAACCCGACGCACGAGAACGACGCCAGCCGCTCGCTCCCGTCGCTTGCCGTGCTGAACGATCTCTTCAAGGTAGACGGCATCGAATTCTTCAGCCTGCAGAAGGGCGCGGGCGCCGACGAGGCCGCTGAGTACGCGGAGCAGCGCGGGAACTTCCACGACGTGGGCGCGCATCTCAACACGATGGCGGAAACGGCGAGCGTGATCGCGGCACTCGATCTCGTGCTGACCGTCGATACGTCGGTTGCGCACGTCGCGGGCGCGATGGGCAAACCGGTGTGGCTGATGTTGCCGTCCTATGGCGACTGGCGCTGGCACTACACGCGTGAAGACAGCCCCTGGTATCCGACGATGCGCCTGTTCCGCCGCCGCTTCGGTTGCGACTGGTCGGAAGTCGTCGCGCGCATCGGCGGACACTTGCGGTGTCTGCTGGACGAGAACGCATCGCGCGAGGCCGCATGAAGGAACGCGTTTCTGTCGGCCGCGTTTTCGCGAGCTTCGTCTGCAACTTCATGCTTGCAACGGGCGTGCTGCTTTGGCTTGCCGACTTCGTTCACCGTGCGTGCAGCGCGTGTACGGCCCCGCAGCGCGCGTTGATCGGCATAGCGGGGGCAACGTGCATCGTATTCGCGCGGCCCGCGCTGACGGCGGGGCGCAGGAACCCGCGCCGCTCTTTCCATGATCGCGAGCCCGCCCTCGACGCCATGTTCGTCGGCCGTCTGATGGGGCTCGCGCTCGGCGTGATGACGCACTTGTGGCTCGGCATGCGGTTTAACTGAGCGCGCGATGGCGTTCGTCGCGAATCGAATTCCATCTATAGCTGCTGCGTCCTCGACGTTTGAAAATGAAGGCAAGCGGTAAAGCTCGGGAAAGGCGCGTCGCGTGTCGAACCTTTCGCGCGCCGCCCCGTCAGGACATCCGACCTTGCTTCGGCCCAGATTGCCGCCTTATCCAGGCGGTTTTTTTTTTAAAGCGGGACGGTTTCGACGATCGAAACGGTGTGTGCCTCGCGGTGCCGCACGTTATCGACATTGTTCGATACATGGTCCTGTCGCGTTTGACTACAGTGATGCGATCCAGACCAAGGCGTTGACGCAAGGCCTCGTGTGCGCGATGCCGGTGGCGGCTGCGCTTCGACGCGCAATGCATCGCTGATCGGGAGACGGTCGCGTCATCCTTTGCACGCCGCATTGCTAGCCAGGTGCCCTTATGCTCGTTTTAGATTCGATCAGCCACGCCTTCCGGAAGTGTAGTGAAGCAGCGGGATTCGCATCGGCGCTCTTGATTTCGATGTTCGTCGGCATGTCGTTCGTCATCGTCGCCGCGCTCTGCCTGAAAACGTCGGAGTGGATGATATTGGTGCTGATCGCGGCCATCGTTATCGGATCGATGCTCGTGATCACCTGCATGCTCGTCGCCGGAGGCAGTGAAACCAGAAAGCGCGCGAGTTCCCGTGTCATGTCGATGCCGCTGCATCATTTCGCCCGAACCACGCAGCAAGCGGACGATGCATCCGATGCGTGCGGCGAGCCATGGAAAGGCGCAAAGCCGAATTGCAGCCTGTGCCGCTCTAGTGCCAAGCGCCTGCGCCTTGGCTGTTTCACCTGCAACGTTTACTGTGAAGGCCGGAAATGAACCATGCGGCTCTGGAGTCCGGCGGGCTCGCGCACATGCGAGGCTCAGCGCTAGTCTTTGAATTCGAATCCCGGTATCCTAAGACATACTCATTCTATTCCAGCCGGGTCGGGGGGCGCGTCAATGCACTGTTCCGTTCGTCTGTTGCATCGATCGCGTCGAGCAGCGCGTCTGTTTCGACTTCTGAATCAATTATCGAAGACGCCGCGAGCGGTGTGTCCATGAGTGCGCACACGGGCACGGTTCGCGTCGTGCTGGCGGATGACCATCCCATCGTTCTCATGGCCGTCTCCGACCAGTTCTCGAAGCTTCCCGGCTTCGTCATCACGGCTACGGTGAACTCGGGCGCGGAGTTGATCCGCGTGCTCGATAAAGAGCCGGCCGATCTCGTCATCACCGATCTCGTCATGCAGGGCGACGAGGAAGTCGAACTCGACGGCTTGCGGCTCGTGAGCATGCTGCGCCGCTCGCATCCCGATGTCCCGCTCGTCGTCCTCACGATGATGGCAAGCGGCGGCATGTTCCATGAGTTGTGCAAGCTCGGCGTCGCGGCTATCGTCAGCAAGGAAGAGCCGCCGAGCGAGCTTGCGCGGATCAGCCTGCGCGCGCTCGCCACGAAAGAGACGATCTTCTCACCGAAGATCCAGCTCCGTCTCGCGCGCGAAGGCTCGACGACGAAGGACCTCGCGCGCGAGCAGCCGCTTTCGCCGCGCGAGCTGGAAGTCGTGCGGCTGTTCGCGCAGGGGCTTTCCGTGACTGAAATCGCACGGACGCTGAACCGTTCGGTGCCGACGGTCGCCACCCAGAAGCGTTCCGCCATGCGCAAGCTGCATGTGGAGAATCACGTAGACCTCGTCAGGTATGCCGCGAGGATGGGACTGGCCTGATGGAGCGCTTTTTCGCCGCATCGCAGAATTCTCCTCTGCATATGCTGCGGATGCTCGAAAGCAACCTCAGACGGGAGCGGCGCATCTTCGCAGTCGCGGTGGGCCTGCTGATTTTCACCGCAGTCTGCGGAGCGGGCGTCACCGGGTTCTTCATGTTGACGTCGTCGCTGAAGAACGAAGAGGAAATCGCGCAGGCGGCAATGCGCGGCGCGAACGTCAACATATTCAGCCGGTACAACATGCTTACGCTGGGCGCCCTGATGCTGGATGTCGGCGCGACCGAGCCGACGAGCGGCGTGCTCCAGGCGCCCGACAACCCTCGATGCAAGGCCTATCCGTCCGGCCGGGAAGACCAGGCGCTCGCCGCCGCGTGCCAGGCAGCGCATCAGATGATCCCCGAGGAAAGCACGAAGCCGATATTGCAGTTCTCGGACTTCGACGGCACCGCCTCGTCTGGCTTTGGATTTTTCGCCGATACCGACGACAAGGTCGCGCCGCCCGAGAGACTCGCCGCGCTCGCAACCTTCGCAAAGATCTACATGAACACGCGCGGCATCGCGCCGTTCGACGCCGCCCGCATGCGGCGCGTCATGTGGTTCGTCGCCCCGGCGTCGCTCGGCTTCCCAAAGCCGACTGTCATCATGTTCATGGTGGTGGCGCGCGACGAGACGCCTTATGCGCTCGTCTTCACACGGGTCACGCTCGACCACGTGCTGCGCGAGTCGACGTCGGATCTGCTGGAATCACAGATCGCCATCTTCGATAACGAGAATCGCGTGCTCGCCGGCGACGATACGGAGTACCTGCGCTACGTCAACGGGCGGCTCGCGAAAGCGCAAGCCGGCGTGTATCAGTGGCTCGGCAGAGGTTGGGGCGCGAGACTCGACATGCTTGCGCTGGGCATCGGACATATCGTCGTCGCGCTTCCGCTCGCGACCGAGCTGGCCGCGAAGCGCGTGCAACTGACGATCCTGCTCATCGTCACGGGGGCGCTCACCGCCATGTTGCTCGCGATGTACCGCTACTGGAATTTTCGTTTCCTTACCCGCTCGTACGAGCAGGCCTGCCGCGCGGTCGAAGGCGAAATACTGAACCATCTGCTGGCCCATGCGACGCCCGTGGGCTTGTGCATCGCATTGAAAGACGATTTCAGCCTCATCGCGGCCAATCAGGTGGCGCGTTCGCTGTTCGACCTGACCGATGCCTCCCCGATGCGGCTGCCCGCCGGCCTCAGCGAGGCTTTCGTGGCGGCAGGCATCGCGCCGGCGCAAGAGGGGCGCGAGGCGATGATCCAGCAAATCCAGTACACGCTGCATAAATCGGGCGGCGACGCGCTGCATCTCAAGGTGTCGTACGCGTCGGCCGTCGTCAACAAGACCAGCGTGCTGTTCTGCGCGATCGCCGACATCTCCGAGCAACACGAAGTCGAGCGCCTGTTGCGCAGCGCGAAGGAAACCAGCGACGCCGCCGCGAAAGCCAAGCTCAGCTTCTTCGCCGCGATGAGCCACGAGATCCGCACGCCGCTGTCGTCGCTCGTCGGGAATCTGGAACTGGTCGCGCTGGGGCCGCTCGCCGCGGAGCAGGAAGCGCGCGTGCAGGCGATGCAGGCGTCGGCGAGCGCGCTGCTGCATGTCGTGAACGATGTCCTCGACTTCTCGAAGATGGATATCGGCGAAATGCGGCTCTCGGAGGAATGGGGCTCGATACGCGAGCTCGTCGTGCGCGTGATGGTCGCGCATGCGCCGCTCGCGAACCGGCAGGGCTTGCGGCTGTTCGTCGTGATCGACCGCGCGTGTCCCGGAAAGCTCTTCTTCGATCCGATTCGCGTCTCGCAGATTCTGAACAACCTGCTCGGCAACGCGCTCAAGTTCACGTATTCCGGAAAAGTCGTCGTGCGCGCCCGATGGGTGAGCGGCGCGCTGGAACTGAGCGTCGCGGACTCGGGCATCGGCATCCCGGAATCGCAGCGCGAGAAGCTCTTTCAGCCGTTCATGCAGGGCGACGCGCATCGCCTCACGCAGGCGCGCGGAACGGGGCTCGGTCTCTCGATCTGCGTGCGGCTTTGCGAGTTGATGAAAGGGAAGATTTCGCTCGACAGCACCGAAGGCGTCGGCACGCGCATCCAGGTGTCGCTGCCGCTTCTCGCCGACGAATCGCCGGGAAGCGGCGACGCCGCACTGCTCGAAGGCAAGGCGGCCATTCTCTGCCGCGCGAGCGAATATCGCGAATGGTTCGAGAATCTCTACGATCCGGATCGCGCGTCCGTCACGTACATGACGCATCCTGACGCGGCGCTCGCCAAGGGCTGCGAGTATCTGATTGTCACCGACGAGTTCAGCGAGCAGGAGATTCAGGCGGTGTGGAAAGACGAGGCGCGCGTCATCCGCATGACGCAGAACGGCCCGCTCGTGCCCGTGCATTGGGCCGACGGCGTGCTCGAAGTCAGCATCTTCAGCCTCAAGGGTTTCAGGGATGCGGTCGCGGCCATCGAGGGGCGGCAGCGCGCGTCCGCACGCCCGGCTACCGGCGCGGCGCTGCCTTCGCCGAATGCGCGCAAGACCGGGCCGGTCGTCGTGATCGCGGAAGACAACCGTCTGAATCGCGGCCTCCTGCGCGATCAGCTTCTCACGCTCGGGGCATCCGTGCTCGAGGCGCACGACGGCGAAGAGGCGCTCGAACTGCTGCGCAAGCATCGCGTGGATATCGTGCTGACCGACATGGACATGCCGAAGATGTCCGGCGCGGAACTGCTCGCCGCGGCCCGTGCGCTCGATCCGGCCATGCGTATCTACGCGATCAGCGCGAGCCCGAGCGCGCAGGATGTCGAACGAGGGCGCGCGCGCGGCTTCACCGACTATCTGACGAAGCCCGTTCCGCTCGCCGTGCTGGCGGGCGTGTTGCAAACGGTCGGCCCGGTCGAATCGAATGCAGCGGCGGATACGGACGCGCCTGGCGGAAGCGATCGCCAGGAAGACGATGATCTTCCTTCGCGCTTCCCGCAGATCCCGGCGGCGTATGTGTCCGACTTCCTCGCGCAGATCGAGGAAGACATCGTCGCGCTCGACGACATCTGCAAGCGCGAGGACGCGCGCAAGCTGCGCGCCTGGGCGCACAAGCTCGCGGGCGGCCTGACGGTGCTCGGTCCGTCGATGATGGTCGACGAGTGCCAGGAACTGCGCGCGTTGCTGCGGGAATCGGAAAGCTGGGCGGAAGACGTCGATACCTACACTGCGCAGCTTCGCCTCGATCTGATCGAGCTTCGCGCCACTCTGCATGCCGCGCTGCATGTGCATCAGAAGTAGCGGGAGACTGGGCAGATACCGTATGCGCGTTCCTCCTCCCGTTTCATGGACCGACCGCCCGGATCGGTGCGCGCGCGTCGCTCGCCTGCGAACGTGGCCGCTGCATGGGCGCCGCCTTCACTGCGCGGCACCGCATTGAACCCGTTCGATCTCGCGAGCGGCGCGTCGGCGACACGGTTCGCCGGCGTAAAGACCGGTGGCGATGCCGCGCGTCATGTGCACGCCCGCGCCGCGCGCGGATTCACGCCTCACGCCGCGTAACGCGCAGCCGGCGTGTCCGTGGAAAGCTCGGGCGCCATCGCCTGCCGCGCGGCTTCATACGCGTCCCACTTCGCGCCGTCGTGCAGCGACGGAATCGTCACGAGCTCGCCGCGATCGAAGCCGACGAGCGCCGCATCGACCAGATCGCCCGCCGACATGACGATCGCCTTGTCGAGGTTTTCGAGCGGCAGGCCGCCCGTTTCCCAGAAGTCGGTGGCCGTGGCGCCCGGCAGCACGGCCTGAATGCGCACGCCCTTGTCCGCCAGTTCCCGATGCAACGACTGGCTGAACGCGAGCACGAAGGCCTTGGTGCCGCCGTACACGCCGTTGAGAATTTCCGGCGCGATGCCGACGATCGACGCGATATTGATGACCGCGCCGTTGCCGCGCCCGACGAAGCCGGGCACCGCCGCGTAAGTGAGGCGCGTGAGCGCGGTCACGTTCAGGTCGATCATGCGCGTCATCGCGTCGACGTCGCTGTCGAGCAAGGGCGTATGCGTGCCGACGCCGGCGTTGTTCACGAGCAGCGTAATGCTCGCGTCTTCCTTCAGTTTCGCTTCGACGGCGGCGAGCGCATTGCGGTCGTTCAGGTCGGCATCGAGAATCTCGACGCTGCGGCGCGTGTCGTTCGTGATCCGCGCGGCGAGCGTCGCGAGGCGGTCGCGGTTGCGGGCGACGAGAACGAGGTCGTAGCCGCGCCGCGCGAGACGTTCCGCATAGACTGCGCCGATGCCGGAAGACGCGCCCGTGACGAGCGCCGTGCCGAGATGTTGCGTCATGATTTCACTCCGTCAGGAAAAGGTGGGGTTGCGTGAGTGAATTGTGGGCCGGTTTGACGGTGGCGCAAATGACGTATAAGGTACGGATTCAGGACATCGAGGCGGATAAACGGACATGCATCGCGTCGGCTATTTGTTGAGCGAAGGCTTTCAGGTGATGGCGCTCGCGTCGCAATCGGTGTTCGAGTACGCGAACATCACCGCGGGCGAAGCGTTCTACAGCATCGAAAATCATTCGACGGCGGGCGGCGAAGTGCGCTCGTCGCTCGGCATGAAGGTGAACACGCGGCCGATCACCCCGCGTACCGCAGTGGACACGTGGATCGCGGCGGGCGTCAACGAGCCGCTCATGACGCCGGCACCCGCCGACGTCGTGACGTTTCTGCGCCGCGCCGGCAAGCGCGCGCGGCGCATCGCGGGCATCTGCACGGGCGGTTTCGTGCTGGCCGAAGCGGGCTTGCTCGCAAACCGCCGCGCGACTACGCACTGGGCCTACGCGCGGGAGATGCAGCAGCGTTTCCCAGATGTGCGCGTGGAGGAAGACCGCATCTTCATCGTCGATGGGCCGATCTGGACGTCGGCGGGCATGACGGCCGGCCTCGATCTCGCGCTCGCGATGGTGGAAAAGGATCTCGGCGCGGAGATCGCGCGCTCTGTCGCGCACAAGCTCGTAATGCATCAGCGGCGCGCGGGCGGCCAGTCGCAGCATTCGGAAATGCTGGATCTCGCGCCGAAGTCGGACCGCATCCAGAACGCGCTGAACTATGCGCGCAAGAACCTGAACCGGCCGTTGACGGTCGAGGAGCTCGCGGGCGAGGCGCATCTGAGCCCGCGCCAGTTCAGCCGCGTGTTCACGCTGGAGACGGGGCAATCGCCGGCGAAGGCCATCGAGGGTTTGCGGCTGGAAGCGGCGCGCCTGATGATCGAAAAGAGCCGTCATTCGCTCGAAACGATTGCGCAGGAAACGGGTTTCCGGGACCGGCGGCATATGCGCGAGGCGTTCATGCGCGGCTTCGGCGTGCCGCCGCAGGAAGTGCGGCGCGAGGCGCGGGCGTCGGTCTGATACTCGGCTTTTCACGTACTCAACGTCAACGTCAACGTCAAGGACAAGCTGTGTCGAACATAAACCCCGACCGCCTGCTGAGCGACCTCAAGCATCTGCGCACGTTCGGCGCGACCGGCCCGGGCGTCGTGCGCCTGTCGCTGTCGCCGGTCGACATGGCCGCGCGCCGCTGGCTCGCCGGCCGCATGAACGACGCGGGCCTGAGCGCGTCCATCGACGGCGTCGGCACCGTGTTCGGCCGCTCGCGCAACGCGGGGCCGGCGCTCCTGATCGGCTCGCACACCGACACGCAGCCGACGGGCGGCTGGCTCGACGGCGCGCTCGGCGTCGTCTACGGCCTGGAGATCGCACGCGCGCTCGCCGAATGCGGGCAGACGCGTCATTTCGCGGTCGACGTCGCATCGTGGATCGACGAAGAAGGCACGTTCTCGGGCTTTCTCGGCAGCCGCAGCTTCGTCGGCGAAAATGTCGATGACGCCGTGCGCGGCGCGCGCAATCGCGAAGGCGTGCTGCTCGGCGATGCGCTGAAGCAGGCCGGACTCGCCGAAGCCGCGCGCGTGCGCATCGACAAGACACGGCACAAAGCGTATCTGGAGCCGCACATCGAGCAGGGCGGACGGCTGGAAGCACACGGGAAGTCGATCGGCGTGGTGACGACCATCGTGGGCATTCGCGAATTGAAGCTGCATTTCACGGGTCAGCGCAATCACGCCGGCACCACGCCGATGTCGATTCGCCGCGACGCGGGCGCGGCGCTCGTCGCGTTCATCGCGCGCATGGACGAAGCGTTCCGCCAGCTCGCCGATGCCGATACCGTGTGGACGGTCGGGCGCATCGAGCTCGATCCGGGCTCGTTCAGCGTGGTGCCGGGCGCGGCGGACCTTTACCTGCAATTCCGCGACGCCAGCGCCGCACGTCTGCGCGCGATGGAAGCCGCGCTCGCCTCACTGATTTGCGACTTCAACGCCGAAGGCCGTGCGAGCGTCGCCATGACGGACAGCGAGCCGCCCGAAGAGCCCGTGACGATGGATGCCGCGTTGCAGGCGCATCTCGCGAACGCGGCCGAAGCGCTCGCGCCGGGTCAGTGGGAGCGCATGCCGAGCGGCGCGTCGCACGATGCGCAGGTCATCGCGCATCACGTGCCGGCGTGCATGCTGTTCGTGCCGAGCATCGGCGGCGTCAGTCACGACTTCATCGAAGATACGGCCGAGGCGCATATCGTGCTGGGTTGCGAAGTGGCGGCGCGGGCGGCGGCGGACATGCTGCGCGACCTCGTCAGCCGATCTCCGCGATGAACCGCTCCGCCTCGCGCCATACGCCGAATCCCGACGCCGGATTCATGTGGCCGACCTCGCCGAGATCGACGAGCCGCGCGCCCCAGTCATCTGCCATGCCGGCCACGCGCTCGAAGCGCGCAAGCGGATCGTTCCGGCTTGCCGCGACGACACACGCAAACGGCAGGCGCTCGCGCGGAGTGGGAAGCCATCCGTTCAGGCGAAGCTCATCGGGCGTCGGGTAGCCTGCGGGCAGTGGCGCATCGAAATCGGGCGGCGTGACGAGGAGCGCACCGTGAATCTCGCGCCGGTGCTGCCGCGCCCAGTGCACGGTGATCATCACGCCGGCGCTGTGCGCGACGAGCACGACCGGCCCGGTGATGTGCGACAGCTCGGCCTCCAGCGCGGCGACGCGCGCGCTGCGATCGAGCTTGTCGCGTTGCAGCGGCGGCACGGTGCGCACGTTCGGATGGGCCTTGGCGAAATGCGTCTGCCAGTGGTCTTCGACGTGATCGCGCAGGCCGGGAACCATGAGGATCGTCGGCGCGTCCGGTGATGCGTTCATGCGGTGATTTCCTTGTCGGTCAGTGAATGTCAGCCGGAAGTGTCAGAAAGGCACGTCGCCGATGATCCCCGCACGTTCCATCTTGCGATGACATGGCGGATAGTCCATCACCGCGTAGTGCTGCGTGCTGCGGTTGTCCCAGATCGCGATGCTGTTCTTCGACCAGCGCCAGCGCACCTGATATTCCGGTATGCAGGCCTGGCTCAGCAGATAGGCGAGCAACTGCCCCGCGCCGGGATTCGCGTCCTGCCCGAAGCGCACGCGCGCGGGCGTGTGATAGTTGGTGAAATGCGTCGTGAACGCGTTCACGAACAGCACCTTCTCGCCGGTTTCCGGATGCGTGCGCACGACGGGATGCTCGGCATCGGGAAACTGCGCCTTGAGCGCGAGACGCTTTCCGATCGGCATGGCCGCGCCGAAGCTCGCCTCGATGCTGTGCCGCGCGCGCAGATCCGCGATCTGCTCCTTCACATGCGCGGGCAGATTCTCATATGCGAGCACCATGTTCGCCCAGATCGTGTCGCCGCCGACCGGCGGGCATTCCACGCAGCGCAGCACGCAGCCGAAAGGCGGCGCGACGCGCCATGTCGCGTCCGTGTGCCACGCGTTCTCGTAGCGGTCGTTCGGCTGATCGGGCGACTTGTAGATGCGCACGAGTCCCGGATGCTCGGGATCGCTGCCCGCGACCGGATGATCCTCCAGCTCGCCGAAGCGCCGCGCGAACGCGACATGCTCGGCGCGCGTGATCTCCTGATCGCGCAGAAAGAGCACGCGATGCGCGAGCAGCGCGCGGCGGATTCCGGCGAAGAGCGCGTCGTCGTGAATGGCATCGGCGAGATTGACGCCGGTCAGTTCCGCGCCGATTGCGCAAGTGAGCTGCTCGATATGCATGTTGTCTCCTCAGACGACGAACACGGACGAACCCGTGGTCTTGCGCGCTTCGACATCGCGGTGCGCGTCCTGCGCATCGGCGAGCGCGTTCTTCTCGGCCGGATCGGCGATGTAATCGGCGAGCGCCGGACGCGTCAGATATAGCGGGCCTTTTTTCACGAGCAGCTGCGGATCGAAGGGCGCAACCGGCCCCGATGCCGTGCCGACCCACATCATCAGACCTTGCCGCGTGAGCGAATCGAGCGAATCGAGCGATGCGTCGAAGGCCGTCTTGCCGACGCTGTCGAAAACGGCGTTCACGCCTTTGCCGTCGGTCAGTTCGCGCACGCGCGCGGCGACGTCTTCGCGTCGATGAATCCAGTGTAGGTCACGCGATCGCCTTCCTTCAGATGCGCGACGTTCGCGCGGCCTCCACGCCCATGCCCGAGGGCAGCGGCAGCGGATGGAGGCTCGAGCGGAAGCAGGTGTCCGCGAAGTTGAGTCCGACGGCTTCATGACGCGGACGCACCTCGAACGGTGCGGGCTGGCCGACGCCGACCGCTTCCCAGCGCAGGACTTCAGGGCCGCCGGTTTCGTGAAAGCGGATCGCACGGGCCATTCTGTTCGTCTGCGGTGTCGTTCGTTACGTTCAGCGCGGGGCGCCGGCAAGCGCGCTCCAGTCTTCGTCGCGCAAATAACGGCGCGCGGCCGGCAGCACGACGCCTTCGATGCGTCCCATGCGTTCCCACGCGAAGCGCGCGCACGCATGCAATGTGTCGTCGCCGGCGGTCCCGTCGTGCGTGACCGATTCCGCGATGCGCGCGAGCAGGGCCGCTTCGCGCCCGGCGAGGCGCGCGAGTTCGTCGAGTTCGGCATCGAGCGACGATGTCCGCTCGCGCAACGCCATCGTCAGCGCGTGTTCTTCGCCATGTGCTTCGCGAAGACGCTCGATCGTGCGGGCATCGGGGCGCGCCATGCGCAGCGCATCGTCGTAGGCATCCGAACGCGCACGATGCACGGCGAGCAATGCGCCGACCGCCTTTTCGACCATCGGGCGGGCGTCGCGCGGGCACACGAGCACGGCGACGCCCGGCACGGGCGGCACGGACCCGCCGTGCGCGATGCACACGAGGTCGTACTCGCGCGCCGCCTGCCCGCCGATGCCTTCGAACGCCGCCCTGCCATGCGATGTCAGCACCGACGCGGGCACGCCCTGTGCGCGCGCCGCGGCTTCGGCGCGGGCCAATAGCGACGCGGCCTGCCTATGCTGCGCTGCATCGTCGCTCGCGCCCGCCTGCGGGCACAAGAACGTTATGCGCGCGCCGAGCGATCGCGCGAGCTCGGCCGCATGGCCGATCGCCTCGACGCACGCGTCGCTGCGTTCGATGGGCACGAGCAGATGTCGGTACATGGTGGTCCTTCGGCTTGCAGTTTCACGGATGAGGGCATCGTAGTGCGCGCATCGCGTGCGCGCCCCTCTCGCGGCGGGAGGGGGCTTGACGCGTGTGCGCCATCCGAACCATGCTAGGCGCATTACAAAAATCGACCGATGACCACCGACTCCCCCTCCACGGAACTCGTATTGAAGACGATGGCGCCGCGCGCGCCGTCGGGCCTGCTCGCGCGTGCGCGCCTGAACGCGGAAAGCGCCCGCAGCCAGATCGTGCTGGTGCAGGCGGGCGCGGGATACGGCAAGACCTCGTTGCTCGCGCAGTGGCGGCGCGAGTTTCTGGCGCGCGGCGCGGCCGTCGCGTGGCTGCTCGCCGACGAGCGCGACGACGCCGAGCGTTTTCTGCGCGCGCTCGTCCACGCCATCCGCACGGGCTGCGCGCGTCCGGGCTTCGGGCGGTTCATCGCCGAAAGTCCGGGCGCGCCCGGCGCGTTCGAACTCGCCACCGCGTGGCTCGCCGAACTCGCGCAGTTATCGCTCGATGTCGTGCTGATCGTCGATGAAGCCGACCGGCTGCCCGCCTCGGGCGCACACATGCTCGACTACGTGATGCACAACGCGCCGCAGAATCTGCGCATCGTGGCGGCGGGGCGTCAGGGGCTCGACAAGCCGGCGGCGGAATTGCTCGCGTACGGGCAGGCGGAGCTCATCGGCCCGGAGGCGCTGCGTTTTCGCGTTGATGACACCATCGCGCTCGTCACGCAGCGCTTCGGCGGGCGCGTGGACGCCGATGCTTCCGCGCGCCTTTTCGAAATCACCGATGGCTGGCCGCTCGGCCTGCAACTCGCGCTCACCGCGATGGCGCGCGCCCAGGACCCGCGCGCGGCGCTCGACAATCTCGCGGCGGGGCCGCGCGGCCTGCGCGAGCCGCTCGTCGCGGCGCTGCTCAGCGAGCTTTCATCCGACGACGAGCGCTTTCTCGTCGACATCAGCGTGGTGGACGTGCTGCATCCCGATTTGTGCGCCGGCCTGACCGGCGCCGCGGACGCGCCGCAGCGTCTCGCGCGCCTCGTGCGCGACACGCCCGTCTTCGTCTCGGCGGAAGCAAGCGACTGGTGCCGCATGCATCCGCTCGCGCGCGACGTGCTGCAGGCGCGGCTCACCGCACTTCCGGACGATGAACGCGCGGCGCTGCATCGGCGTGCGGCGCGCTGGCTCGGCGCGCGCGGCATGCTCGAACAGGCGGCGCGTCACGCGCACGCGGCGGGCGAGCGCGAGCACGCATACGAACTCGCGGAACGGTCGCTGCACGATGCCGTGAAGCAAGGCCAGCTCGGCACCGTGCTCGACTGGCTGGAGCGCCTGCCGGAAGACGAACTGGAAAAACGCCCGCGCCTGTGCCTTGCCGTCGCTTGGGCGCTCGCGCTGGGCGAACGTCATCAGGAGGCGCAGCGTCAGGTCGAGCGCGTGCTGGCGTCGCAGGGCGCCGACGACGCCCTGCGCTACGAATGCGCGCTGATCCTGAGCGCGGCCGCATGGTACGCCGACGATCCCGACCGCTTCCTGGCGCTCTTCGAGCCGTGGGCGCAGACGCCGCCTCCGAAGGATTCATGGCTCGCGCAGGCGCACGCGAACCGCCTCGCCGCCCGCGCGATGCTGCTCGGCGAGCCCGCGCAGGCGCGCAGGCTCCAGCAGGCGGTGACGCGCGCGCAGACCGGCAAGGGGCTCGGCTATGTCGTGCGCTGGGGCGATCACATGGTCGGCCTGACGTGGCTGCAGGAAGGACAGGTGAAGCTCGCCGAAAGCGTGCTGCTGCCCGCGCTCGCGAGCGCCGAAGACGATCTCGGGCGGCGTCATCCGCTGACGTGCATGTTCGCGGCGACGTGCGCTTCGATCGCCTACGAGGACGATCGCATCGACGAGGCCGGCGCGCTGCTCGCCAATCGCCTCGACGTGCTCGAGCACGCTGCGATGCCCGAAACGGTCATGCTCGCCTACCGCACGGCGGCGCGCATCGCGGCCGTGCGCGGCGACGAGCATCGCGCGCTCGATCTGCTCGAAATGCTTTACGCGATGGGCGTCGCGCGCAACCTGCCGCGTCTTTGCGCGACGAGCCTTGCCGAGCAGGTGCGGGCGCACGCGGGCCGTTACCGCGCACAGACCTGCGACGCGCTCGTCGAGCGCATCGATGCGATCGTCGATGAACACGGCGCGACGCGCGGGCCGATCTGGTGCCGCTCGATGCACATGCTCCAGTCGACCGCGCACGGCGGCGCGGCGCTCGCGCGGGAGGACTGGCAGGCCGCCATCGAACCGCTCGCGCACGCGGAACAGCTCGCCGCGACGATGAAGCTCGGCCGCCAGCGCATCGAACTGATGGCCTTGCGCGCGTTCGCGCAGGAACGGGCGAACGGCGAAGGGCACGCGCCGTTTCTCGAAGCGTTGAACCTCGCGCGCACGTATCACCTCGGGCGCGTGCTGATCGACGCGCATCCGGCGCTCGCGGACTGGGCGCGGCGCCTGAGCGAAGCCGGCGACGTGAATCCGGGCGAGCGGCCCGTCGTGCCGCCGCATGTCGTGCGCGTGCCGCCGCGTTCCGGCGAGGGCGGCCCGCGCGCGTTGCCGAGCGTGATCCTCACGCCGAAGGAGCGCGAGATTCTCGAACTCCTCGCGCGCAACCTGAGCAACAAGGAAATTGCGCTCGCGGCGGCGGTCGGCGAAGGCACCGTCAAGTGGCATCTGAAGAATCTCTTCGGCAAGCTCGACGCGAGTTCGCGCAAGCACGCGGTGCGCCGCGCCATGGCGCTCGGCTTGCTCGAAGGCGTGCAATAGCGCTCCACGGCCCGGTGTACCGATTGCGCGAATCGAAACAATGAAGCTGTCGGCACGCGTGGATGCAACGCGCGTGCCGCTTGTAATCCCCGCCGCCTAACATATCCTTGCTCAGTGTGATGAACCGAACGGGGGACGGCCATGAGCGATGTTTCCGCAACCGATGCAGTCGCGAACGCGAAAGCCGCCGCGAGCGACGTGCCCGGCTATGCGTTCCAGCACGACGTCATGAGGAATCTCATCTGCCGTCAGGCGCGTTATCCCGACATCGCGACACAGCAGGACTGGTACATGGCGCTCGCGTACAGCGTGCGGGATCGCATGCTCGCGCGCTGGGCCGCGTCGACGAAGGTCTATGCGGCGAAGGACGTCAAGGTCGCCTGCTATCTGTCGGCCGAATTCCTGATCGGCCCGCAGCTCGGCAATAACCTGCTCAATCTCGACATGGAAGCCGAAGCGCGCGAAGCGATGCACGCGCTCGGTCACGATCTGGACGAGCTGCTTGCCATCGAAGAAGAGCCGGGGCTCGGCAACGGCGGCCTCGGGCGCCTCGCCGCGTGCTATCTGGATTCGCTCGCGACGCTGGAAATCCCGGCTATGGGTTACGGCATACGGTACGAGTTCGGCATCTTCGATCAGGAGATCCGCGACGGCTGGCAGGTGGAAACCACCGACAAGTGGCTGCAAAAGGGCAACCCGTGGGAAATCGTCCGCCCCGATATCAGCCAATACGTGTCTTTCGGCGGACACACGCAAAGCGAAACGGATGCGGATGGCAGGCTGCGCGTGCGCTGGATTGCGCGGCGCCAGGTGAAAGGCGTCGCATGCGACATGCCGATGCAGGGTTATCGCGTCGATACGTGCAACATCCTGCGCCTTTGGAAAAGCGAGGCGGTCGAGTCTTTCGATTTTCAGGACTTCAACGCGGGCGAATACTACGAGGCCGTCGAGGAAAAGGTCGTCTCGGAGACGCTCTCGAAAGTGCTCTATCCGAACGATGAACCCGAGGCCGGCAAGCGACTGCGTCTCGCGCAGCAGTATTTCTTCGTTTCCTGCTCGCTTCAGGACATGCTGCGCATGATGGACGCGAAGGGCACGTCGATCGACCAGTTCGCGGACCTTTTCGCGGCGCAGCTCAACGATACGCATCCTTCGGTCGCAGTGGCGGAGCTGATGCGCCTGCTCATCGACGAGCGTCTGCTTTCATGGGATGCGGCGTGGGACATCACGCGGCGCACCTTCGCCTATACGAATCACACGCTCTTGCCCGAGGCGCTCGAAACATGGGGCCTGCCGCTCTTTCAGAGCCTGTTGCCGCGCCCGCTCGAAATCATCTACGAAATCAATCGCCGCTTCCTCGATGACGTGCGCCGCCAGTATCCCGGCGACGAAGAGCGCGTGAAGCGCATGTCGCTCATCGACGAAACCGGCGACAGGAAAGTGCGCATGGCGAATCTCGCGACCGTCGGCAGTCATGCGGTCAACGGCGTGGCGGCGCTGCATTCGGACCTGTTGAAGCAGACCGTGCTGCGCGATTTCGCCGAGATGTTCCCGGAGCACTTCCTTAACGTGACGAACGGCGTCACGCCGCGCCGCTTTCTGATGCTGAGCAATCCGGGGCTCGCGCGCCTTCTCGATAAGACGATCGGCGACGGCTGGCGCACCGATCTCGCACGACTCGACGCGCTGGCGGCCCACGCCGACGACACCGCCTTCCAGGACGCATGGCGCGCGATCCGGCGCGACAACAAGACTGCGCTCGCGGCGCGCATCAGGAATACGACCGGCATCGACGTCGATCCGGGCGCGCTCTTCGACATCCAGGTGAAGCGCATCCACGAATACAAGCGTCAGCATCTGAACGCGCTCTACATCATCAGTCTCTATCGGCGCCTGTGCCGCAATCCCGATCTCGATACGGCGCCGCGCTGCTTCATCTTCGGCGGAAAGGCCGCGCCGGGTTATGCGATGGCGAAGCTCATCATCCGCCTGATCAACGGCATTGCGGAAGTCGTGAACAACGATGCAAGCCTCAAAGGCCGGATGAAAGTGGTGTTTTATCCCGACTTCAACGTGAAGAACGGGCACTGGATCTATCCCGCCGCGGACCTGTCCGAGCAAATTTCGACGGCGGGCAAGGAGGCGTCCGGCACGGGCAACATGAAATTCATGATCAACGGCGCATTGACGATCGGCACGCTGGATGGCGCGAACGTGGAGATTCGCGAGGAAGCGGGCGCGGAGAATTTTTTCCTCTTCGGCCTCAGCGCGCAGCAAGTGGACGAGCTGAAGCGCGCGGGGTATCGGCCTGCGGACTACGCGCAGGGCAACGATGACTTGCGCGATGCGCTCGATGAGATCGCGCAAGGCCGCTTCTCGCGCGGGGACAAGGAGATGTTCCGCCCGCTCGTCGATAGCCTGCTGCAACACGATCCCTTCCTCGTGCTCGCCGATTTCGCCGATTACGTCGCGTGTCAGGACCGCGTGAGCGAAGCATGGCGCGATGCGCGGCAATGGACGCGCATGTCGATCATGAATTCGGCACGCTCGGGCAAGTTCTCGTCGGACCGCGCGATCCGCGAATATTGCGAGCGCATCTGGACGACGCATCCGGTGAGGATCGATCTTGCTCAGTCCTGAAGCGCACGCGCAAAGGATCTATCGCACGCAGCCCGGCTCGCGCTTTCCCATCGGCGCGACGGTCATGCCGGGCGGCGTCAACTTCTGCGCGTTCTGCCGGCGCGCTACGCGCGTCGAGCTGCTGCTGTACGCATCGGAAGAAAGTGCCGAGCCGTTTCAGGTCATCGCGCTGTCGGGCGACGCGAACCGCACGTATCTCTTCTGGCATGTGTTCGTCGAGGATCTTCCGTTGCGCAGTTGTTATACGTGGCGCGCATACGGTCCCCTCGGCGTGCCGCAGATGAGCGACGAGGCCGCGAGCCGCAAGGAACTGATCGATCCGCAGGCGCGCGGCGTGAGCGACCGCTTCTATGATCGTCAGCATGCCGCCGACGCGCATGCGGCGGGGCACGCGTCCCTTCGGGGCATCGTCACGGAGCCGCTCGGCCGCCCTGACGACGACGTCGAGGTTCGCACGCTCGACGAGGCGATCATCTACGAGCTGCACGTCGGCGGGTTTACCCGGCATCCGTCGAGCGGCGTGCGTCATCCCGGCACGTTCGCGGGTCTCATCGAGAAAATTCCTTATTTGAAGGCGCTCGGCGTCACGCACGTCGAACTGCTGCCGGTGATGGCCTTCGACGAACAGGACATTCCCGCTTCCGCCGCGGCGCGTGGCCTGCGCAACTACTGGGGCTACAGCACGCACAGCTTTTACAGCCCGCATCCGCGCTATTGCGTGGAGCCCGCGTGCGCGCCGCAGGAGTTCCGCGCGTTCGTCGACGCACTTCACGCGGCGGGCATCCGCGTGTTGCTCGACGTCGTGTTCAATCACACGTCGGAGGCGGGCAAGAACGGACCGGTGATTCATTTCAAGGTCTTCGCCAACGAGACCTTCTATCAGATAGATGCGAACGACGGGCGACATTACCGCGACTACACCGGATGCGGCAACACGCTCAACTGCAATCATCCGCTGGTATCGGCCTTCATCTTGCGCTGCCTCGAATACTGGGTTCGCGAACTGGACGTCGACGGTTTCCGCTTCGATCTCGCGAGCGTGTTCGTGCGCGGCGAGAACGGCGAGTTGTTGGGCACGCCGCCTTTACCGTGGGCGATGGAAGCTTCGCCGGTGCTGGCGCGCGTGCCCCTGATCGCCGAGGCTTGGGATGCGGGCGGCCTCTATCACGTCGGCTCGTTTCCCGGCATGGCGTGGACCGAATGGAACGGGCGCTACCGCGATGTGATCCGGCGTTTCGTGCGTGGCGATCCGGGCATCGTCGGCGAGGTGTGCACGTGCATCGCGGGCAGCGCGGACCTCTATCAGAGCGATGGCCGGCTGCCTGCGAACAGCATCAACTTCGTGACCTGTCACGACGGCTTCACGCTGAACGACCTCGTGAGCTACGAGGCCAAGCACAACGAGGCGAACGGCGAGGACAACCGCGACGGCAGCAACGACAATCTGTCGTGGAACTGCGGCGCGGAAGGCGCGACCGACGACCCGGCGATCATCGGCCTGCGGCTTCGACAGGCGCGCAACTTCATGGCGATCCTGCTTCTGAGCCAGGGCGTGCCGATGCTGCTCGCCGGCGACGAAATCCTGCGCAGCCAGCGCGGCAACAACAACGCCTTCTGTCAGGACAACGCGCTCTCGTGGATCGACTGGGAGCTCTCCGACAACGCCCGCGCCATGCTGCGCTTCGTGCGCGAGATGATCGCGCTGCGCAAGCGTCACGCGAGCCTGCGCCGCCGGCGCTTTCTGACAGGACAACCCGCGAACGGGCAAACGCAGCCCGATGTCGCATGGCACGGCGAACGGCTCGACGCGCCCGCGTGGCATGACCCGGGCGCGCGCCTCGTGGCGTTCACACTCGCTGGACAGGCGGCGGGCGAGCCGATGCTGCACATCGTCTTCAACATGCACGACGAGCCGCGTGATGTCGCGCTGCCCGTCCTCGACAACCGGAGCTGGCGGCGTATCGTGGATACGTCGGCCGAATCGCCCAGGGACATTGTTCCGGATGTCGAAACGGCGGCGATCGAACGCGGCGCGTGCCGGGCCGGCGCACGCAGCGTCGTCGTGCTCGAATCGGATTGATGCATCGGTTGCATGTTGATCGTGCGTCGATTACGCGGTGATGCTGGACTGCGCCGCGCAAAGCGCCTTTAATATTCGTGTACTGCTGAGTTGCTTTGTCTACCCACAGGAGGCGGCATGGATGCAGTCAGGACCTTCCTCGAGAATCAGTCGCTGTTCGCGCTCTTCCTGACGATTGCGCTGGGTTATCTGATCGGCGAGATCAACATCAAAGGCGTGGCGCTCGGTTCCGGCGCGGTTCTGTTCGTCGGGCTCGCGATCGGTGCATTCGCGCCGAAGTCCGCGCCCCCGGCGTTGCTCGGCACGCTCGGGCTGCTGCTGTTTCTCTACGGCATCGGCATTCAGTATGGCGCGCAGTTCTTTCACGGGCTGACAAGCCGCGAGGGCGCGAAGGCGAACGCGGCGGCGTGCATCGGCGTGGTCGTCTCGGGCCTCGTTTCCTGCGCCTTCATACACTTCGGCATCAAGCTCGCCGATGCGCTCGGCATGTTCGCCGGCAGCGGAACCAGCACGGCGAGCCTGCAGGTCGCGATCGCATCGATGAAAAGCAACGATGCAGCCGTGGCCTACAGCATCACGTATCCGTTCGGCGTTGCCGGTCCGATCCTGTTCATCTATCTGCTCAGCGTGGCGCTGAAAGTAAAGATTCAGAAGCCGCCGGCGAAGTTGATCGAATCGGCGGAGATCGCGCTGAGAAACGCGAACTTCGTCGGTCTGAAGCTGGCGGAGCTTACTCGTCGTCTGCCTTCCGGCGTGGCGATCGCCGCGGTGCGGCGCGCGCATCACAATCAGTTGCCCACGGCCGATTTCACGCTGCGCGCCGACGATGTGCTCCTCGCCACGGCCACCGACCGCCGCCTGCTCGACGAAGCCGCCACGCTGTGCGGCGAGTTGCAGCCGGGACGGATGACGAGTCATCGCGAAGACCTCGACTACATGCGGGTGTTCGCGTCGAATCCGGCGGTCGTCGGCATGGCGCTCGGCGATATTCGCTTTCCCGATGGCGTCAACTGCGCGATCGCGCACGTGCGCCGCGGCGACGCCGACATGCTCTCGACACCCGATCTGATCCTCGAAGCGGGCGACCGCGTCGGCCTGCTCGTCAATCGCGCGCATCAGGCGACGATGCGCACGTTCTTCGGCGATTCGATCAAGGGCACAGCCGATCTGAGCTTCATCTGCCTCGGCATCGGCGCGGCCCTGGGCTTGCTCGTCGGTGCGATTCCGCTGCCGGTTCCCGGCCTCGGCGCGTTCAGCCTGGGGCTCGCCGCGTTGCTGCTGGTCGCGCTGTGTCTCGGCAAGGCGCGGCGCAACGGGCCGTTCGTCTGGGTGATGCCGTTGTCGGCGAATCTCGTGCTGCGCAACCTCGGCCTCACGATCTTCCTCGCGCAAGTGGGCATTTCCTGCGGGCCCAAGTTCGTCGCGACCGTGGCCACGGCCGGGCCGCTTCTGCTGCTTTACGGCGTGATCACGCTGCTGGTTCTCGTGAGTGTGACGGCAGTCTGCTGCCTGTGGATCTTCAGGCTTCCCTTCGATACGTCGGTCGGCGTGATCTGCGGCGCGACCGGCAATCCGGCGATCCTCGCATTCGCCAATCGCGTCGCGCCGACCGATCAGCCCGACATCATGTACGCGATGATCTTCCCGTCGATGACCATCGTCAAAGTGCTTTTCGTGCAGATCGCCATATCGCTTGCCGCGGGTTAGCCTTGCGTCACCATGCCGTCAAAATCTCGGAGGAGAACATCATGGAAGTGGCGATCTTCAGCTCGACGCCCTACGAGCGCGAGTATCTCGACGAAGCGAACAAGGTCGAGAAGCACAAGCTCAGGTATCACGAGATGTCGCTCAATATGGATACGGTCGAGCTCGCGGCGGGCTACGGCGCCGTCTGCATCTTTGTCAATGACAAGGCCGATGCCGAAGTGCTCGAAGCATTGCACAAGGGCGGCACGCGTCTCGTCGCACTGCGCTGCACGGGCTTCAACAATGTCGATCTCGCGGCCGCCGCGAAGCTCGGCATCAAGGTCGTGCGCGTCGTCAACTATTCGCCGAACTCGGTGGCGGAGCACGCGGTTGCGCTTCTGCTCGCGATCAATCGCAAGGTGCATCGCGCATACAACCGCACGCGCGATTCGAACTTTTCGCTCGACGGGCTCATCGGCTTCGATCTGTGCGGCAAGACGGTCGCCGTGGTCGGCACGGGCAAGATCGGCTGCGTCTTCGCGAAGATCATGCAGGGCTTCGGCTGCAACGTGATTGGCTACGATCCTTATCCGTCGAAGGCATTCGAGGCGCTCGGCCTGCACTATGCGACGCCCGGAGAGATCGGCGAGCGGGCGGACATCGTCGCGCTGTTTTGTCCGCTGACGCCGCAGACGCATCACATCATCAATGCAGAGTCGCTCAAGCGCGCGAAGCCCGGTGCGTTGCTCGTCAACACGAGCCGGGGCGCGCTGATCGATACGGAGGCCGTCATCGAGGCGTTGAAGACCGGGCAGCTAGGCGGTCTCGCGATCGATGTCTACGAACAGGAGGCAGATCTTTTCTTCCGCGATCTGTCGAGCGAAATCATCACCGACGACATTTTCCAGCGGCTCGTCTCGTTTCCGAATGTCATCGTGACGGGGCATCAGGCGTATCTGACCCGTGAAGCATTGACGACGATCTGCGAGACCACGCTGCAAAGCATCACGGCCTTCGAGAAGAACCAGCCGCTGGAAAACGAGGTGAAGGCCAAATAGCGGCGCGCGCCGATGACTCCCGGAAATCCGCCGAAGGAACGCGCGCGCGAGCCCGTGCTCGACACGGTCGATCGCGTGTCGGAACTGTGCTTCGGCCTCTTCATGGCGCTGACGTTCGTGGGCACGGTATCGGCGGCGACGGGCGGCGAGGACGCGGGGCGAAAGATGCTCTACACGGCCATGGGCTGCAATCTCGCGTGGGGTCTCGCGGACGCCGTCATGTATCTCGTGCGCACGATCACGGACCGCGCGCGCAGGCATGCGCTCGCGCTCTCCATACAACGCGAGCGCGACGCGGCGGCGGGCGTGCGCGCATTGCGCGAGCGCGTGTCCACGGCGCTCGATCCGTTCGTGACCGACGCCGATCTCGAGACCATTCGCAGGCGCATCGCCGAAAGCGGCAGCCTGCCCGAGCGCGCGCATTTCGTACGCGACGACTTTCTCGCGGCGCTGGGCATCTTCATCATCATCGTGCTGTCGACGTTTCCCGTCGCGGCGCCGTTTGTCATCTTCGAACATGTGCCGACGGCGTTGCTGATCTCGCGCGTGCTGACGCTCGTGATGTTGTTCTTCTGCGGCTTTGCACTGGGCCGCTATGCGGGCTGGAAGGGCTGGAAAGCGGGGCTTTCGATGATGGCGCTGGGCGTGCTCCTGACGATGGCGATCATCGCCTTAGGCGGATAACCAAAACCGGGGGCGTTCGCCGAACGAGCGAATAAACACCTACGTTGCCATTCTTGAAATCGCTGAAAGGTTCGCATATCTTGCAGAGGGAGCCCTTTTCCGCGGGGATGAAACGTCAGCGGGCATCGAGCGACAAACGGCAACACAGAATACGAAGACGCTGATTTGGTCACAGGTTTTCCCACGCCTCCGATTGCTGAGTCTGGAGAGGTCCGTGTAGCCGGATATCGCCGCGTGCCTCTTGTCGCGTTTTACTCGCGCGCCATCGCGACGAATCAGCCTGTGAACGAAGCGTGGCCGGATGCCTTGAATGCGCTTCCCAATTGCGCGAAAGTCATGAAAAAGATGAGCGCCGATATCGGCCGGATCGTCGAATCATTTCAAGGATCGAAACCCGGTTGACGCTTATCAAGGATATTACTTTCGAATCCTCACGAAATAGCGAAAAGTATGCGCCAGGACGGCGCCTCCGGCTATATCATCGACGGGCGCATGCTGGCGGGCTTCGCGATGACCGCGTATCCCTCGCAGCACGGCGCGACGACATTCGTTGTGAATAGCAACGGCGTCGTGTATCAAAAGATTGCGGTGCGTCCGCGCAAGCGCACGGAATTTGGATCGCGGCGGTCCTGGCCCGCTTGCAGAAGCCTCGAAGGAAGACCGGGGCGCGGATTTCGCGGAAGCGCCGAAATTTTGAATGGCTTGAATTATCGAACTCAGGGAAGGAGTCACCATGAATGCAAAGAGATTGCGTGCGGGCTGCGCCATCGTGATCGCCGTGATGGCGCTCGATGCCGTCGCACAGAGCAAACCGATCGCTTACCCGTCCAAAGGTCAGAGTGCGCAGCAACAGCAAAGCGACGACGGCGCGTGCTATAGCTGGGCAAAAAGCAACACGGGCATCGACCCGGCGACTGCTTCCGCGGCGCCGCCTCCGCAGGGCGGGCCGGCCGTGGGCGGCGGTGAGCGCGTGGGCGGCGCGGCGCGCGGCGCGGCGGGTGGCGCGGTGATCGGCGCGATTGCGGGCGATGCGGGCAAGGGCGCGGCGATCGGCGCGGCCACCGGCACGATGGCGGGCGGAATGCGCGCGCGGCAGAACAAGCGCGCGCAGGAAGCCAACACGCAGGCGCAGAGCCAGGGCGCGATGTCCACGTACTACCGCGCGTGGGCAGCCTGCATGCAGGGACGCGGCTACTCGATCCAGTAACTTCGTTGCGGCGCGGATATAAACAGGGAGCACGATCATGAAACGTGTAAGTCTCGTTGTCTTGTCGTGCCTTGCGATATCCGCAAGCGCATTGTCCGCCGAGCCCGAAAACGACGTGAGCGTCACGCGCGATGCGAACGGCGCCACGGTGCAGGGCGTCGCTAAGGTCACGGCGACGATCGTCGGCATCGATCCGGCGACGCGCACCGTCACGTTGAAAACGCAGGCGGGCAAGGTGATCGAGCTGGAAGTGACCAACGAGGCGCGCAACTTCGACCAGCTCGCGCTCGGCGATGTCGTCACGGCGCGGTATCGGGAATCGTTGACGCTGAGTCTCATCGAGAAGAAAACGCAGGCGTCACGCTCGGAGAACGACACGGCCGAGCGTGCGCCGCGCGGTGCGAAGCCCGGCGGCGCACTCGGCCGGGAAGTGACGGTCATCGCGGATGTGATCGGCGTCGATCGTCATGCGAAGATCGTCACGTTGCGCGGGCCGCGCGGCGAAATCGTGGACCTGCGCGTGCAGGACCCGGACCGCCTGAAGCGCGTGAAAAAGGGCGATCAGGTGAAAGCGGTCTATACGGAAGCGCTCGCGATCTCCGTCGAGCCTGCCACGAAGAAATAAGCGTAAACGAGCATCACGGCAACGCGGGGGAGACCATGAAAAGACGCTTCGCATTCGCGATGACGCATGGCGCGTGCGCCGTCGCGCTCGCGCTCGCCGGTTGCGCGCAGCCCGAGCAGCGCGTGCAACCCGGCATGGATCAGCAGGCGATCATCGCGAAGCTCGGGCCACCGAAGGAAACCTACGACCTGCCCAATGGCGGCAAGCGTCTCATGTGGCCCACGCAGCCTATGGGATCGACGACCACGGCCGTCGATCTCGACGCGTCGGGTAACACGGTCAGTGTGCGGCAAGTGCTTCAGGAAAACGAGTTCTATCGGGCCGAGATCAACAAATGGACGCGCAACGACGTGCTGGTCGCATTCGGCCGTCCGTTCGAGACGGCCTATTTCAAGCGGATGGATCGTGAGGTGTGGTCGTATCGGTATATAGAGAACAACATCGACCATATGCTCTTTCACTTCTATTTCGACGCTCAGGGCGTGCTCAGGCAAACGCAGAAGCAGCCGGACCCGAAATACGATCCCAGCCAGCGCAACGTGCTGTGAACGGCGCCTGACATGGGCGTGAACCCGCGCACTTTCTCAGGACGCGGGAACGATGAAGGCATGCGCGCAAATCTAGAAGCTGACGGCGAAGCCGAACGACACGCCGTGCACGTTGTGGCCGAACACGTAGCGCACCATCGCGCGTGTGCGCGTGATGACGACCGGATACCGGCTGCTGTCGAGCTCCAATCCGACACCGAGCGATGTCAGGTCGTTGAAGCCGAGTACGCCGGCGCTGTCGCCGAAGTAATGCGAGTACGCGGTTTCGAGCACATAGCGCACCGGGCGGTCGAGCGCGGCAAGGCCTGTGGGGGCACGCCAGCGCGCCCACAGGCTGAATTGCTGGGCCGTCGCCGATCCCTGAACGGCTTCCGACGAACTGCCGAAGCTGCGTAAATAGATATCGGTTGCGCGGAGTTCGAGATCGATCTCGTAGTGTTCGCGGTAGTGCTCCAGATCGAGCATCAGCGAGCCGCCGAGACCGTACGCATTGAGCGCGCCGTCTTCGAGGAACTGGAGGTTGGAGTTGGCGACACGGTTGAACACGGTCTGAGCGACGCGCAGATCGCTCGCCACACGGCCGATCATGCCGTTCAGGATCGGCCGCAGGCGCAACTCGTCGGTGATCGGGAAATCCCAGCCGATGCCGATGGTCGTGCTCGCGGTGTTCCATTTCGCCGGCACCGGACGTTGCTGATTGCCTTCGGTCGCGATGAAGGTCGGGTCGTACCGGCTGTACGCCACAGTCCCTTCGAGGTAAAGCGGAAACGAGCGGCTCAGGGTAAAGCCGCCGCCGAGCTGCGTCTGGCCGAAGCCCGGATTGCCGGTGGTGCCGCTGTTGATGGAAAGCGAACTCGTCGTGACATCCGGCACCGCGGTGTACGACATGATCGCGAGCACGGCGTTCGCGTAGCTCTTGACGTTCGCCCCGACGACGGCGCGGTCCGGCGCGGCCTGCGCGTGCGCGAGGACGGGTGCGAGGGCGATCGGGACGAGCATCGAAAAGATGCGCAACCGGATCGAAGAAAGGATCGGCTTTCGCATGTGCGCAGCGCTCGAACGTTGAACGGCTGATTGGTCGTACGTTGCAAACGGCTGCTCCGCCGATGTGCCGATGCACATCGCATGCGCGGAGCCCTTGAACGATCCCACGGTCACACGCAGGAAATGTAGCCTACCGGGCGGCGCGCGCCAAGCCCGACGCATACGAGAGCGTTCACACGGCGACCCAGGATTTCCTAAACTGGATCTATTCCGCGCAACATCAGGAGAGAACGATGAGATTGAACGAGCCGCGCATGGTGGTTGCCTCGATCGGCGTTTTCATCTGGCTCGGCGGCCTCTACTTCACGATTCATGGTCTGCTGTATGACGTGAAGCCGGAATTCCGCTACGGCATGTGGGCGCTCGGCATCGGCATCGTGACCTTTGTCGTCGCGTTGAATCCGCTCGCGCAACGAAGATCGGGAAAGCGCGATGAATCGACCTGATCGGCCGTTCGTGTACTAGGCTATAGAAGCAGAAACAACACGAAACTCAACGGAGAATTTCGCAATGGGTGATCTCTGGATAGGCAATGTAGACGAGTCCACGACCGACGATGAAATCCGGCAGTTCCTCTGCAATTACGGCTTTCCTCCGTACGATTCGATTCAGCGCGTGCCCGGCACCGGAGAGCATCCGGCCGCCGTCGTGAGCTTCGATAACGTCGAGCCGCACGTGCTGCGCACGTTTCAGCCGCGCATTCACAACATGTTCTGGAAAAATCGCACGCTCATGGTGCAGGTTGTGCCCGAGCGCAACGAAACCTGATGGCGTCATGACGAGGCCGCGACCCGGTGCCGCGCGCATCGTCTCGACGGCGGCCGCGGGGCGGCCGCACGGGTTGCATCGAACCACATGGGGAGACAGCGATGAAAGAAGAGAAGGCTGTCGGCGAATCGAGGGGCGTGCGCGAAGGCGCGGCTGTGCATGAGCGCCTGAGCCGAAAGCAGTATGAGAAGGAGCTTGCGCGTCTGCATGTCGAGCTCGTGAAGCTCCAGGAATGGGCCGTCCACACGGGGGCGAAGGTCTGCGTCGTATTCGAAGGGCGCGACGGCGCGGGCAAGGGCGGCACGATCAAGGCGATCACCGAGCGCGTGAGCCCGCGCATCTTCCGCGTGGTCGCGCTGCCCGCGCCCACCGAGCGCGAGAAGACGCAGATGTACGTGCAGCGTTATCTGCCGCATCTGCCGGCGGCGGGCGAAATCATGCTTTTCGACCGGAGCTGGTACAACCGCGCGGGCGTCGAACGCGTGATGGGCTTCTGCACCGAGGAGCAGGCGAAAACGTTCCTGAAAGGCGTGCCGCTCGTGGAGCGCGCGATCATCGATTCGGGCATCATCCTGCTCAAATACTGGCTCGAAGTCGGCCAGGAAGAACAGACGCGGCGCCTCGAAGAGCGCATCCACGACGAGCGCAAGATCTGGAAGCTCTCGCCGATGGACCTGCGCTCGTACAGCCGCTGGTACGACTATTCGCGCGCCCGCGACGACATGTTCGAAGCAACCGACACCGATCTCGCACCGTGGTACGTCGTACGTTCCGACGACAAGCGCCGCGCGCGCCTGAATCTCATCAGCCATCTGTTGACGAACATTCCCTACACGGCCGTGCCGAGGGAAAAGGTGAAGCTGCCCAAGCGCCAGAAGCCGGAGGGCTATCGCGAGAGCGACCGGCCGCTGCGCTACGTGCCCGAGCGCTTCTGAGCGCGACACCGGCGCACGGGTTTCGTCATGCCGCC
The DNA here is from genome assembly GCF_023631365.1 of Caballeronia sp. INML2. Lineage (NCBI taxonomy): Bacteria > Pseudomonadati > Pseudomonadota > Betaproteobacteria > Burkholderiales > Burkholderiaceae > Caballeronia > Caballeronia sp. INML2. The sequence goes on along the minus strand of NZ_JALQDH010000065.1, from coordinate 90,393 downwards.
GCGCGCGCCCATCGCTCCCGAATGGCTGTTTCATTATGAGAAACAGTGGGCGCGCGCCGATGCGATCGCGGGTCTGACGGCGGCGGCCGTCGTGATTCCGAAGGCGCTCGCCTACGCGACGATCGCCGGCCTGCCCGTTCAGGCCGGCCTTTACACGGCATGCGTGCCGATGATCGTCTACGCCTTCACGGGATCGTCGCGCGCGCTCTCCGTGAGCACGACGACCACGCTCGCGATTCTCGCCGCGAATGCATTGAGTACGACGATCGGCAACGACGACACGCACGCGCTCGCCATCGCCAATGCCACGCTGACGATGCTCGTCGGCGTGATGCTCGTCGCGGCAGCGTGCCTGCGCCTCGGCTTCGTCGCCAACTTCATTTCCGAGCCGGTGCTCGTGGGCTTCAAGGCGGGCGTGGCGATCGTCATTGTCATGGATCAGTTGCCGAAACTGTTCGGCATCCACTATCCGAAAGGGTCGTTCTTCCACAATGTCGGCGCGTTCGTCGCGGGGTTACCGCATCTTTCGGCGAGCACGCTCGCGCTCGCGATGCTCACGCTCGTCGCGCTCGTGCTGCTCGAACGCTTCACGCCGCGCGCGCCGGCGCCGTTGCTGGTCGTCGCGGCGGCGATCATTGCAGTCGCCGCCTTCGATCTGCGCGCGCACGGCGTCGAAACGGTCGGCGCGGTGCCGGCGGGATTGCCCTCGTGGACGCAGCCGGATTTGTCGCTTGCCTTGAAGCTGTGGCCGGACGCGCTGGGCATCGCATTGATGAGCTTCACCGAAAGCATTGCGGCGGCCCGCGCCTTCGCGCGCAACGACGAGCCGGTGCCCGACGCGAACCGCGAACTGCTCGCGACCGGTCTTGCGAACGCGGGCGGCGCATTGTTCGGCGCGATGGTTGCGGGCGGCGGAACGAGCCAGACGGCCGTGAACCGGCAAGCGGGCGCGCGCACGCAACTCGCGAGCCTCATGACGGCGCTCGTCGCGCTCGCCGTGATGCTGCTGTTCGCGCCGCTGATGGCGCTGATGCCGCACGCGACACTCGCCGCCGTCGTGGTGTTCTATTCCATCGGGCTTTTCAGCCCCGCCGAATTCGACGCAATTCTGAAGATCCGCCGCACCGAGTTCGTCTGGGCGCTGACGGCATGCGCGGGCGTCGTGCTGCTGGGCACGCTGGAGGGCATCGTCGTCGCGATCGTCGTGTCGCTTTTTGCGCTCGCGCATCAGGTGTCCGATCCGCCGGTCTATGCGCTCAGGCGGATACCGGGCACGAACGTGTTTCGCCGCGATTCGTCGAGACATCCCGATGACGAATCGTTTCCCGGCCTGTTGCTGCTGCGTCCCGAGGGACGGATATTTTTCGCCAATGCGCAACGTGTCGCCGAAAAGATCCGGCCGCTCGTGCGCGAGTCCGGCGCGAAGGTCGTCGTGCTGGACCTGAGCCGCGTCTTCGATATCGAATACACCGCGCTCAAGATGATGAGCGAAGCGGAAGCCCGCCTCGCCGCGAACGGCACCACGCTCTGGCTCGCGGGCCTGAATCCGGGCGTGCTCGCGGCGGTGCGGCGCTCGCCGCTCGGCGAAGCGCTCGGCGAATCGCGCATGTTCTACAACCTCGAACATGTTGTGACGAAGTACCGGCAGATTGTTTCGCCCGACGGCGATACCGCCGCGCGAACCTGAGTTGCCTTATTTGCCACTTCCCTGTCGCACATTGCGCATATATTTTAATGATGGTATTCAATTCATCGGTCCATGCGTTCATCTCGCCGGCCGATACATCTGCTTTGAGCCTCATCCCTTGCACGTTCTCTTCGCGGAGGTCACGTCATGCCGTATGCAGGTCAACTGGCGCGAAGCCAGGAAATCGCGGAAAAAGTCGCGCGCGTGTTCGAGAAGCGCGCGGAACTGGCGCAGCAGCAATTCAGCGAGCGCACGCGCGATGCGGGCACGCGTCTTTTCGGCAACGGCGACGCGGATCGTTTCAGCGATGCGGGCGCGAACGCAGCGGGCCAGTTGAACGGCTACACCTATGCGCTCGATCTCGTGCAGCGTTCGATTCTCTTCTGGGACACGCTGCGTCAGCGCGGCAACAATTTCATCGAGCAGACGAAGCGCGGTCTCGAACCGGTGCTGCACTTCGCGCATGAAATGCTGCTCGATGGCCGGACCTTCGCGCGGCCCGTGAACTACGCGCTCCTGCGCATCGTGCCGCCCGAGGGCGTGAGCATCGATCCGTTGAAACGGCCTTATCTCATCATCGATCCGCGTGCAGGGCACGGTCCCGGCATCGGCGGTTTCAAGGACGATTCGCAAGTGGGTGTCGCGTTGCGCGCGGGTCATCCGGTGTACTTCGTCACGTTCTTCCGCGACCCGCAACCCGGTCAGACGCTGCTCGATGTATGCGCGGCCGAACAGCAGTTCGTCAGGCACGTGCGGGAGCTGCATCCCGACAGCGCGAAGCCCGCGATCGTCGGCAACTGCCAGGGCGGCTGGGCCGCGATGATGCTTGCGAGCTCGCAGCCCGACGATACCGGCCCGCTCGTCATCAACGGCGCGCCGATGTCGTACTGGAGCGGCGCATGGAGCGAAGGCGAGGGCGACAACCCCATGCGCTATTCCGGCGGCATGCTGGGCGGCACCTGGCTCGCGTCATTGACGGCGGACCTCGGCAACGGCAAGTTCGACGGCGCGTATCTCGTCGAGAATTTCGAGAACCTCAATCCCGCGAACAGTTTCTGGGACAAGTACTACAAGCTGTTCGACAACATCGACACCGAACCGCCGCGCTTTCTCGACTTCGAACGCTGGTGGGGCGGCTATTACCTGATGAACCGCGAAGAGATCGAATGGATCACGCGCAATCTTTTCGTCGGCAACAAGTTATGGTCGGGTGAAGTGCGCGGCGTGTCGGGCGCGTCCTTCGATCTGCGGGCGATCAAGTCGCCGATCATCCTCTTCGCGTCGATGGGCGACAACATCACGCCGCCGCAGCAGGCGTTCAACTGGGTCGCGGACATCTACGGCAGCACGGACGAGATCAAGGCGCGCGGCCAGGTGATCGTCGGATTGATGCATGAGAACATCGGCCACCTCGGCATCTTCGTGAGCGGCAAGGTCGCGAAGAAGGAGTACACGCAGATCGCATCGGTGCTGGAGGCGATCGAATCGTTTCCGCCGGGGCTGTACGGCATGGAGATCGCCGAACGAAAGGGCGAGGGCGGCAAGACCGAGTACGACGTGAGCTTTCGCGAGCGCCGTCTGGAAGAGGTGAAGGAACGCTTCAATCGTTTCGAGCGCGTCGACGAGCGGCCGTTCGAAGCGGTGAAGCAGGTATCGGATTTCAATCAGCGCGCCTATGAACTTTTCGCGCAGCCCTTCGTGCAGGCGATGGCCAACGACACCACCGCGAGCATGCTGCGCGCGTTTCATCCATTGCGCGCGCAACGCTGGATGTTCTCGGATTACAACCCGTGGCTCGCATGGCTCGGCCCCGCGGCGGATGCGGTCAGGGCCGCGCGCAAGCCCGACACCGGAACCAGTGTGCTGCGGCGTGCGGAGCATTGCGGCTCCGACATGATCAGCGCGAGCCTCGACTTTTATCGTGCGATGCGCGATGCCACGACGGAAGCAATGTTCTTCTCCGTCTACGGCAACCTCTTCTCCGCGCATCAGGCGCAACGGCAGGAGGCGCCGGAGCCTGTAGCCGATCCGCGCGATCTGCCTTTCGTTCAGGACGCGCTTGCATCGATCGGGCACGGTGGGTATGCGGAGGCCGTCGCGCGCGTCGCGTGCCTGCTGATGCGGCACGACGAGCCGCTGCCGCTCACGCGCATGGTCTTGCGGCAGGCGCTCGCGGCCGACTACGCGGAATATCTGCCGCAGATGCCGCCCGACCAATGGCGGCGCATCCGCGGCGAGCAGGAAATCATCGTGCGCTACGAGCCGGAGCAGGCGCTCGCGACCTTGCCCGATCTCCTCGACGACAACGACGACCGCAAGAAGCTCATCACGCTCTTCGACAAGCTGCACGCGGACAGCCGCATGCAAGGCTTCGAGCCGACGGCCGCGCAGCACGACATGCTCGCGCGCATTCGCGCGGCGCTGCCCGTCAAGGCCGCGCGCGCGGCAAGACGTTCAGCGCCCGCGCACTGAGGCATCGGCGGCGCATCTCACGTTCAACGGGAGGCGGTATGAATCATACGCACGAGAAGTATGAACGGCTCATCGAGATTTGCAGGGCACTGCCGCCGCTCGCGGTGGCGGTCGCGCATCCGTGCGACCGGACATCGCTCGAAAGCGCGGTCAAGGCGCATGAGATGGGCCTGATCGCGCCGATTCTCGTCGGGCCGCGCGAGCGCATTCGCGAGGTCGCGGAGGAATGCGGGCTGAACATCGCGGGCTTTCCTGTCGTCGATGCGCCGCACAGTCATGCGTCCGCGGAAAAGGCGGTGGAACTCGTGCGCGAAGCGAAAGCCGAGGCGCTCATGAAAGGCAGCCTGCACACCGACGAGCTCATGGCCGCCGTCGTGAAACGCGAGCGCGGCTTGCGCACGCAACGGCGCCTGTCGCACTGCTTCATCATGGATGTGCCGGGCCACGAGAACGTGCTCATCATCAGCGACGCCGCGATCAACATCGCGCCGACGCTCGCCGACAAGGTCGATATCGTGCAGAACGCAATCGATCTCTGCCACGCGCTGCCGATGGACGAGGTCAGGGTCGCGATCCTCTCCGCGATGGAAACGGTGAACCCGAAAGTGCCGTCGACGCTGGAGGCAGCAGCGCTCTGCAAGATGGTCGATCGCCATCAGATCACCGGTGCGCTCGTCGATGGCCCGCTCGCGCTCGACAACGCGATCGATCCCGAAGCCGCGAGGACGAAGAAGATCGATTCGCCCGTCGCGGGGCGCGCGAACGTGCTGATCGTGCCGGATCTCGAAGCGGGCAACATGCTCGCGAAGAGCCTGTCGTTTCTCGCGGGCGCGGATGCGGCGGGCATCGTGCTCGGCGCGCGCGTGCCGATCATCCTGACGAGCCGTGCCGATTCGCTGCAATCGCGGCTTGCGTCGTGCGCGATCGCGTCGCTCGTGGCGTCGAAGCGCCGCGAAGCAGCGCAAGTGGCGGGGTAAGCCATGGCCGACGTCATCATGGTTCTCAACGCGGGTTCGTCGAGCATCAAGTTCAGCGCGTTCGATGTCGAAGGCAAAGCGCTCGAACTCGTCACGCGCGGACAAGTGGAAGGTCTCTTCAGCTCGCCGCATTTCGTCGCGTTCGATGCGCAAGGCGAGAAGACCGGCGAAAATGCGTGGGGTGAGGGCGCAAGGCTCGAACATGCCGATGCGATCGCATATCTGGGCGCTTTTCTGCGCGGTCATGGCGTGGGGCATCGTCTGATCGGCGTGGGGCATCGCGTCGTGCATGGCGGCGCGCATTTCACGAAGCCCGTGCTGACGAACGCGCACGTGCTCGACGAGCTCGACAAGCTCACGCCGCTCGCGCCGCTGCATCAGCCGCACAATCTCAAGCCGATCCGCATCATCGCCGAGCGCAATCCGGGCCTGCCGCAAGTCGCCTGCTTCGACACGGCCTTTCATGCGGATCAGGCGCCGCTCGCGCAGGCGTTCGCGCTGCCCGAATCGATCACGAAGAACGGCGTGCGGCGTTATGGCTTTCATGGCCTCTCGTACGAATACATCGCGAGTACGCTGCCCGATATCGCGCCCGATGCGGCGCGCGGGCGCACGGTCGTCGCGCATCTGGGCAACGGCGCGAGCCTGTGCGCGATACACGCGGGCAGGAGCGTCGCGAGCACGATGGGCTTCACCGCCGTCGATGGCCTCATGATGGGCACACGCTGCGGCAATCTCGATCCCGGCGTGATCCTTTATCTCCTCGACGAGCTCGGCATGAACGCGCGCGAGATCGAAGACCTGTTGTATCGCCGCTCGGGCCTGCTCGGGGTATCGGGCATCTCGGGGGACATGCGCGCGCTCCTCGCGAGCAGCGACGAACGCGCGCGCTTCGCCATCGACCTTTACGTGTATCGCATCGGCCGCGAGCTCGGCTCGATGAGCGCCGCGCTGCAAGGGCTCGATGCCGTCGTGTTCACGGCGGGCATCGGCGAGCATTCGAAAGAGATACGTCAGCGCGTGTGCGAGCAGGCGGCATGGTGGGGCATCGAGCTCGATGCCAAAGCCAACGAGAGCGGCGGCCCGCGCATCAGCACCGCGTCGAGCAAGGTGAGCGCCTGGGCGATTCCGACCAACGAGGAACTGATGATCGCGCGTCATGCGCTCGCGTTGATCGAAGGAGCGCGCGCATGACGCTGAACGTGCCACATCCCGTGTTGAAGGGCGCGAAGGCGCTCGTCACCGGCATCGCCAACGAGCATTCGATCGCGTATGGCTGCGCGAAGGCGTTCCGCGAACTGGGCGCCGATCTCGCCATCACCTATGCGGACGAAAAGGCGCGCCCGTATGTCGAGCCGATCGCGAAAGATCTCGAAGCGCCGATCTTCATGCCGCTCGACGCATCGAGCGAGGAGGAGACCGACGCGGTGTTCGCGCGCATCGCGAGCGAGTGGGCGAGGCTCGATATCCTCGTGCATTCGATCGCGTGGGCGCCGAAGGGCGATCTGCAAGGCGGCCTGTTGAACTGTTCGGCGCAAGGCTTCGCGAAGGCGATGGACATCTCCTGCCATTCGTTCGTGCGCATGGCGCGGCTCGCGGCCCCGCTCATGAAAAACGGCGGCGCGATGTTCACGATGAGCTATCACGGCGCAAACAAGGTCGTCCCCAACTACAACGTGATGGGCCCGGTGAAGGCCGCGCTCGAAGCGTGCGCGCGCTATCTCGCTTACGAGCTCGGTCCGCAGGGCATTCGCGTGCATGCGATCTCTCCGGGCCCGCTCAAGACGCGCGCGGCGTCGGGGCTCAAGGACTTCGACCTGTTGCTGACCGAAGCCGAAGAACGCGCGCCGCTCGGCGAACTGGTCGACATCATGGACGTCGGCTTCACATGCGCGTTCCTCGCGACGCCTTATGCGCGGCGGCTGTCGGGCGAAACGCTCTATGTGGACGGCGGCGTGCACATCATGGGATGAAACTCTTCGACCGGCTCTTCAATCGCAGGGCGAGTGAGCCTCAGGCGTCGCGCGAGGACGTGCGGCAGGCGCTCGAGCGCATCGTCGCGATTGCGCCGCAGGTGAGGCTCGCGAGTCGCTTCGAAGCGCGGCTTGCGCCCGTCATCGGCAAGACGCTCGGGTTCGCGCGCGAGCTCGTCTGCGCGCTGCCGCCGCCGCGCGATGCGACACCCGGCGCTTGGGCGGGCGATCCGCATTTGCGCGCGATGTTCGCGACGCCCGAGGATATCGTGAGCGTCATCGGGCAATCGAACGAAGTGCGCGGCTGGTTCGACGAGCATTTCACCGCGGACCACGTCCATGCCGTGCTGAGCAGCCGGATGATCGAGCGGCGCGTGCTCGGCTCCGCGCTCGAAGGCGGCGTGATGCGCGCGGACGTCGCGCGCACGACGATCGGCTTCGAGGACAAGCGCATGCGCATCTGCGCGGAAACCGACGACGCGCTCAGGCGCGACATCGTGCTGCGCATGGTCGAGCAACTGACGCTCGAGGCGATGGCGCGTTTCACCGCGCAGGAAGCGAGGCGCGAGGCGCTCAACGAAGAGCGCGCACTGCTCAGCGCGCGAATGCAGATGCTCGGCCGGCGCGGCACGGGCATGGGCGGTCTCGTCTCGTCTGTCGGGACATCGGGCGACATGGCGCGCCTGCAACGCGACGTCGCGGAGAACGAAGCGGCGCTCGCCGCGCTCGGCTCGCGGGCGCAAGCCGTCGACGTGCAGCTTCGCACGCTCGTCGATCTGCTCGCGGAGCCCGCGGCGCTCATCAGCGTCACGCCGCGCACGCTGTGCATCAATCAGATGAACCTGCTCGTGGAAGAGGGCAGCGACGAATGCGGCGCGGAAGTCACCATCCAGCTCGCGCGCATGCCGATGCAGCCGCAGCAGACGCGCGCGGTCGAGTTCGTGCGGATCGCGCGGCGCGACATGCCGCCCGCCGGCACCGCGCTCGATGGCGCGGAACACTGGGTCCTGTAACCGCGTCGCTCAGGGCGAGGCGCTGCGCGCGATCGCGTTGGCGATGTCGCGGCTCACGCTCCCGAGCGCGCGGCTGTGCGCGGCCACGAGCGCATTCCAGTCTGCGCCGGCGACGGGCTCGCGCACGAGCGAGCGGCCGGACAGCCCGTTTTCGTCGCCGAAGCGGCGCACGGACCAGTGCGCGTCGATCGCGACGGTATCGCCGGGAACGGATTCGAACTGCTGGATATCGACGCGCACGCGCCATGCTTGCGGGTCCGCGAGCGAGCGCGAGGCGGGCGCGACGCGATCGGACCCGAGCAGCAACGTGAGATCGCCTGCGATGGCGCTCGCGATGCTGCTGTTGAGCGGCTCGCCCCAGCGCGCGTATTCGTTGAGCGCGACTTCGTTGTTCGTGTTGCGCGTGACGATCTGCGGCCGGTCGACGAGATCGGGCACCGTCACCGGCCCGACGATCACCGGCCGCGAGTTCGTGCGCGCGGCCGTCGCGGCGAGCGAGGGATCGGTGCTCAGCCGGTAGAAGCTCGCGGGTGGCGAACCGCACCCGGCGAGCAGAACGGCGAGTAAGAGAGAGAGCAGAGTGGACCGCATCACTTCTTGTCCTCCGGCTTGCCGCGCAGCAACGCTTCCGGATGCTGCTGCAGATAGTCCGCGAGACTGCGGAACGAGGCCGCCGTGCGCGTCAGTTCCCGGACCGCTTCGGCCGTGTCCTGCTGCAGGCCCGAATCCGGCATGAGCGTGGAATGCGCCGCATCGAGCGCGGCGCGGGCGGCGGCGAGCGTGGTCGCGGCTTGCGGCACGACTTGCGTGTTGAGGCCCTGCATCAGCGCGGTCGTGCTGTTGAGCGTCTGCCGCGCGCTCGCGGTCAGTTCCTCGATCGGCAGCTTGTCGATGCGCGTCATGATGCGGTTGATGGAATCCTGCATCGATTCGAGGCCGCTCGGCGTCGTCGGCAATTCGGGCGGACTGCGGTTCCAGTCGATGCTCGCCTTCTTCGCGCCCGGGAAGAAATCGAGCGAGACGTACAACTGGCCGGTGAGCAGGCTGCCCGTGCGCAACTGCCCGCGCAGGCCGCGCGAGACGAGCACGTCCGCGAGCGCGCGCCGGTCTGTCGCCACCCTGCCGCCCGTCGGCCCCGTGGCGAATCGCGACGTGAAGCGCTCCGGATACAGCCTGATCTCGACCGGAATGCTGATGCGCTTCGTGACCGGGTCGAAGCGCGTGTTGATGGCCGCCACCTCGCCGACCTGGATGCCGCGGAATTCCACCGGCGCGCCCACGGCGAGCCCGCGCACCGAGCCCGAGAAGTCGAACACATAGTTATCGACGATGCGCTCCTGCACGCGCAGCGCCTCGGCCCGTGTCGGATACAGATTGAAGGTCGTGTTGGGCGGCGCCTCGGCCCAGCTGAGCGACACGGCGGGCGTCTCGAACGCGAGCCCGCCCACGAGGATCGAGACGAGCGATTGCGTGTTGACCTTGAGCCCGTCGGTGCCGAGCGTGAGGTCGATGCCGCCCGCCTGCCAGAAGCGCGAATCCGCGTTGACGTAGCGGTCGTAGGGCGCGTTGACGAATATGTGCAGCGTGACGCCGCTGCCGTCCTTGTCGAGCTCGAAGGACGTCACCTGGCCGACCTGCAGGCGGCGGAAATAGATCGGCGTGCCGACATCGACCGAGCCGAGATCCGTCGCCTTCAGCACGAACTGCCGGCCGGGCACGTCGCTCGCGAAGACCGGCGGCGTTTCGAGGCCGGTGTAATCGCGCCGGTCCTGCTTCGCGCGCCCGATATCCATGCCGATATAGGCGCCCGAGAGCAACGTGCTGATGCCCGACACCGAGCCGCCCGCCACGCGCGGCCGCACGACCCAGAAGCGCGTGTCCTCGACGAGCATGTTGGTCGCGTCGCGCGTCAGCTCGGCCGTGGCGACCACGCGCTTGTAATCCTTCGACAGCGCGACCGACTTCACGAGGCCGATGTCCACGTCCTTGAACTTGATCTTCGTCTTGCCGGCTTCGATGCCTTCGCCCGTCTTGAAGCTGATCGTGACGGTCGGTCCCTGTTCGAGCACGGTTTTCGCGGCGAGCCAGATGCCGATCACCACCGCGACCGCCGGAACGACCCAGACCCACGGAATGCGCCAGCGCTTCTTCGGCGCAACTTCCGCATCGGGGATATCGCCGGGTGTGTTCATCGCCTTTCTTCCCGTGGCGGCGCGCTGTCCCAAATGAGGCGCGGATCGAACGACATCGCCGCGAACATCGTCAGCACGACGACCGCGCCGAACGCGATCGCCGCCGGACCGGCCTCGATCGTCGCCATCGCGCTGAACTGCACGAGCGCGACGAGCACGGCGATCACGTAGATATCGAGCATCGACCAGCGGCCCACCAGCTCGACGATGCGGTAGATGCGCGCGCGCTGCACGTTGCGCTGCGTCATGCGCAGATTCGCGGTGGCGGCGAGATAGCCGATCGCGAGAATCTTGAGCATCGGCACGGCGATGCTCGCAATGAACACGATGATCGCGAGCGGCCACGATCCCGAATGCCACAGGTACACGACGCCGCTCATGATCGTGTCCTTCTGCGCGCCGAAGAGCGAGCTCGTGTTCATGACCGGCAGCAGGTTCGCGGGCACGTAGAGAACCGCCGCGGAGATGAGATACGCCCACGTGCGCGACAGGCTCGCGGGCTTGCGCAGATGCAGATGGGCGCCGCAGCGCGGGCAGCACAGATGGTCATGACGCAGCGTGCCGCGCGTGGAGAGCCCGCATTCGTGACAGACGCAGATGCCGCTCGCCGCCGCCGTGCGCCCGTGAAGCGGCGTGTCGGCGGGCATGCCGGGCGGTGCGCCTTCGATGCGCATCCACATCGCGCGCTCGTCGAACGCGGACGTCGCCGCGACGAGCAGCAGCATCAGCGCGGCGAGCGACCACAGCGCCGGCCCGGTGACCACCGACGCGATATGCGCGAGCTTCACGACCGCGACCAGGAGACCGAGCATCAGCACTTCGGTCATGCCCCAGTTGCGCGCGACGCGCAGCAGACGGAACACGGCGTCGGCGTGCCAGGGTCTGCGGTTCAGATACAGCGGCAGCACGAGCCACACCGTGCCGAGCGCCTGCAGCGCGGGCATCAGGATCGTCGTGACGAAGATGAGGCCGGCGAGCGGCCACATGCCGTCGCGATAGAGCACGCGCACCGCGCCGATCAGCGTCGTTTCGACGAGATCGCCGTTCACCGCGAGGCCGACGATCGGAAACGCATTCGAGATCAGCCACAGCACGGAGGCGGCGAGCGCAAAGGCGAGCGCGCGGTCGAAGCCGCGTCCGCGACGGCGATAGAGCACGGCGCGGCAGCGGCAGCAGCGCAGGGCGCCGCCGGGCGGCACGCTGCCTTCGCGCTGGATCAGATCGCATTCGTGGCACGCGATCAGCGGGCGCGCGTCGTGTTGGTCGCGATCTTCGGATGTGACCGTGTTCATTGCACCGTCTGCGAAGCGGGCTGGCCCGGTTTGGCGGAATCGCCGGATGGCGTCGCCGATTGTTGCTGCGTCGTCATCTTGTCGGCCGCGACGACCCAGCCGCCGCCCATCACCTTGTAGAGCGTGACGAACGACACGAGCGCGGCGGCCTGCGTCTGGGTCTGCGAAAGCTGGGCGTTGAAGAGGCTGCGCTCGGCGTCGAGCACTTCGATATAACTCGTGTAGCCGCCTTCGTAGCGCGCCCGCGCGAGCCGCGAGTAAGTGGAGAGCGCGACGACCTGCCGGCCCTGCACTTCGAGTTGCTCGTGCAGCTTCTGCGACGCGATGAGCGCATCGTCGACTTCCTGGAACGCGACCTGGATCGACTTCTGATACGTGAGCAGCGCCGCCTGTTGCTGCGCTTCGGCGGACTGCACCTGGCCCGAGATATTGCCCGCCGTGAAGATCGGCTGCGTGATCTGACCCGCGAACGACCACACGCGCGCCGGCCCCGTGAAGAGCGACGAGAACTGGCCGCTCGCGGTGCCGAGCAACCCCGTCAGCGAAATCTGCGGGAAGTAGAGCGCGCGCGCCGCGCCGATGAGCGCGTTGGCCGCGGCCAGATCCTGTTCCGCCTGAAGCAGGTCGGGGCGCCGCTCCAGCAGATCGGAGGGCAGGCCCGCCGGGATGACGGGCGTCGAGAGTTCGCCGAGCGCGCGGCCGCGCATGATCGGCCCGGGATTCGCGCCCAGCAGCACCGAGAGCGCGTCTTCCTGCTGAGCGATCTGCGTTTCGAGCTGCGGAATCGTCGCCAGCGATGCTTCGTATTCGGACTGGCTCTGCGCGAGCTCCATCTGCGAGACTTCGCCGCCTTCGAAGCGCAACGTGAACACATGCACCGATTCGGCCCGGCTTTGCGTCGTCGCCTTGGCGATTTCGAGCTGCTTGTCGAAGCTGCGCAGATTCAGATACGCCGACGCCACCGAAGCCACCAGCGACAGAATTGTCGCGCGCCGGCCTTCCTCGCTCGACAGCAGATTCGCGCGCGCCGCCTCGGTGAGCCGCCGGTTGCGGCCGAAAATATCGAGTTCCCACGCCGCCGACACCGATACCTCGAAGCTGTTGTAGACCGGCCCGAAGCCGTTGAGCGGCTGCGGCCCCGCCGCCGACGTGCGCTGCCGCGCGGCCGCCGCGCCTGCCGAGACCTGCGGGAACAGCGCGGCGCGCGTCGTGACGAACTGGCCCATGAACTGTTCGACGCGCGCCGCCGCAATCTTCACGTCCTTGTTGTTCGCGAGGGCCGTCGAGATCAGCTCATCGAGCACCGGGTCCTGGAACTGCTTCCACCATTCGGTGTTCGCGGTGTCGGCGACTTCGGCCGTGGCGAAGCGGTACGTCGCCGGGGTATCGACCGGCTGGCGCGAGTAGTTCGGGCCGAGCAGGCAGCCGCTGAGCGATAGTGCCGCGGCGAGGCTGACGAGAGTGCGCCGCATGTCAGTCTCCCTTGTTCGGAGCGGACGGCGAAGCATTCGAGCCGCTTCCCGGTGCGTTATGCGGCTTCGCATCGGCGGCGGGCGCTTCGTCGCCTTTCTTTTTCTTGGAGCGCGAGGACATCGTTTCCAGTCCCCAGAAGAACATCGGAATGAAGAACACCGCGATGACCGTCGCGCCGAGCATCCCGCCGATCACGCCCGTGCCGATGGAATGCCGGCTGTTCGCGGACGCGCCCGTCGCGATGGCGAGCGGCACGCAGCCGAGAATGAACGCGAGCGAGGTCATCACGATCGGGCGCAGGCGCTCTTCGGCGGCGGTCATCGCCGCGTCGTACACGGACGCGCCCGCTTCGCGGTTCAGCACGGCGAACTCGAAGATGAGAATCGCGTTCTTCGCGGCGAGCGCGACGAGCATCGTCAGGCCGATCTGGAAGTACACGTCGTTGTTGAGGCCGCGCAGAAGAATGGCGAGCAGCGCGCCGAAGATCGCGAACGGCACCGCCATCAGCACGCCGAACGGCAGACTCCACTTCTCGTACTGCGCGGCGAGAATCAGGAAGACCATGATCAGGCCGAACACGAAGACGAGCGCCGACGAACTGCCCGACTGCTTCGCCTCGTACGCCTCGCCGCTCCACCCGATGCCGTAGTCCGACGGCAGGTCCCGCGCGATATCTTCCAGCGCCTGCATGACCTGTCCGGACGCGTAACCGGGCGCGGCGTTCGCCGTGATCTTCACCGCCGGAAAGTTGTTGAAACGCGTGATGAGATCGGGCCCCGTCACATAGCGCGTCGTGACCATGGACTTGAGCGGCACCATCTCGCCGCTCTTGCTCTTCACGAAGATCTGCGTGAGGTCGTCCGGCTTCAGGCGGTATTGCGGCTCCGCTTGCAGAATGACCTGCCAGAGCCGGCTCGACCGGTTGAACTGCGACACGTAGAGCGAGCCGAACATCGTCTGCATGGCGCTGTAGACATCCTCGACGGGCACGCCGAGCGTTTCGGCCTTGTCGCGATCGACATTGGCGAGCATCTGTTGCGACGACGCGTTGAAGGTCGAGGTGACTCCCGTCAGCTCCGGGCGCGCCTTGGCCTTGGCGACGAAATCGTCGACGAGGGCCGCGAACTGCCCGATGGTCGCGTCGCCCTTGCTCTGAATCCACATCTCGGTGCCGCCCGTCGTGCCCAGGCCCGGAATCGACGGCGGATTCAACGGCACGACGATGCCCTCCTTGATCTGCGACAGATGCCTGTACGCGTCGACGAGCACCGCGCGCGCATTCTGCGTGCGGATATTGTCCGACTTGTAGCGCTCCTCGAAACTCTTGAAGCCGACGAAGAACGTCGACGAGTTGTTCTTGTTCTGGCTATCGAGAATGCTGAAGCCATCGACGGTCGTGATGCTGCCGACCGCCGGCTGCTTCATGAAGTATTCGGTGACGCGGTCCGATACCGCGCCGGTGCGGTCGAGCGATGCGGCATCGGGCATGATCACCGCGCCGAGCAGATAACCCTGATCCTCGGGCGGCAGGAACGCGGTCGGTATGTCGCGCATCATGACGACGGCGAGCGCGATCATGCCGGCGAAGAGCAGCAGCGCGATCGCGAAGCGCTTGATGACGAGCCGCACGACGCTCGTGTAGCCGTGCGTCATGCGCATGAACTGGGCATCGAACCAGCGGAAAAAGCCTTTTTTCTCGTGATGCCCGGGCTTGAGCAGCAACGAGGCGAGCGCGGGCGACAAGGTCAGCGCGACGAGACCCGAGATCACCACCGAGATCGCGATCGTGATGGCGAACTGCTTGTACATCTGCCCCGTGATGCCGCTCAGGAACGCCACCGGCACGAACACCGCGCAGAGCACGAGCACGATGGCCACGACCGGCCCGGCCACTTCGTCCATCGCCTTCTTGGCGGCGGTCTTCGGATCGAGCTTGTGCACCGTCATGTTGCGCTCGACGTTCTCGATCACGACGATCGCATCGTCCACGACGATGCCGATTGCAAGCACCATGCCGAACAGCGTCAGCATGTTGATGGAAAAGCCGAGGGCCTCCATGCCCATGAACGTGCCGACGATCGACACCGGCACCGCGAGCACCGGAATCAATGTGGCACGCAGGCTTTGCAGGAACACGAACACGACGATGACGACCAGCACGACCGCTTCGAAGAACGTATGCACCACGTCGGAGATGGAGGCGCGCGTGAACTCCGTCGTGTCCATCGCGATTTCGTAGTCGATGCCCTGCGGGAACGTCTTCTTCATCTCGGCGAGCGACGCGCGCACCTGCTTCGACACGTCGAGCGCGTTCGCGCCCGGCTGCTGATAGACGGCCAGCACCGTCGCCGATTTGCCCTGGAAGCGGCTGCGGATCGAATAGTCTTTCTGCCCGAGCTCGGCGCGGCCCACGTCCTTCAGACGCACGATCGCGGCGCCGCCCGATTGCGCGCGAATGATGATGTTCTCGAACTCGGCGGGCTCGGTGAGCCGCCCGGTCGTCGTCACCGCGAAGGACTGCTCGACAGGCGCGCCCGTCGGCGATTGCCCGAGGCGGCCCACGGCGAACTGCTGGTTCTGGTTGGCGACGGCGCGCTGGACGTCGGCGGCGGTGATGCCGAGTTGCGCCATGCGGTCGGGCTTGAGCCAGATGCGCATCGCGTAATCGGGCGTGCCGAAGATGCTCGACTGATTCGCGCCGGGAATCCGCTTGAGCGCGTCGAGGACATACACGTTCGCGTAGTTGGCGATATACGTCGCGTCGTAGCGTTCGTCGGGCGAATAGATCGCGATGACCATCATGAACGCCTGCGACTTCTTCTGCACCTGCACGCCCTGCGCCGTCACTGACTGCGGCAGTTGCGGCAAAGCGAGGTTCACGCGGTTCTGCACGTCGACCTGCGCGAGCTCCGGGTTCGTGCCGATCTGGAAGTACGCGTTGATGGTCAGGTTGCCCGTCGACGAACTCGACGAGCTCATGTAGATCATGTTGTCCGCGCCGTTGACCTGCTGCTCGATCGGCGCGGCGACGTTGTTGGCGACCACGTCCGCGCTCGCGCCCGGATAGGTCGCGGAGATCGTGATCTGCGGCGGCGTGATGTCGGGATACTGCGCCGTGGGCAGCGCGAGCATGGTCAGCGCGCCGCCCAGCGTGATGACGATCGAAATGACCGACGCGAAAATGGGACGGTCAATGCAGAAATGTGAAATGTTCATTGGCCTCTTCCGCGCGACGTGCTTTCGATAGTGGTCAGATCAAATCACTTTTCCGTCCCGCCGCTTGCGTTCTTCGTCTGCCCGAGCGACGCCTCCTGAGCGCCCGACGCCGCCGCGCCGCCCGCGGCGGGCGCTGCGGGTGCCGGGGGTGCCGCGACGACGCGAACCTGCGAATCCGCTCCGACCCGGATCGCGCCATCGACGATCACGCGCTCGCCCGCCTTCAGGCCGCTCGTGATGAACCAGTCGTCGCCATGCCATTCGCCGACTTCGATGACACGCTGATGCGGCTTCGACTGCTCGTCGAGCACCCACACGAAGTGGCTCTTCGCGCCCTGCAGCACGGCGCGTTGCGGCACGAGAATGGCGTTGGGCCGCAGCGCGCCCGTGACACGCGCCTTCACGAACTGGCCGGGCCGCAGCGTGCCTTGCGGATTCGCGAATACCGCGCGCACGAGAAACGTGCCCGTCTCCGTGCTGAAGGCCGGATTCGTGAAGTCGATGCGGCCGGTCTGCGGATAGACCGAGCCGTCGGCCTGGATGACGGTGACATCGAACTTGTTGTCGGACGGAAAGCGCAACTGGCCTTTCTTGATCTGCTCGCGATAAGTCAGCAACTCGTTCTCCGAGATGCTGAAATTCACCCACATCGGGTCGAGCTGATAGACGTAGGTGAGCAGGCCCGATTGCGTCGGCGTCACGTAGCTGCCTTCCTGCACGCGCGCGAAGCTGGAGAGGCCCTTGAGCGGCGAGCGGATCGTCGTGTAGCTCAGGTTGAGCTCAGCGGTCTGCACTTCGCCTTTCGCGGCGATGACGGCGGCCTCGGCGCTCTTCTCGTTGCCGACGGCGTCATCCAGATCCTTCTTGCTCAACGCGTTCATCGCGGCGAGCGGCTTCACGCGCGAGAGATTCTGCTGCGTGACGAGCAGCCGCGCCTGCTGCTGCGCGAGCGAGCCCTTGGCGGTCTGCAGCGCGGCTTCGAAGGGGCGCTTGTCCATGATGAACATCACCTGGCCCGCCTGAACGAGCGCGCCTTCGGTGTACACGCGCTTTTCCAGGAAGCCGTCGACGCGCGCGCGTATTTCGACTTCACGCGAGCTCTGCGTCTGCGCGGTGAATTCGAAATCGACGGGCGTCGTTTGCGCGGCGACGGTCACGACGGTGACATCGACGGCGGGCTTCGGCGCTTCGGGCGGCGGCTTCCTGCACGCCACGAGCGAGAGCGATGCGAGCGCGGCGGCCGCGACGAGACGCAGCGCGCGCACCCGGCGCGAGGGTTGAGCGAACGAGCAGCAGTCCAGCATCTGTTCCGACACGAACGCCATAGGCGCCTCCCTCTTGGGATGGCCGATCGTTGATGAGCGAGCGCGCCGGCAGGCGCCTCGCCACGACATGCTCGCGGTGTGCGTTTCAGCGAATGCGTGCCCGGAAGGCATGCGTTCGCCATGCGATGAAATCGCGCGGGACAGGACTCTTGGGCGACGTCAGCGAGCGCGAGCCTGATGCTTGTGATGTGTCGTAGCTGCCTCCGGTTTTGACGGTCGAGTTATAGCCAGAGATGCTCATGATTCGCCACGGCGTAGCGTGACGTGCGTGACGAGTCTACTAATAGCTGAATACGGATGAAAACGCCATAGCGTTTAATGCCATTTCCACTGAACGCTGTGGATCGGAATGTGCAGCAATTACTGAACAACTGGCAGGGCGAGGATTGTCTCGCACGCTTTCGGAAAGGGTATGGCGCAATGTGAAACGTCGGCACCGATTGTGCGCTGACGCTGTGGGAGCGAACGCTCGATCGTCTGTTGCGCGTTACGGCAGCAGGCGCCATGCTTCGCGTAAACCCCGTCAAAAGAAAGTGCCTCGCGTAAGAAACGGGTAAGCGCGCGCTTTTACCTTAGTCTCCAGCGCATCGAAAACAGAACTCGCCTGAAATGTATGCGCGAGAGCATCGGTTGACGTCCCCGCCCCGGGGATTTCCTTACTCATACGCATCGCTGATCGTTCGCGCGCCGCGCCGAACGCGGGCGTTGTCGCACGCAGAGAAGAGACTTTCATGCAGGAGACGGAAATGGATCTCAAGGTCGTAGAAAAAATCAAGTCGAGCGCCGCTTACCGCGAACTGGTGCGAAAACGCTCGAAGCTCGGATGGACGCTGACGGCGCTCGTGCTGGTCGTCTACTACGGCTACGTGTTGCTCATCGCGTTCAACAAGGATCTGCTCGCCGCGAAGATGGGCGCGGGCGTGATGACCTGGGGCATGCCGATCGGCCTGTTCGTGATCGTCTTCACGGTCGTGATCACGGGCCTCTACGTGCACCACGCCAACAGCACATATGACGAACTCACGGACCAGATCAAGCGGGAGGCCGCATGAAGCCGCAACGTATCTTCGCAGCAGGCGCGCTCTTCGCGGCCTCCGCCGGCGCCTTCGCCGCGGGCGGCGACCTCGGTCAGGCGGTGAAGCAGGCGACCAACTGGACCGCGATCTCCATGTTCATCGCGTTCGTGATCGCGACGCTCTTCATCACCAAATGGGCCGCGAAAAAGACACGCTCGGCGGCCGAGTTCTACACCGCGGGCGGCGGCATCACCGGCTTTCAGAACGGGCTCGCGATCGCGGGCGATTTCATGTCGGCGGCGTCGTTTCTCGGCATCTCGGCGGCGGTCTACAGCAATGGCTATGACGGCCTCATCTATTCGATCGGCTTTCTCGTCGGCTGGCCGATCATCACGTTCCTGATGGCGGAGCGTCTGCGCAATCTCGGCCGCTTCACCTTCGCCGATGTCGCCGCATACCGCTTCAAGCAGACGCCGATTCGCGCGTTCGCGGCGTCGGGCACGCTCGTCGTCGTGGCGTTCTATCTGATTGCGCAGATGGTCGGCGCGGGGCAACTCATCAAGTTGCTGTTCGGCCTCGAATACTGGATCGCGGTGGTGATCGTCGGCGCGCTGATGATGGTGTACGTGCTCTTCGGCGGCATGACCGCGACGACGTGGGTGCAGATCATCAAGGCATGCCTGCTGCTCGCGGGGGCTTCGTTCATGGCGTTCATGGTGCTGTGGCAATTCCACTTCAGTCCGGAAGCGCTCTTTGCGAAGGCCGTCGATGTGCACGAGAAGAAGGCGTCGATCATGGGGCCGGGCAACTTCATCAAGGACCCGATCTCGGCGATCTCCTTCGGCATTGCGCTGATGTTCGGCACGGCCGGCCTGCCGCACATCCTGATGCGCTTCTTCACCGTGCCCAACGCAAAGGAAGCGCGCAAGTCCGTGTTCTGGGCGACCACGTGGATCGGCTACTTTTACATCCTCACGTTCATCATCGGCTTCGGCGCGATCGTGCTGGTGAGCACCAACCCGATCTTCAAGGATGCGGGCGGCAAGCTGCTCGGCGGCACGAACATGGCGGCGGTGCATCTGGCGAGCGCGGTCGGTGGCAACGTGTTCCTCGGCTTCATCTCGGCGGTTGCGTTCGCAACGATTCTCGCGGTCGTCGCGGGTCTCACGCTTGCGGGCGCATCGGCGGTTTCGCATGATCTCTATGCGACCGTGTTCAAGAAGGGCAAGGCGTCGAGCGCGAGCGAACTGCGTGTGTCGCGCATGACGACGATCGTGCTCGGCATCGTCGCAGTGGTGCTCGGCATCGTGTTCGAGAAGCAGAACATCGCGTTCATGGTGTCGCTCGCGTTCGCGGTGGCGGCGTCGGCCAACTTCCCGGTGCTCTTCATGTCGGTGCTGTGGCGCGGCTGCACGACACGCGGCGCGGCCGTGGGCGGCTTCCTCGGCCTGCTCTCGGCGGTCGTGATGACCGTGCTCTCCAAAGCCGTGTGGGTCGATGTATTCCACTACGCGAGCGCGCCGTTCCCGTATGCATCGCCCGCGCTGTTCTCGATGGCGATCGGCTTCATCGGCATCTGGCTCTTCTCGGTGACCGACCAATCCGCGCGTGCGCGCATCGACAAGGCCGGCTTCGAAGCGCAGACGGTGCGTTCCGAAACGGGCATCGGCGCGGTCGAGGGCGCGAGCCACTGATCGCCCAGCGGCGGCGCGTTGTCCGATGCGCCGCCGCATTCGTATACCGGAGATGCCGCGCGCGTCGCGAATGGCGAGTAAAAAATGCGTTAAGCTCGATGGAACCGTGCAGGAAGCGCCTTACGCATTGGAGCGAGCCATGCAATTGCAGTGCCCCAGTCTTTTCGAGCAGTCGGCTTATATCGGCGGCGCCTGGGTCGACAACACTTCGCTGCCGCGCGTGCCTGTCACGAATCCTTCCACGGGCGAGATCATCGGCTCCGTGCCGCAAGTCACGGCGGAGCAAGTGACCGATGCCATCGAGTGCGCAAGTGCGGCGTTGCAGGACTGGCGCAACTGGAGCAGCCGCGAGCGCGCGTCGGTGCTGAGGGAGTGGGCACGCCTCGTCGAGCATCATCGCGACGATCTCGCCATCATTCTGTGCAGCGAGCAAGGCAAGCCGCTGCACGAAGCGCGCTCCGAAATCACGCAGGCCGCGAATTATCTGGACTGGTTCGCCGAGGAAGCGCGCCGCATCTACGGCGACAACATTCCCGCGCCGCGCCGCAATCAGCGCATCCGCGTGCTGCATCAGCCGGTCGGCGTATGTGGCGCGATCACGTCATGGACGTTTCCCTCGTCGATGGTCGCGCGACGCGTCGGCGCCGCGCTCGCGGCGGGCTGCACGGTCATTCATCATCCGGATCCGCAGACGCCGTACTCGGCGCTCGCGCTGTGCGCGCTCGGCGAGAACGCAGGCTTGCCGCGCGGCGTGCTGTCCGTGCTCACGGGCGAGGGCGAGCCGATCAGAAGCACGCTGCTCGCGAGCCCGGATGTGCGCAAAGTGTCGTTCACCGGTTCCATCGACGAAGGCAAGCGGCTGATGAGCCTGTGCGCGTCCACCGTGAAGAAGATGTCGCTCGAACTGGGCGCGAACTGTCCTTTCATCGTGTTCGACGATGCGGACATAGACCTTGCCGTTAAAGGCGCGCTCGATGCGCGTTTCCGTCACTCGGGCCAGGCGGCGATGTGCGCGAATCGCTTCTTCGTGCATGAAGACGTGTGCGAGACCTTCGTCGCGAAGCTCGTGTCGAAGGTCGCGTTGCTCAAGGTGAGCGACGGGCTGGACGAAGGCGCGCAGATCGGCCCGCTCATCGACGACGCGGCGGTGACGCGCATCGAAAGTCTCGTCGATGAAGCGGTCAGGCTCGGCGCGACGGTCGCGGCGGGCGGTTCGCGTGTCGCGCCCGGATCGAATTTCTTCAGGCCGACGGTGCTGACGGGCGTCGATCCGTCGATGAGCGTGTGCGGCGACGAAGTCCTCGGGCCGATCGCGAGCGTGCTCCCGTTCAGGGACGAGGACGACGTCATCACGTTCGCGAACGACACGCGCACCGGGCTCGCGGCTTACTTCTACACGGCGGATATCAGCCGCGCGTTTCGCGTGATGGAAGCGCTCGAATGCGGTGTCGTCGGCGTAAACGACAGCCTCGTCTTCAACGAAGTCGCGCCGTTCGGCGGCATCAAGGAGTCCGGGATGGGACGCGAGGGGGCGTCCTCGGGCGTCGAGGAGTATCTGGAGGCGAAGTACGTCTGTTTCGGAAATCTGGAGCGGTAGGGCTTCGACCCGCCATCACTCCGGCGGCCTCACCACCAGAATCGGCAAATGACTATGCGTCAGCACCTTTTGCGTTTCGCTTCCGAGCAATAGCCCGCGAATGCCGCCGTGACCGTGTGAGGCCATGACGATGAGATCGCAGTGCCGCGTCTTCGCCGTATCGAGGATCGCCTCATACGGGTGCGTTCCCGTAGGCGTTTCCGTGTCGCACTCCACGCCCGCCTGCACCGCGATGCTCCTGAGATTATCGAGGTAGAGCCGGGCGCGCGCCTGATCGGCGACCTGAAGCTCATCCTGATTCGCTCCGGCCATCTCGGCGCTGTACACGGTCGTATGAAGCGGCCGCACCATATAAAGACCGGTAATGCGCGCGTTGTTCTCTTTGGCGAGCGCAACCGCCATGCGCACCGCCGCTTCCGATAGCGCGGAACCGTCCGTGGGAACCAGCAGATGGTTGAACATGATGACGTCCTCCGGTTCTCTGGGGACATGAGGGAAATTCCAGTATAGGCGAGCGCCCGGGCAGCCTGCACGAAAATCACATCCGCCCAGGCTCCCTTCAGCGCACGCGATGAATGCTAGCGGCCCATCGCCGCCGCAGCCTCTTCATGCAGGCGCACGGTCATGACGGGCGCTTCGGGCCCCACGTGCGACAGCTTCATCAGACGCGGTTGCAGCAGCAGCGCGACGAGCCCGCTCCAACCCGTCTGATGCGAAGCGCCGACGCCGCGTCCGCTGTCGCCGTGAAAGTACTCGTGAAAGAGAATGAGATCCTGCGAGCGCGGATCGGCTTGCAGCATCGGATATGCAGCCATCACGGGCCGCTTGCCATCGGCATCTTTCAGGAAGAGCGTGCTGACGCGCCGCGACAGATCGTCGGCGATTTCATTCAGCGAATGCATCTTGCCCGATCCCGTCGGATGCTCGACGCGAAATTCATCCCCATAGTAGCGATGAAACTCGTAGAGCGATTCGATCAGTAGATAGTTGACCGGCATCCAGATCGGTCCGCGCCAGTTCGAATTGCCGCCGAACACGCGCGAATCCGACTCCGCGGGCACGTACCGGATGCAGACGTTCACGCCATCGTGATCGAAGACATAAGGCTTGTCGCAATGCACGCGCGACAATGCGCGCACGCCATAGTCGGAAAGAAATTCGCCTGGATCGAGCGTGCGCCGCAAAAGCGCTTTCATGCGATGTCCGCGCAATAACGAAAGCAGGGTGGTGTTGCCCTTGCCGGGCTCGGTCCAGCGCGACACGAGTTTCGCGAGATTCGGCCGATGATCGAGAAACCACGCAAGCCTTTCGCGCAGTCCCGGCAGATCGCCGTACACGCGCTCTTCGAGCACATGCACCGCGAAAAGCGGTATCAGCCCGACGATGGATCGAATGCGCATCGGCACGCGCGTGCCATTTGGCAGATGCAGCACGTCATAGAAGAATTCGTCGCTGCCGTCCCACAGGCCCGTGTTGCAGACTTCGCCGCAACTCACTGCTTCCGCGATATACAGGAAGTGCTCGAAGAATTTCACCGCGATCTCGACATACGACTCGTTGGTCATCGCGAGCTCGAGGCCGATCTGCATGAGGTCGAGCGCATACGAGGCCATCCATGCGGTGCCGTCTGCCTGATCGATGCGTCCGCCCGTCGGCAGCGGCTGCGAGCGGTCGAAGATGCCGATGTTGTCGAGCCCGAGAAAACCGCCCTGAAAAATGTTGCGGTCGTCGGCGTCCTTGCGGTTGACCCACCACGCGAAGTTGAGCAGCAGCTTGTGAAACATCACTTCGAGAAACGCGTGATCGCCGATGCCGGTCATCTCGCGATCGAGCTCGAACACGCGCCATGTCGCCCATGCGTGAACGGGCGGATTCGCATCGCCGAAGGCCCATTCGTACGCGGGCAATTGCCCGTTCGGATGCATGTAGCGCTCTTTCACGAGCAGCGCTAATTGCTTCTTCGCGAAGTCCGGATCGATCGTCGCGAACGCGACCGCATGAAACGCGAGATCCCACGACGCGTACCATGGGTACTCCCATTTGTCGGGCATGGATACGACGTCGCCGTTGCACATGTGCCGCCAGTCCGCATTGCGGCCATGCCGACGTTCTCTGGGCGGCGTGGGCTGGCCCGGATCGCCGTCATGCCAGCGCGTGACGTCGAACTGGTAATACTGCTTCGTCCATAACATGCCGGCGAGCGCCTGGCGCTGCACGAGACGCGCGTCGGCATCGTCGATGTCGTGTTGCAGCGTCGCGTAGAACTCGTCGGCTTCCGCTTCGCGGCGCGCGAAAAGCTGCGCCAGGTCGAGCGGCGGATCGTTCGAAACCGATGCCGGGCGCCAGCGCAGATACATCGCCGAGCGCTCATGCGGACCGAGTTGCAGACACGCATGCGCGGCGCTGCGCGTGCCGCGGTCGCGCCGGATCGCGTGCTCGTCGCCTTCGACGATATAGTCGTTGAAGCCGTCCTTGAATGATCCCGCGCCTTCGATGCCGAAGATGCGACGAACGTTCGTTTCGTTTTCGCAAAAGAGCCATTCGATGGGCGCTTCTGCCGAGGCCGTAACCAGCATCGCGCCATACGAAGGATTGTGCGCGACGACGCGCGCCCCTTCCCGCGCGTGCTGCTCGAACGTCAGCGAAGGCTTGCCCCACTTGCTCGACCACGACCATCGGTTGCGCGCCCAGAACTGCGGCAGCACATGCAGCGTCGCGGCCTCGTTCGCGCGATTCTCGATGGTTACGCGCATCACGATGTCATCGGGCGTGTGCTTCGCATACTCGACGCAGACATCGAAGTAACGATCGCCATCGAACACACCGGTATCGAGCACTTCGTATTCGGGAAGCGCCGGGCCGCGCCGCCTGTTCTCGTCGATGAGCTGCTGATACGGATAGGCGTCGTGCGGATACTTGTACAGCATCTTCATGTACGAATGCGTCGGCGTGCCGTCGAGATAAAAGTACAGCTCCTTCACATCCTCGCCATGATTGCCTTGCTCGTTCGTGAGGCCGAAGAGCCGTTCCTTGATGATCGGGTCACGCCCGTTCCACAATGCGAGCGACGCACACCAGTCAAGCGGGTCGTTGCCGAATCCGGCGATGCCGTCCTCGCCCCAGCGATACATCCGGCTGCGCGCATGATCGTGCGGAAAGTAATCCCAGGCGGTTCCGTATTCGCTGTAATCCTCGCGAACGGTGCCCCATTGACGCTCGCTCAGATACGGTCCCCAGCGTCGCCACTGGCCGAGTTCGGCGCCATGCAGGCGAGCGCCTTCTTTGGTTTGCAAGAGATGGATTGCGCGTAGCGGTGGCATGCGATCTCCGGTCCGGATAGCCATCCAATGGGTTCGATGCGCGGTTCTCCGATGATAAGCGAAGTGAAAAAAGCGCGGCATTGCCGCGCTGCGAAAATTACGACGTGCCGGGTTTATCGCGTTCCCGCGCTTCTCAGCGAGATTCCGTCCGGATGGGGATTCGCGTCGTTCATGTCTTCCGGAAGAAGGTTGCCGTCCGCGAGCCGCTGGTCCGCTTCCGCGATCTCCGGATAACGCTCGGGATAGAGATGCCGTTCGCTGATGGCGGCATCGAACGTGCGTGACCATTTCGCGATCACGACCGTCGCAAGGCTGTTGCCGATGGTGTTGCATGTCGCGATCGCCATCGACATGAAGCGGTATACGCCGAAGATCAGCGCGAGACCTTCGACGGGAAGGATGCCCGTCGACGTGACGGTCGCGGCGAACACCACGAACGATCCGCCCGAGACCGTGGCCGCGCCCTTAGACGTCAGCAGCATCAGCAACAGAATGCCGATCTGATGCTCGAGCGTGATCGGCACGCCATATGCATGCGCGATGAACATCACACCCATCGACATGAAGATCGACGTGCCGTCGAGATTGAACGCATAGCCAGTCGGCAGCACGAGCCCGACGGTCTGCTTCGCGCAGCCGAGCCGTTCGAGCTTGATCAGAAGACGCGGCAATGCGCTTTCCGAAGAAGCCGTGCCGAGCACGATGAAGATCTCGTCCTTGATATAGCGCAGGAAGCGCCAGAGGCTAAAGCCCGCGAGCCTGGCGATGATGCCCATGACCACGACGATGAACAGCACCACCACCGCATAGAAGCTCAGAACGAGTTGTGCGAGCGCGACCAGCACGGCCGTGCCGTTGCTGCCCACCGAGTACGCGACGGCGCCGAACGTGCCGAGCGGCGCGAGCTTCATCACGAGGTTGATGAATGAGAACAGCACTTCGGAAACGAGATCCAGCCCTTCGTTGATGCGCATGCGGCGGCGCTCGGGAATGGCGAGAATGCCGATACCGACCATCACGGCGAGCACGACCACTTGCAGCAGCTCGCCTTTCGCGAACGCGCCGATGAAGTTGTCCGGCACGACATGCATCACGAACTCGGTGAAGCCTTGTGGCGCGGCCTTGGCGGCTGTCACAGGCACGGCGCCGACCGTGACGGATGTCATCGCCTTGCCCGTTTGCAGCAGATTGCCCGCGAGCAGGCCGACCGCGAGCGCGATAGTCGACACGACTTCGAAGTAGACGATCGATCTCCAGCCGACGCGCCCCGCGCTCTTCACATCGCCCGCCGAAGCGATGCCGTGCACGATCGTGAGAAACACGAGCGGCGCGACGCCGGCCTTGATGAGCGCGAGAAAGATATCGCCGAGCACCTTCAGTTGCGCGCCGAACTTCGGAAAGACGAGACCGACCGCAATGCCGATCACGAGCGATAAAAGCACTTGCATGCCGAGCTTGCGATACCACGGCAGCTTCTTCGGCGGTGCGACGGTCGTGTCGTCGTGTGAGGCGTGTTCGTTTTGCATCGCATGCTCCTCCATGACCTTCGGTAATCAGATGTCTCTCGACAGCGCAATGGCCCGATCCACCATTTGCGGCGCGAGACCGAGATAGTTCGCGGGATCGGTCATGCGATCGATCGCGGCGCGGTCGAAGTGCTTCGTCACCTCGGGCAATGCAGCGAGCGCTTCCGCGAGCGTGCCGCCTCGTTCGTTCACCGTGCGGCATGCGTCGTACACGATGTCGTGCGCCTGCTGGCGTCCCGTGTAAGGCGCCATGCCCATCATCACCGCTTCCGCCACGATCAGGCCGCGGCTGATGCCGAGGTTATGCTTCATGCGCGCTTCATCGACGATCAGGCCGCCTAGCGCGAACTTCGCCTGATGCAACGCGCCCGACGTGAGAATGAAGCTCTCGGGAATCGCGATCCATTCCGCATGCCACGGCCCGGTGGCGCGCTCGAAGTCCTGGATCATCGCGTCGACCATGAGCCCTGCGTGTTGTCGCACCGCTTTCGCCGCGGCAAGCATGAGTTCGCTCGAAATCGGATTACGCTTTTGCGGCATGGTGCTGCTCGCGCCGCGTCCCTTGACGAAGGGCTCGTACACTTCCCCGAATTCCGTCGACGCCATGATCATGATGTCCATCGCGATCTTGCCGAGCGATCCGGTGACGAGCGCGAGCAGGTTGACGGCCTCGGCGAATCCATCGCGCGCGACATGCCAGGTCGTCGCGGGCACGCCGAGCTTCAGCTCATCGGCGAGCGCCTTCTGCACCGCGAAGCCGTTGTCTGGGAGCGATGCCAGCGTGCCCGCCGCGCCCGCGAATTGGACGACGGCCACGCGCTGACGCATCTGCGCGACGCGTTCCTGATGTCGATCGAACATTGCGAGCCAGATCGCGACCTTGTAGCCGAACGTGACGGGCAGCGCCTGCTGCAAATGCGTGCGGCCGGCCATCGGCGTATCGCGATACTTCTTCGCGAGGTCCGCGAGAATCGCGCGCAATTCGCGAATGTCGCCCTCGATGGATTCGAGCGCATCGCGCACTTGCAGCGCGACAGCGGTATCCATGATGTCCTGCGTCGTCGCGCCCCAATGAACATAACGTCCGGCGTCGCCGCACATGGCGACCATCTGATGCACGAGCGGCAGGATCGGATAGCCGACGATGTCCGTCTCCTCGCGCATGTGATCGAAGTCGATGCGCTCGATCGTCGATTCGCGCGCAATCACTTCGGCGGCCTCCGCCGGGATCACGCCCGTGCGCGCCTCGGCCTTTGCGAGCGCCACTTCGACGTCGATATAACGCTGCACCAGCGCGTGATCCGAGAACAGCGCACGCATCTTCGCGGTGCCGAAGGCGTCGCGAAACAGCACGGAATCGAACACGGTGCTGGCGAGGGGAGAAACGGAAATTGTCATCGTGACCTCATGTTCAAACGAAATAAACGGGGCAGGACATGTAATATGTCCGGACATATTGCAGATTAATATGTTCGAACATATCGATCAAGCTATGATTTACCCTGACCACCCGAAAACATCGCCATCACAGCATGAACAGACCGCATTTCGCCGATATCGCGCGCGAGCTGACCGAAGGAATCACGTCGGGCCGCTTTCCCGTGGGCTCCTATCTGCCGACCGAGCTGGAACTTCGCGACCACTATCAGACGAGCCGGCATACGGTGCGCGCCGCGTTGCACGAGCTGCAGCAACTGGGCCTCGTGTCGCGGCGCAAGAATGCGGGCACGCGTGTCGAGTCGATGCAGCCGCGCAATGACTTCCGCCCGTCACTCGCGTCCGTCGACGATCTGGTGCAGTTCGGCTCGGAGCACTTGCGTCTCGTGCAATCGACGCAGCACATCGAGGCATCGGCACGGCTCGCAAAGACTTTGCGCTGCGCGCAGGGCACGCCGTGGCTGCGGGTGTCGAGCTTGCGTATCGACGGCGACAAGGACAGCTCGCCCCTCGGATGGACGGACGTGTATATCGATCCGGCATACGAGGATGTGGCCGAAGCCGCGAAGCAGAATCCGGACACGCTCATCAGCTCGCTGATCGAAGCGCGCTATGGGCGCTGCATCGACGAGATTCAGCAGGACGTGCGCGCCATCAACGTGCCGGCGGAAATGGCGCGGCGCCTGCGCGTGGAGGCGGGAACGGCTGCCCTCGAAATCGTGCGCCGCTATCTCGATGCGAGCGGCGCGACGTTCGAAGTGTCGGTGACGGTGCACCCGGCGGAGCGCTTTTCCGTGTCGATGCGGCTCAAGCGCTCGCAAGGCTGAACGCATCGTCCGGAAGCCGGGAACGCGGGTTTCCGACGTGACATCCAAGCGGAACAGGTCGAAGCGACGACTACGCACGATGACCCCGCGCCCGATGACGCACTCGCGCGTTCCCAAGTTCGGGCGCTGCTCGAACGCAAGCTCGACGAATTGCCGGAGCTATTTCGCATCGTGTTCGTGTTGCGTTCGATCGAGGAGATGAGCGTCGAGGAGACCGCGCAGTGGCTGAACATTCCCGAGGCGACGGTGCGCAGCCGGCATTTTCGCGCGCGCAGCATGTTGCGTGAAGCGCTGGCGCAGGCATTCGATCTCGCCGAACGCGACGTGTTCGACTTCGGCGGCGCGCAGTGCGATCGAATCGTCGCGAGCGTACTATCGGCTTGTCGTAGTGAATGCGATGCGCGTTGAAGGTCAGCGCCGAATAGCGCAGCAGCAGCGCTTCGTCGGGCACGATGTCGCGCTGCCATCGCGCGTCGCGGGGCGCGGCGGTCGGGGCCGGTGCAGGCGCGCCGGGCGCGGCCGGCTCGCGATACACGATGTCGTGCTCTTCTTCGATCGCGGTGACATCGCCACAGCAAATGCGATGGCCGACCGTCACGAAACCGAGCTTGCCCGTGCGGCCTTGCTTTTCGCTGACATCGAAGATGCTCGATTCGCGCGTGATGCGTTCACCGACGATCACCGGCGCGGGAAAGCGCAAACGCCCGCCGGCCCACATGCGGCGCGGCAGGCCGAGTTCCGGCAGGAAGCTGCCTTTCCTTGGATGCCCGTCCTCGGCGATGAGCGATTGCCTCACGATCGGCCTGAAGAAAATCCAGTGCCACAAGGGCGCAAGCGCGTCGCCTTCGTTCGGCGCGGCATCGTAATCGAGCGTGGTGGCGAGCGCCGCGACGGAGGTGGGCGCGACGATATCGGCGGCGCTTTCCGTTTTCATGGTGTCGTCTCCGTTGCTGGAGCCGGCCAGCGGATCCTGGTGGATAGGCAGACTTTAAGGAAATGTTTCGCTGAGTGGCAATACCCGTTTCATGTGCCGGGCAGAGGATCAACCTGTTCACGCTTGCCCGCGAGCGGACCGCGGCACGATCCATAACGCCGAGGCATCGATCCGATAACCTGCAAGTCATTTTTCGCGGGAAGTCCGCCCGCTAACATGCAATCCATCTTATCCATATGAATTGCACAAAGGAATCGGACCATGTACGTCATCACCGGAATCACAGGACAAGTCGGCGGGGCGCTCGCACACGCGCTGCTGGAAGCGGGCAAGCCCGTTCGCGCTGTCGTACGCGATGAGAAGAAGGGCGCGGTCTGGTCGGCGCGCGGTTGCGAGCTTGCCCTCGCCACCATGACCGACGCCGATGCGCTCGCGCAAGCCTTCGAAGGCGCCGAAGCCGCGTTCATTCTCCCGCCGCCGGAATTCGATCCCGCGCCTGGCTTTCCGGAAGCACGGGAAGTCATCGATACGATCGTCGCGGCTGTGGCGCGTGCGAAGCCGCGCAAGATCGTATGTCTGTCGACGATTGGCGCGCAGGCCACGCAGACCAATCTGCTGACGCAGCGCACGCTGCTCGAAGAGGCGCTCAGCAAGCAGCCGATACCCGTCACGTTTTTGCGTCCGGGCTGGTTCATGGAGAATTGCGGGTGGGATATCGACTCGGCGCGTAACGAAGGCATCGTGCATTCATTTCTGCAACCGCTCGATCGCGCGATTCCGATGATCGCCACCGACGATATCGGCGAACTCGCGGCGAAGCTCATGCAGGAGCAATGGGCGGGCGTGCGGATCGTCGAACTGGAAGGGCCGCGGCGCACGAGTCCGGATGACATTGCCGCCGCATTCGCGCAAGTGCTCGGCAAGCCGGTGCGCGCACAGGCGGTCCCGCGCGAAACGTGGGAAGCACTGTTCGTGGGCCAGGGCATGAAGTACCCGATGCCGCGCATTCAAATGCTCGACGGTTTCAATCAAGGCTGGATCGACTTCGAAGGTCACCGGGAAGCGATCGTCAAGGGCAAGACGCAACTCGTCGACGTGATTCGCAAGCTTGTCGCGCGTTGATTGAAACGCGTGTCATGCTTCAGCCGATGTCGCTGACATGCGGAATCAGCGCCGCTTGTCCGCGATACACGCCGTCCCGATCGAACAATTGCCACACGGTCGCGCGTTCGATCCAGAAGCGTTTGCCGGATTTCGTGACGCGAACGCCGCGATAGCCGTCGACATAGCCATCGCGCGTTACCTGTTCCAGAAACGCCTGACGTTCGCTGCGCTCGGGCGCCTCGGCCGACAGGCGCGACGGCAACGCAGTCAACTCGTTCCAGGTATAGCCGAACAGGCGTTGCGCGCGCAAGTTGCCGTAGACGAAGACCGGATCGGGCCGGGTGTCGTGCGCGAGGATGCCGAACGGTGCGTCCTCGTAAAGCCAGCGCGCGGCTTCGGCGGGCGTCAGGTCTTTATCGGGAACGAGCGGCTTGCGCAAGAGGCGCGCATAGCTTTCGCAAAGGAGCGTGACGAAGTCGGGATCGGTTGGCTGCATCGTGCGGAGTGCCTCGAATGAGCGGAAAAATAGCACCTTACTCGTTCGCTCGCGTTTGCGCACGTTCGAGGTTCGCACGGGGTTCATGGACTCTGGGTTGGCCGATCGCCGCTCATATCGACTTGACTTCGCCGCCGTCCATTCTCAGCGTGCTGCCCGTCATCCATTTTGCGGCGTGCGACACGAGGAACGCCATCAACTCCGCGATCTCTTCCGGCGTGCCGTAATGCGCGATACCCGTTTCGACTGGAAAACGCGCGATTGTTTTCAATGAACGACGACCATCTTGCCGTTGGCTTCATTCGCTTCCATCACGCGATGCGCTTCGTGAATCTCGTCGAACGAAAAGACGCGTGACGGCTTCGCGTTGAAACGTCCCGCGGCAACGTCTGCGGCGATGGCTTGCAGCGGTACATCGGACAGCGGAAAGCCGGGCGTGCCGAACACGAAGCTGCCGAAGAAAGTCAGATGCACACCGCTCGACATCTGCAGCAGCGGATTGAAATCCGCAATCGGCGCAAGGCCGCCGAGCCAGCCCGCGAGACACGCGCGTCCGCCGCGACGCAGCATCGCGAGCGAGTCGAGGATCGTGCTGTTGCCGACGAGATCGAGCACCGCATCGATTTCTTTCGCTTCCGTAATGCGCTTGCTCAACGCAGGCCCTTCGAGTTCGACACGCGACACGCCCAACGCTTCGAGCTTCGCGATGCGATCGCGATTGCGCGTCGTCGCGATGACCTTCGCGCCCGCATTCACCGCGAGATTCACTGCGGCCTGCCCGAACGATGATGTGGCGCCGCGGATAAGCACGGTTTGCCCTGCCTCGATCTCGAGATTGCGAAAGAGACACGTCCACGCCGTCGCATAGGTTTCGGGAATGGCGGCCAGTTCGGCCCAAGGCAGATCGGATTCGATCAGCGCCACGTTCGAAACCGGGGCGCGCGTGAATTGCGCATAACTTCCGTTGATCGTGCGCCCGAGGCCGCCCATCAACGCGGCCACTTTCGCGCCGACGGGAAACTCGCCGCCCGGACACGACTTCACGATGCCCACGCATTCGATGCCGCTCACTCTCGCAGCTTCGGCCCATTCGCCGCGCCGCATGTGCATCTCGGCGTGATTGATGCCGAATGCCTTGATCTCGATGACGACATGTCCGTCCAGCGGTTCCGGATCCGGAATCTCGGCATACACGAGGCTGTCGATTCCGCCGAACTTGTCGAGCACGATTGCACGCATGATCTTTCTCCTGTAACGGATGAGCGCGGTGAAGGTCCGCGTTTTAGTGAGCGAGGAATTCGGTGATGGCTGCCGCGATCTGCGCCGCGTGCGTTTCGAGTGCGAAGTGGCCTGTATCGAAGAAGCGCACGTCCGCATGCGGGATATCGCGCCTGAATGCTTCCGCGCCCGGCGGCAGGAAAAACGGATCGTTCTTGCCCCACACCGCCAGCAACTTCGGCTGATGCTCGCGGAAATAGGCCTGAAACGCGGGGTATAGCGCGACGTTGTTGCGGTAGTCGCCGAAGAGATCGAGTTGTACTTCATGCGCGCCAGGGCGGCTCATGTAGTAGTCGTCGAGCGCGTAGCCATCCGGTGAAATCGTGGAGAGGTCGGGCACGCCGTGCGTGTATTGCCACTTCGTCGTCTCCTTCGTGAGCAGCGCGCGCAGCGCATCGCGGTTCGCTTGCGTGGGCGCTTGCCAGTACGCGCGAATCGGATTCCAGCCGTCGCTCAATCCTTCTTCATAGGCGTTGCCATTTTGCGAAACGATCCCCGTGATGCGCTCTGGATGCCTGAGCGCAAGACGAAAGCCGGTCGGCGCGCCGTAATCGAAGACATATACCGCATAGCGATCGAAGCCGATCACTTCGGTAAAGCGATCGATCACGTTCGCGATGTTATCGAACGTGTACGAGAACGCGTCGCGGCTCGGCATATCGGACAGGCCGAAACCCGGAAGATCGGGCGCAACGATATGAAAGCGCTCGGAGAGCAGCGGAATGAGATCGCGAAACATGTGGCTCGAACTGGGAAAGCCATGCAGCAAGAGCAGTTTGGGGCCGTCTGCCGGACCGGCTTCGCGATAGAACACGTTGAAACCGTCGACGTCGATATGACGATGCGCAATGGTGGACATGAGCGTTTCTCCGCAGGGTCAGGAAAAGTTGTGTAACCGTTAAAAGCCTGTGAAGAAGGTTACGGATGAACGCCGTAACTTGTCAAGAGTATTTTTAGTGGTTACGATGGGGGCATCCTAGAAACACGTCTGAATTGCAAAATGGACTACCGCCCCATCCCGGCGATTTTTGTGGCCGACGCGCCCGGCCTCCATTTCCTCAACTCGATCGCGACGCCGGTCGATGAGCCCGTCGACTGGATCGGCGATGGCGAAGGCTTGCTGTCATGGCTTGAACAGGCGGAACTGGTGCCCGCCGACGTGCTGGCGCAAATGCGTTCGCAAATCGCGCCTGCCGAGCTGGACGAGGTCGCAGCAAAGGCGCGCGGACTGCGCGAATGGTTTCGTGCGTTCGTGCGAAAGAGGAAAGGGCGGCCGTTATCGGCGAAGGATCTGGCCGAACTCGAGCCGCTAAACAGCGTGTTGCAGCGCGACGAGCAACATGCGGTGATCGTCGCCGATGCGAATGCTGCAAGCGGTCTCGCGTTCAGCATGCAGCGACGTTGGCCGAACGCCGAATCGCTGTTGATGCCGGTGGTCGAAGCGCTTGCGAAACTCGTCTGCGAAGAGGACTTTACTTACGTGAAGGCGTGCGAAGGCCCGAAATGCACGCTGCTTTTCGCGGATCACACGCGCGGGCATGCGCGGCGCTGGTGCAGCATGGCCATCTGCGGGAATCGGGCAAAGGTTGCCGCGCATCGGGCACGGCTCAAGGAGAGTGAAGGGCCGTCGCGGGCATCCAATTGATCGATGCGCGGACGAACGTTCATGCGGGGATTCGGCTCGCCAGACCAGTCGCACGAACTTTCAGATTTAACTTCGCGGCGGCTTGGGTATATGTTTGATAGGTGCGCGTTTCATGCGCACCTGGTTCACCTGGCGGCTGTATCGTCAGGCAGCGGCAAGTCTTTCGTTGAAGGAGAAAGTCATGAAGACCTTCCTCGTTACGACCACGCTCGTGGCCGCCTTTTCAATCGGAACTCTGACTCAGGCACAAGAACCCACCGACACATTGCAGTCCATTCCCGCACCCCGCCAGCAAGACGTCCAAAGCACACCAATTTCCGGCGACACCGCATACGGCGGCGTGGCGATGGGCCAGAGCGCGAGCGGGCGAACATCGAACTGGACTGGCGCCATGTCGAACAACTGCGCGCCGCGACCATTCTGCAACGTCTATTCGGGCGGCCAGTAAGCGCGATGTCGGCAGGGCGGTCTTTTCGGGGCCAGATGCTTGTCCGATGAGGCCGCCGCCGGCGGCCACGAGGTCGTCACCGGAGGCTGTTAAAATCCGGGTACGTTTTCTACAGGCACGATGTGATGGGCTTCGAACAACTCGCCGGACTGAAAGAGCAACTCGCAAAACAGGCTGCAAGCAATGCAGCGAAGAAGAAGGCGCCGCGCGCGCGGCGTCCCGCGCCGCCGGCTGCGTCGAAGCCGGCCGATCCCGCTAAGTCCGCGAAATCCGGGACTCCATCGAAACCGGTGGACCCTGTCGTGCATACGATCGGAAAGCTGCAGAAGCGGTTTCCGCTCGCGTTTCCGAAGAATCCTGCGCCGAAGGTTCCGCTGAAGGTCGGCATTTTCGAGGATCTGATGACGCACGCGGAGGAGCTCGGGCTCAACGAGAAGGAACTGCGTAGCGCGATCAAGGTCTGGTGCCGCGGCAATCGCTATTGGACCTGCCTCGTGCAGGGCGCGCCCCGAATCGATCTCACGGGCGGCGCGGCCGGCGAAGTTTCGGCGGCGGATGCGGAACGCGCCGTGTACCTGGAAACGAATCGCCTCGCGCGATCGGCTCCTGCGCCGAAGACCGAGGAAGCGGCCAAGTAACGCGACGCGCCGCGCGCGGTCCGACCCGCGCGCGTCATTGCCCCTTTTCCTTTCGTACGCTTCGATTTCAGATCGAACGCATCGCATGTCTTCTGTATTCGCGTGACTCCGCCTTGTGTCGGAGGCGGTTTGGCGTGGCTGAAATTGATTCGGTATCCAAAATATATAGAACGATTCGCGTTGGCCAGCTTTGTCCCTTCTCGCAACTAACTGTCAATGACGCAAACCGACTTCGAATCAGGCCCGGTGATTGCATACAGGGAGGAAACGCAAAGGAGACGCCATGTCCGAAAGTCGCCATCCAGACGCCTGCAGAGTGGGCGTCGCCTTCATCGAAGCGCAACTGACGACGCTCTACGCTTACGCGAGCCTCTTTTCCGACTGGATCGAGCGCGGTGCGCCGCCGCCGGACTTCGCGAAGGCACAGCCCTTACTTGCGCGCAAACGTTCGCATCCTGAAGCGCATACGCATAGCGAAGACGGCACGCCGACCAAAAGCCCGCAGCCGCAAGACGCGCTGTCGTGGCCATCGTTCGACACGGCTGAAAAGCGCATCGCTTTTGCGCTGCTCGTCCCGTGCACGAATGCAATTCTTGCGGTCGCCGAGTACTTCGATCTTCACCGGTTATCCGCGTCGCGCGCGCCCGAAGTGCAATTTCTCATGCGTCTGCGTGATGCCGCTGTGAACGGCAATACGTTCAGCCTCGCTGCCGACGAATACAGACCACACGCCGCGTACGCCGGGCTGATTGTCGATAACACGCTGGACGGCACGCTGCTCTTCAGCGATGGTGTCAGGCCCGGCTTCGTCGAATTTGGCGATACGGTCGGCTTGCTTCGCTATCTGACGAAGCTATTGAAGAGCATGCAATCCGTGATCAGTTCGGGCGATGCCGGATAACGCTGCAGAAACGCGTCAACGCGGCGCGCTCGTGAAAGCGCACTGCAAGGCGCGCGGTTTGCTGAGGTCATCGGTGACATCATCCTGTCATACGAAAATGGACCAATCACTGAAGTGCCTTCGGGAACGAATCGCGAAACAGATTGCCGCGCGTGAGGCGGCGCTTGCGTCGCTGCGCGAAAACGCACAAGCCGCGCCCACGAAACACGATCGTGAGCGGATTCTTTTGACGCTCGCCGTGCTCGACGAGGAGCTCGCCGGCTGGAAGCAGATCGCTGCCCGCATCGAGCAGACGGTTCTGTTCGAGCCGCGCAATCATCGGGCGATTCGCATGCCCGCGCTGCGATAGGCCCGCATATTCGTTTCGATCCCTGCGACACACGCGTCGCGCATTCCGGTCAGAATGAGCGGTGTGCGCGCGTTTTTCATGGAGTAGCGCAATGTCCGCTTCCAACGGCAATAACGACACCCCCGTCTGGTTCATCACCGGCTGCTCGACCGGCTTCGGCCGCGAACTGGCCGGCGCCGTGATCGACAAGGGCTGGCGCGCCGTCGTCGCCGCCCGCGATCCGGCGAGCGTCGCCGATATCGTCGAACGCGCCCAGGGCCGCGCAATCGCGGTGCCGCTTGACGTCACGCACACCGACCAGATCAAGTCTGCAATCGACGATGCCTACGCAGCATTCGGCCATATCGACGTGCTCGTGAACAACGCGGGCTTCGGCTATCTCTCGGCAGTCGAAGAGGGCGAAGACGAAGAAGTGCGCGCGATGTTCGAAGTGAATTTCTTCGGCGCCGCCGCGATGATCAAGGCCGTGCTGCCGCGCATGCGCGAGCGACGCTCCGGGCATGTCGTCAACATCACGTCGGTGGGCGGGCTCGTCGGCAATCCGGGCAGCGGCTATTACGCGGCGACCAAGTTCGCACTCGAGGGCCTGGGCGAAGCGCTCGCCCGCGAGACCGAAGGGCTCGGCATCAAGGTCACGGCGGTCGAGCCCGGCCCGTTCCGCACGGACTGGGCAGGCCGGTCGCTGAAACAGACGCGCGGGCCGATCGACGATTACGCACAGACCTCGGGTAGCCGGCGCGCGGCCATCGCGGAGCGCAGCGGCAAGCAGCCGGGCGATCCGGCGCGCGCCGCGCAGGTCATCATCGAAGCGGTCACGTCGTCCGAGCCGCCGGGGCATCTCGTGCTGGGCGGCCCCGGGCTCGAGCTCGTGCGCGCCAAATTGGCGAAGCTGACCGCCGAGATCGATGCGTGGCAGGCGCGCAGCGAGTGGACCGATCATCCGGGGCAATGATCATGAAGCGGCTTCGCGTGGAAGAACAGCATATCCTCGCGCTCGTTGCCGCCGATGCCGCCGCGCTGCACGTTACGCCGCCGCATGTGCGCTTCGTCACGGGCTGCGCCGGGCCCTGCTACGAAGCCTTGTTCAATCGCATTGATGTGGATCGCGCCACGCTGACGTTACCGGAGCCCTTGCTTCAGATCATCGTCGCGCACGAAGTCGGGCACGCGACGCAACGCAAAACGATCTTGCTCGATTTTGCATGGACCGTGCTTTCGGTGACGGCGCTCTTGTCGATACCCTGCATCGTTTTCGCGATCTCATCCGATGAAGATGTGTGGCGCGTGAGCCTCCCCGGACTCGCCTTCGTCGCGGCGTTCTTCGCGTGCGCGAAAATCTGGCGCGCGCGCGGCGCAAAACGCTCCGCCGCCTTCGAGCTCGATGCGGACGCGAAAGCGGCATCGCTTTGTGGCACGGCATCTGTGCTGGCGGCGCTCGAAGCGATGGCAACGCGCGGCCATATCGACGCGGCGCGCCTCGATGCAATGCGCGCACGTCTCGTCTCGAGCGGGCAATAGTTTCCGCGCGCGTGCGTCCATCAGACGCAATTGTTTGAAGTCGGGCTCGTGCCGCGCCAGGCCGCGGATCTCGTCGAACGCGCCGTGAGGGAGGAAGCGCTGCGTGTGAGCGAATCGCGCTTCAGGGCGCTGGTCGCATCCGGGTCGTATGCGGTGTATCGCATGAGCGCCGACTGGACCCGCATGCGCGCGCTCGACGGTCGCGGCTTTCTCGCGGACACCTTGTCCGAGAACGCGGAATGGCTCGGTACTTACGGTCGTCCCGAGCATCAGCCCGTGCTGCGCGCGATCGAAGCGGCGCTCGCATCGCGGAGCCTGTTCGAGCCGGAGCATCGCGTGGTGCGCGCGCATGGCTCGCTGGGCTGGATCTTGTCGCGCGCCGTGCCGATTTGCGCTAACGACGGGCAACTCGCCGAATGGCGAGCATCACATCGCGGTGGATCGCTTGCGCAACATCTCGTGAAGCCCATCGATGTCGATGTGCCCGAACGCGTGCTGAGTCTCGCGGCGCACCGTATCCAGGCAAGCTGATATCGCGCCGGACGGCGCCAGAAGAAAATGTACGGGCGTCCATAACGGACGCCCGTGCGTGTGTGAGCAGTGCCGCTTATTGCGATTGCGAGGCGGGCGGCGTCGACTTCTTGTGATGATGCTTCTGGCCTTTCTTGTGATACGCGGGCCGCGGCTTGTTGTCGGGGTACTCTGCGGCCGCGAATGACAGCGTCGGCGCCGCGAATGCCGTCAGCACCAAAAGCACGAGGGATTTTTTCAAGGACGTTTTCATCGGAGACTCGCTTGGAGGAGATGGCCTTCGAAAAGGCAAAGCAACGCGTGGGCCGTTGCTTCGCACCGCAAGAAACAAAAGACTCGATATTCCGCTTCAACCTGGGGTACACCGGCCGATCACGCTCATGCGTGTGTGAGCCGGGCGGCAACGTCACGCTCGTTCCGTGTCTGCGCCGCTGAGGCAACAGTATATTGCACAAAAAACTGCAATTCATCAGCGGGCGTGCATAAGACTTTGACGCAGCGGGATATTTGCCGGTTGCAGTGCGCCGGCATGCGTGCGTTCGCTGCCTGCCGTCTGCGACAAATGTCATTGACTGCATCTACTATCGTGCCTGTTCTCAACTTAGGGGCGACCCAGTGAAACAAGATGACATCCGCAGGAATGCGTTCGCCATGCCGGTGCACAATCCTGCTTATCCGCGCCCGCCGTTCCGCTTTCTCAATCGCGAGTACTTCATCATCTCCTATGAGACCGATCTCGATGCGTTGCGCGCCGTGGTCCCCGAGCCGCTCGAAGTCGACAACGGTCTCGTGCACTACGAGTTCATTCGCATGCCGGATTCATCCGGCTTCGGCGATTACACCGAAAGTGGCCAGGTGATCTCCGTCATCGATCCGGATGGCCGGAAGGGCAGCTACACGCACGCGATGTATCTCGACGACGAAGGGCCGATTGCGGGCGGCCGCGAGATCTGGGGCTTTCCGAAGAAGCTCGCATCGCCGCGTCTTTCAGTCGACGGCAAGGACACGCTGCTCGGCACGCTCGACTACGGCACGCAGCGGATCGCGACGGGCACGATGGGCTACAAGTATCGTCCGCTCGATCTCGAAGCCGAGCGCAAGAAGCTCGCCGATACGCCGAACTATTTGCTGAAGGTGCTGCCGCATGTCGATGGCACCGCGCGCGTGTGCGAACTGGTTCGCTTCTTTCTGCGCGACGTGAGCGTGCTCGGCGCATGGGAAGGCCCGGCCGCGCTGGAACTGCATGCGCATGCGCTCGCGCCCGTCGCGGATCTGCCGGTGCGCAAGGTGGTCGGCGCGCGGCATGTCATCGCGAATCTCACGCTCGATATCGGCGAAGTCGCCTATGACTATCTCGCGCCGCCGGATGAGCTCAGGCTCGCCGTCAATCAATAACTTCGAATCGTTAAGGAACAAGCACATGGCACTGCAAGGAAAAGTCGCGCTCGTCACGGGCGCAGCGAGCGGCATCGGCGAACAGACGGCGCGCAAGCTCGCGGCCGACGGCGCGGCGGTCGTCATCGCCGACCTGAACCTCGCGAATGCGCAGAAAGTTGCGGACAGCATCGTAGAGGCGGGCGGCAAGGCGATCGCCTTATCGATGGACGTGACGAGCGAAGACGCGGTGAACGCCGGCATCGAAGAGGCGGTGGCCAAGCTGGGCGGCATCGACGTGCTGGTGTCGAACGCGGGCATTCAGATCGTCGCGCCGATCGAAGAGTATGCGTATGCCGACTGGAAGAAGATGCTCGCGATCCATCTCGACGGCGCGTTCCTCACGACGAAAGCCGCGATCAAGCACATGTACGCATCGGGCAAGGGCGGCTCGATCATTTACATGGGATCGGTGCACTCGCATGAGGCATCGAAACTGAAGTCGGCTTATGTCACGGCGAAGCATGGTTTGCTGGGACTCGCGCGTGTCGTCGCGAAGGAAGGCGGATCGCGCGGCGTGCGCGCCAATGTGGTGTGCCCCGGTTTCGTGCGCACGCCGCTCGTCGAGAAGCAGATTCCCGAGCAGGCGAAGGCGCTCGGCATTTCGCAAGAAGAAGTCGTGAAGAACGTGATGCTGAAGGAAACGGTCGATGGCGAATTCACGACCGTCGCCGATGTCGCGAACACGGTCGCGTTCCTCGCGGGCTTCGAATCGAATGCGCTGACAGGGCAGTCGGTCGTGGTGAGCCACGGCTGGTTCATGCAATAAGGGGAATCCATGCGCCGCAGTCAACGCAACACACTCACGCAGGCGAACCACGTCGCGCTGCCGGATTACGATGACGTCTGCCTCGTGCTGCAAGGCGGCGGCGCGCTGGGCTCCTATCAGGCCGGCGTGTTCGAAGGGCTCGCGGAAGTCGGCGTCGATCCGACATGGACATCGGGCATTTCCATCGGCGCGCTGAATACTGCGATCATCGCGGGCAATGCGCCCGAAAACCGCGTGGCCGCGCTGCGCGGGTTCTGGAACACGATCTGCCAGCCTGCGGATCTGATCGGACATGTCGGCGCGTTCCTGCCTGCGGCGTTCGGCTTCGGCAATATCGGCCGCAAGTTTTCGAGCATGTGGGCGGCGGCGCGCGCGCTGACCGAAGGACAGAGGGGCTTCTTTTCGCCGCGCGTGCATGTGCCCGATCTCGGACCGGTCACGAAGAGCAAGCGCCCGAGCGACGTGAGTTACTACGATACGTCCGCGTTACGCTCGACGCTGCTGCAGTTCGCCGATTTCGACCGCATCAACGATGGCGCCATGCGTGTGTCGGTGGGCGCGGTCAATGTGCGCACGGGCAACCTCGTCT
This sequence comes from Caballeronia sp. INML2, assembly GCF_023631365.1. Lineage (NCBI taxonomy): Bacteria > Pseudomonadati > Pseudomonadota > Betaproteobacteria > Burkholderiales > Burkholderiaceae > Caballeronia > Caballeronia sp. INML2. The sequence goes on along the minus strand of NZ_JALQDH010000065.1, from coordinate 48,722 downwards.
ACTTCGACAATACGAAGATGCGTCTCGCGCCTGAGCACTTCATGGCGTCGGGCGCGTTGCCGCCGGGCTTTCCTGCTGTCGAGATCGAGGGCGAGTTCTATTGGGACGGCGGTCTCGTGTCGAACACCCCGCTGACGGAGATCATTCGCGAAAGCCAGCACAAGGACACGCTCGTGTTCCAGGTGGATCTGTGGAGCGCGCGCGGCACGCTGCCGGGCGATTTTCTCGACGTGAGCGAACGCACGAAGGACATTCAGTATTCGAGCCGAACACGCGCGATCACCGATTTCGTTTCGCATAATCAAAAGCATGCGCGGCTTATCAAGGAACTGCTGGAGCACGTTCCCGAGAAGACGCGGCGCTCGCATCCGCTGTTGCGCGAGGCGCAGAAAATCGCGGATGGCGGCGCGGTGAACGTCGTGCATCTCATCTACAAGAACAAGTTCTTCGAAGGGCACTACAAGGACTACGAGTTCAGCAACGACACGATGGACGAGCACTGGGCAAGCGGGCTGGAAGATATTCGTCGATCGTTCGGGCATCCGGAGTGGTTCGAAGTGCCGAGTCATGATCTGGGCTTCGTGACGCACGATGTGCATCGGTATGAGCCCGCGCCGCAAGCGACGGCCGAGGTGCCTAAGGCAGTGTCGAAGAAGTTGGTCGATGTGGATGAGGTGGATGAGGTGGAAGGGGTTTGAAGCCCACGCGGGATTCCATTACCCTGATGAGCCGCGACGATCAAACGAGGCATGGCCATGAACGCCTGGAAACCCCCGACCTACCCCTCCATCAGTCCGTACCTCATCTGCGAAAACGCGGAAGCGACCATCACATTTCTGCAGAAAGTCTTCGAAGCCGAACTGGTCCGCCGCTTCGATCGTCCTGATGGCTCGCTGATGCACGCCGAAGTGCGCATCGACGACAGCATCGTGATGATCGGCGGTGGCGCAACGGATCAGCAATCGCCGGGGCCGCATATCCACGTCTACGTGCGCGACGTACAGGCCGTCTACGACCGCGCCATCCACAACGGCGCGCAAAGCGTGCAAGCGCCCACGCGCAAACGCGCCGATGACGACTTCAGAGGCGGCTTTTGCGACGCCGCCGGCACCACGTGGTGGGTCGCCACGCAATGACCGCCTAACGTTTTTTTCTCTTCGCGCGTGGCGGGCGGCGCGCCCAGACTTTCGCGCAACGCGTTCGTCAGCGTGCTCAGAAACTGATCGACCGCAGGCGCAAGTCGGCGCTCGCGCATCACGGTGACCTGCAACAGGCGCTCGTTGAGCAAAGGCTCGTCGATGGGTGTGGCGACGAGCGTCGGCGGGCGGGGGTCGCCTTCGAGCGCGACCGCGCTGCCGAGCGTGATCGCCGGTGAGCGCGCCGAAATGATGCCCGCCACGGAGCTCGCAGCGTGGGGCTGGCGCATTCCGTTCTTCTTCGGCTTGCTGATCGGACCGGCGGGCCTGTTCCTGCGACGCTATCTGCGAGACGCGGCCGATTACACCGAAGCCGACCACACGGCCACGCCCGTGCGCGATGTATTCACGCAGCAGAAGGCGTTGCTGCTCGTCTCGATCGGCGCGCTGACGGTATCGACGGCGGTGAACTACCTGTTGCAGTATGTGCCGACGTTCGCGATCCGCGAGCTGCATCTCGACGCATCGACGGGTTTCGCGGCGAGCAGCAGATGTCGACGGCGGCGCTGCTGCTCTTCGCGACGGGCTATCCGGCGTTCGCGTATGTCGTGTCGCATGTGTCGGTGCCTGCACTGTTCGCACTCGTCGCGTGGCTCGCGTTGCTCGAGGCGATCTACTTCGGCGCGCTGCCTGCGCTGATGTCGGAAATCTTTCCGGTGTCCACGCGCGCGACGGGCATGTCGATCGGCTACAACATCGGCGTGACGGTGTTCGGCGGATTCACGCCCGCGATCATCATCTGGTTGCTGAGCGCGACGGGCAGCAAGGCGGCGCCCAGCTTCTACATGATGTTCACGGCGGTGATCAGCCTCGCGGCGCTGGCAGCGGTGAGCCGGGGGAAAGGCGGAACGCGGGCATTGCGCGTCGCGGCGTGAAGGCGCTGACGCGAACGACCTTCATCGGCGAGTCATCCCGATGAAGGTCGATGCCTGTTCGGTATGCACGCGTCGATGAGGCTTTGGGTCACCCGCGACGCCGCTGAATTCGTGAGCGGCAGCCGGCGACACTTCGGCTCGACGACCGGCTCGGCCCGGAGACCGAACGCTGTGAGATTTTCGCAGCACCACTATGGCGGTTTATGGATAAAGACGTGAATATATCGCCGTAAGCTGTGAGAAAAAATCGATCCGATTCGGCGTTTGCACCTATGTCTCGCATCCCTCCGGCGATGGTCTACTCGTCACACCAGTTGACCACACTCGTGCGCCACGCCTGGAGGAGACATGAACGTTGTGCAAACGCAGTCCGTCGAGCGATCGGCGATCAGAAAAGTGTCGTGGCGGCTCGTGCCGTTCGTCGCGCTGATGTTCTTCATCAACTTTCTCGACCGGACCGCGATCTCGTTCGCCGGCCCGAACGGAATGACCAAGGATCTCGGCCTCACCGCCGCACAGTTCGGTTTCGCGGCGGGCGTGTTCTTCATCGGCTATATCGTGCTGGAGATTCCGAGCAATCTCGCGCTGCACAAGTTCGGCGCGCGCCGCTGGCTCGCGCGCATCATGGTGACGTGGGGCATCGTCGCATTGCTCTTTACCTGGGTGAGCAGCGTAAACGGGCTCTATACGCTGCGCTTTCTGCTGGGCGTTGCCGAAGCGGGTTTCTTTCCCGGCGCGATTCTCTTCCTGAGCACGTGGGTGCCCGCGAAGCATCGCAGCCACATCCTCGCGCTCTTCTATCTCGCGCAACCGCTCACGATCGTCATCGGCGCGCCGTTCGCCGCGCTTCTGATCCAGGCGCACGGCTTCTTCGATCTCGCCGGCTGGCGCATCATGTTCTTCGGCGTCGCGATTCCTGCCATTCTGGTCGGCGTGATCGCGTGGTTCTATCTCGCGGACAAACCCGCTGACGCCCGTTGGCTCACGGCCGCCGAGCGCGACTGGCTCACGACGCGCCTCGACGAGGAAGACCGCGCGAAAGGCGCATCGGCCAGCAAGGTCCACGGCAACCCCGTCGCCGCGCTGATGAGTGGCCGTGTCTGGCTCTTCGCGCTGATGTACTTCGGCCTGATCTACGGGCTTTACGCGCTCGCGTTCTTCCTGCCGACCATCATCGGCGGCTTCGAGGCGCGCTTCGGCACGCACTTCAACGTGTTCCAGAAGGGTTTGATCACCGCGATTCCGTATCTGCCGGCCGCGATCGCCCTGTTCCTGTGGAGCCGCGACGCAACCAAGCGCGGCGTGCGCTCGTGGCATATCGGCGTGCCGGCGCTGATCGGCGCGTTGAGCGTGCCGCTCGCGATGCAGATGGGCTCGCCCGCCGCGACCATCGCCGTGATCACCGTGACGGCCTGCGCGATCTTCTCCGCGCTGCCGAACTTCTGGGCGCTGCCCGTGCGCTTTCTTTCGGGTGCGGCGGCGGCAGCGGGCATCGCGCTCATCAACACGGTCGGAAATCTCGCGGGTTTTGTCGCGCCGTACATCACCGGCATGGCGAAGGACGCGACGGGCTCGTATCAACTGCCGATGCTGATCGTCGGCGCAATGATGCTGATGTCCGCCGCGCTCGCCTTCGCCATCGGACGCACGAGTCAGGAACGCGCGCCGGATGCCGTCGCGGCCAACGCACATTGAACACTCACCTCACACCGGAGTCATCGAAATGAAGGAAAAGATCGCGTTATTCGGAGCAGGCGGAAAGATGGGCGTGCGCCTCTCGAGCAACCTGCTGAAGTCGGACTATCGCGTCGCGCATGTCGAGCCGGGCGCGGCCGGACAGAAGCGGCTGAAGGATGAACTCGGTATCGAATGCGTCAGCGCCGATGCCGCGCTCGACGGTGCGCAGGTCGTGATCCTCGCCGTGCCCGATACGCTGATCGGCAAGCTCTCGCACGACATCGCGCCCAAGCTGTCGCCGGGCACGATGGTCATGACGCTCGATGCCGCCGCGCCTTTCGCCGGCCATCTTCCGGACCGCAAGGATCTGACGTATTTCGTCGCGCATCCGTGCCATCCGATCATCTTCAACTACGACCTCGACGAGAAGTCGTTGCATGACCACTTCGGCGGCGCGCACGCGAAGCAGTCGATCGTCAGCGCGCTGATGCAAGGGCCGGAGGAAGCGTTCGATCTGGGCGAGGCCGTCGCGAAGGTGATCTACGCGCCGATCCTGCGTTCGTATCGGCTGACCGTCGATCAGATGGCGATCCTGGAGCCGGGCCTGTCGGAAACCATCTGCGCGACGCTGCTCTACGTGATGCGCGAAGCGATGGATGAGACGATCAGGCGCGGCGTGCCCGAACAGGCGGCGCGCGACTTCCTGCTCGGCCACATGAACATTCTCGGCGCAGTGATCTTCAACGAGATTCCCGGCGCATTCTCCGATGCGTGCAACAAGGCGATCGAATTCGGCAAGCCGCGCCTGATGCGCGATGACTGGAAGAAGGTGTTCGACCGCGAGGAAATCGCGGAGAGCATTCGCCGTATCACCTGAAAATTGCGCGCTGCACGAGCAAGATCGCAACCGAATCGCCATCGAGGAACTGACTGTGACCGAACGCATCCACGCCACTTACTGGCTCGAAACCGGCGTCGATCCGGGCCTTGCCGCCGAGACCATCGCGGGCGAGCAGTCGAGCGGCACCTTCATCGCGCTGCCCAACGAGACGCCCGAACTCAAGGCTCGCTCGGGCGCGCGCATCGAACGGCTCGAAGTGCTGGGCCATGCCGAGACGCCGAGTCTCCCGGGAGGCGCCGCATCGAAGCGTTATACGCAATGCGTGCTCGAACTTTCGTGGCCGATCGGTAACTTCGGGCCGTCGCTGCCGAATCTGATGTCGACGATCGCGGGCAATCTCTTCGAATTGCGGCAGGTGTCGGGCTTGCGTCTGACCGGGCTGCGCCTGCCCGCGTCATTCGCGGCGGCGTATCCGGGGCCCGCGTTCGGCATCGAGGGTACGCGCAAGCTGTCGGGCGTGTCGCACGGTCCGCTCATCGGCACGATCATCAAGCCGAGCGTCGGGCTTTCGCCGCAGGAAACCGCCGCGCAGGTGAAGGAACTGGTGGCGGGCGGCATCGACTTCATCAAGGATGACGAATTGCAAGGCGACGGCTCGCATTGCCCGTTCGACGAACGCGTGCGCGCGGTGATGCGCGTCGTGAACGATCACGCCGAGCGCACCGGCAAGAAGGTGATGGTCGCGTTCAACGTGACAGGCGATCTCGATCAGATGAAGCGTCGTCACGATCTCGTGCTCGAACAGGGCGGCACGTGCGTGATGGCGGTGCTCAATTCGATCGGTCTCGTCGGCATGACCGAGTTGCGCAAGCACAGTCAGTTGCCGATCCACGCGCATCGCGCGGGCTGGGGTTATCTGACGCGCGCCGAAGCGCTCGGCTGGGACTATGCGCCGTGGCAGATGCTGTGGCGGCTCGCGGGCGCGGATCATCTGCACGTAAACGGCCTGCGCAACAAGTTCAGCGAATCCGACGAAAGCGTGATCGCGGCGGCCCGCGCGGTCCTGTCGCCGGTGATGGACGAAGCGCCATTGACCGCGATGCCCGTGTTCAGCTCGGGCCAGACGGGCTTGCAGGCGGCGGACACGTATGCCGCAATCGGCTGCGCGGATCTCATTCACACGGCGGGCGGCGGCATTTTCGGGCATCCGGGCGGCGTCGCGGCGGGCGTCGAGGCATTGCGCGAGTCCTGGGTCGCTGCGATCGAAGGCGTGCCGCTCGCCCGTCATGCGCAACGCAGCCCTGCGCTGAAGAGCGCATTGGAGTTCTGGAAATGAGCACGCAATGGCCGGACGGCCTGCTGCTCGCGTACTACGGCGACGACTTCACCGGTTCCACCGACGCGATGGAAGCGATGACCGCCGCCGGCGTGCCGACGCTTCTGTGCCTGCAAGCGCCCGCGCCCGAACTGCTCGCGCGCTTTCCCGATGTGCGTTGCGTCGGGCTGGCGGGATCATCGCGCGGGCGCAGTCCGCAATGGATGGACGACGAGTTGCCGCACGCCTTTGCGAGCCTCGCCGCGCTGGGCGCGCCCATCCTGCAATACAAGGTCTGCTCGACTTTCGATTCATCGCCGCACACGGGTTCGATAGGCCGCGCGATCGACATCGGCGTCGCGCAGATGCGCGGCAGGTGGTCGCCGATGATCGTCGGCGCGCCGCGCCTCAAGCGCTATCAGGCCTTCGGCAATCTGTTCGCGGCAGTGGACGGCGAGGGCCATCGGCTCGACCGTCATCCTACGATGTCGCGTCATCCCGTCACGCCGATGGACGAAGCGGACCTGCGCGTGCATCTGGGCCGGCAGACGGAGCGGCGCATCCGCCTGATCGATTTCGTGCAGTTGCGTTCGCCGGATGTTCGCGAACGCCTGAGCGCGCTCGCGAACGACGGCACGCCCGTCGTCATGATCGACGTGCTCGACGAGGAGACGCTCGCCGCCGCGGGCAAGCTCGTGTGGGAGGCGCGCGGCGAGGGCGTGTTCACGGCGTCGTCGTCGGGACTGCAGTACGCGCTCGCGGCGCACTGGCGCGCGAACGGGCTCGTGCCGCAGACGCCGGGCTTGCCCGACGCATCGCCCGCCGCTGTGATCGCGGCCGTCAGCGGAAGCTGTTCGCCCGTGACGGCGGGGCAGATTCGCTGGGCGCGCGAGCACGGCTTTTGCGTCGAGCGCCTGGACTTGCGCCGCGCACTCGATAATGCGCAATCTCGCGAAGCCGAAATCGAACGCGTGACCGGCGCCGCGGTTCGTGCGGTGTGCGCTGGCGAAAGCCCGATCGTCTTCAGCGCCGAAGGCCCGGACGACCCCGCCGTGCTCGCATTCGACGACATGGCGTCGCACGCCGGACTGAGCCGCGCGGACGCCGCGCGCCGGGTTGGCGAAGCGCTTGCCGAGGTGATGCGCCGGCTGCTCGATCGCACGCCGTTGCGCCGCGTCGTCGTCGCGGGCGGCGACAGTTCCGGCGAAGTGGCGAGCAGGCTCGGCATCACGGCATTGAGCGTCGCGGCGGCCATGGCGCCGGGCGCGCCGCTGTGCCGCGCGTGGTCCGACGATCCGGCGCGCGACGGGATCGAAATCGTGCTGAAAGGCGGACAGATCGGCCGCGCGTCTTTCTTCGGCGACGTGCGCGACGGCGCTTCATGGACCGGGGCTTCGTGAGGTTTCATCGAAGACGGGCGATTTCGATGGCTCTGCGAGGCACGGCGGATCAACGAGAGCATCGCCGCGGCGATCGCGATGCACGCGCGCCTCTCGCGTGCGAGCGCGCTCTACGGCATGTTCTTCACGTCCTGAGCGCTTCGTCGTCCCGCGCGCGCAGGAACGCGGTCATCTGCTCCAGACTTTCGTTCATCTCTTCGATCAGCCAGCGCTCCAGCTGCGCGACGTCGGCATGCGCGCGCAGATGCGGCGCGACCCACAGCACGAGCTGACGCGGACCCGGCGCGAAGCCGAACGGCGCAACGAGCTTGCCGGACATGAGATCGTTCATCACGAGCAACTGCGGTACGAGCGCCACGCCGAGACCGCACACGGCCGCCTGAATCAGCAGATAGAAGTGATCGTAGGCATCCGCGCTCGCGCCGGCGATCGGCGCGAGGTTCGTCGCGTGATACCAGTCCGTCCACGCCTCCGGGCGCGTGCGGGTGGACAGCAGCTTTGCGCGCGCGAGATCGGCAGGCGTTGCGAGTCCGATCGACTGTGCATACTCCGGCGAGCACACCGGCCCGATCCATTCGTCGATGAGCGTGCGCGTGACCGCGTCCTTCGGCGGCTCGATCGTGTTCGCGCGAATGGCGACGCTGATCTTGTCGCGCACGAAATCGATCTGGTCGTAGTTCATGTTGAACTTGAGCTCGGTCTGCGGATAGCGCCGATGAAACCCCGCGATCCTCGGAATCAGCCAGTTCATCATGATGGTCGCGGAGCACGACAGCGTGAGCGGCTCGGGCTTCAACTGCTCGATACTCGCGTCGATGAGATTGAACGCGGTAGTAAGTCCCTCGGCGAGGCGCCTGCCTTCGGGCGTCGGGTCCGACGACTGCGCGGAGCGCACGAGCAGCGTGAGGCCGAGCGTGTCCTCGAGCGCCTTCACCTGCCGGCTGATCGCGCCGTGCGTGACGCACAGCTCCTGCGCGGCGAGCGTCATGCTGCGCAGGCGCGCCACGGCCTCGAACGCGCGCAGGGCGTTCAGCGAAGGGCGCGGGGTCTGCATGGGTCTCCTCCCTGTGTGGTCCCGATCGTGTCCTGTTTCGATACGGCAAGCCGATTGTAGACGGCGCGGCGGGCCGTCCTCTTTGTATCGCACTGTATCCGCAGTGAAGCCCGACACACGGCGTTTCATAACCTGCGTGCCGCGAAACAAGCCAGATACGTGCGCCGGTTCTAATACCTCCATGCCCGAACGATTCGCAACACGGCGCGGATCGACAAGACGGGTTTCCATCCCATTCTCTGGAGGTCAATCATGAAAGTCATCCAATCGCTTATCGTCGCTGCCGCTGTCGCGCTTCCGGCTTTCTCGTTCGCGCAGTCGAACCAGCCGATCACCCGTGCGGAAGTACGCGCGCAGCTCGTCGAGCTGCAAAAGGCCGGTTACGATCCGGCGAGCGACCAGACGCAGTATCCGCAAAACATCCAGGCCGCGCAGGCGCGCGTCGATGCCGCGAAGGGCCTGACCGCCTACGGTGCGCCGGTGAACGGCGCCTTTGCATCGGGCGCGCGTTCGACAGATGCGAACGTCATCGGGCTCGGTCCGGTTTTCGCAAGGCCGTAAGCGCGCGGTTTGCTCGATTCAATGAAGCCCGGACGGATGGCCCGTCCGGGCTCGATGCGTTTCTGTGAATAACGTATTACGTCTCGAAATTATCGCCTCTCAAGCGATACACTCTCGCTGCAAAATCCCGTTTTCGAGGGCACGTGACGCGCTGCGCAATGGCGAGGCGTGGAAAATGGGTATCATCCCGTTCCGCCCTGGCGCGGATTCAGCCGAATGTAACAACGTATCGCAGTTTTTTGAGTGCGACGCCACTGATTTTCGAGGCGCTTATGCCCACAGACGTAGACATCATTACCGACGAGCAAATCGCGTCGATCGCCGACCGCCTGACGCAAGAAGGCCGCAAGGTTTCCCCCGTGACCGTTTGGACGGAGGCCGGCAGCGGCTCGGTCGTCGCCATCGCGGCAGGCCTGCAACGCTGGCGCGAGGCGCGTTCCCCGGACGTGCCGCAGCAGCAGGCGCCGACCGGACTCCCCGACGACCTCGCCGAGACGCTCGTGAACGTCGCGCGGCGGCTCTGGACCGTTTCTCGCGACGAAACCGAACGGATGTCCGGCCAGCGTCTGTCTGCGGTGAGCCAGCGGCTTTCGACCGCGCTCGCGGAGCGTGACGAGGCGCTCGCCGAGTTCCAGAAGACCGGCGACGAGGCCGCGAAGAGCCGCCAGCAAATGACGGAGATGGTGAGCGCGTTGCGGGCATCGGAAGAGTCGGTCGCGCGCTTGCGCCAGGAGTTCGAAGCCGTCACGGCGCGCGCGCAGACCGCAGAGACGCGCGTCGAGGAAGCGTTGCAGCGCGTATCGGCGGGCGAGGCGCAACTGGAAGCCGTGAAGGCGTCGCTCGAAGAAGAGCGGCGCGCGAAGGATGCGCTGAACGCGGCGTTGTCGGCGAAGGACGAAGACATCGCGCGCATCGCACAAGAGCGCGATCAGGCGCGGCAGGACCATTCGGAATTGCATGCGTCGATGTCGGGCAAGGACGAAGCGCTCGCGCGTCTCGCCGATGAGCTCGATCAGGCACGCGAGCAGCACGGCAATTTGCACGCGTCGCTGACTGGCAAGGACGAGGAACTCGCGCGCATCGCCGACGAGCGCAATCAGGCGCGGGAGCAGCACGAGCAGTTGAGCGCATCGCTCGCGGGCAAGGACGAAGAGCTTGCGCGCATTGCGCAAGAGCGCGACCGCGTGCTTCAGGATCACGCGCAACTGCATGCATTGATGGCGGGCAAGGACGACGAGCTCGCGCGCATCGCACAAGAGCGCGATCAGGCGCGGCAACAGCATGAAGCGTTGAGCCTCGCATCGCAGGAGAAATCGGCTGAAGTCGAACGCTGGTCGCAGGATGCGATCGCCGCGCACGGGCGCGCGCAGGCCGCCGAGGCGCAGGCGAGCGAAAGCCTCGCGCACGTCGCCGCACTGGAGGTGGAGTTGAACGAAGTGCGCGTCGCGCTCGCGGCGGAGCGTGAGAACGCAGCTGCGCGAAACGCCGAAATTACCGCGTACCGCGATCACGCTGGCCGTGTCAGCGCCGAGCTGGATGAAGCCCGCAAGCAGATCAGCGCGTTCATGGAAGAGAAGGCCGAGCAGGGCGCCGAACTCGCGCGCGTGTCGAACGATGTCAACGCGTTGCGCGAGCGCGCCGAGGCCGCCGAGAAGAACGCGACCGATCTCGCGAAGCGCCTCGTCGAGAAGGAGCAGGGCGACGAGTCGGAGCTCGCGTCGCTGCAGCGTCAGATCTCGGCGCAGGCGAAGGCGCATTCGAAGGCCTATGACGATCTCCGCGCCAACGCCGAGCAATGGGTCACCTACGCGAAGGACTTGCGCCAGCGTCTCGATGTGGCCAACGAGAAGATCCTCTTTATCGATGCTCGCAGCACCGGCGAAGTCGCGCTGATGCGCAGGCTCGCGGTCGAGCTGGAGCGCCTGAAGCCGGATCACGAACTCGTGTTCCGCGAGTCGCAGCAGAAGATGATCGGCGACAAGATGGCGCAGCAGCTCGCGCAAAAGGGTTATCGCTACGATCCGGCGACCGCGGTGATGTCGAAGATCGAAACGTGATCTTCATGTGACGATGCAAACGCAGACCCTCACCGTCACGATCGATCGCGATTGGCGCGAGCTCTATGAAGCGATCTGGCATCCGGAGGTCTTTCCGACATGGGCGTCCGGACTCGCGCAGTCCACGCTCGAAGACCTGGGCGACCACTGGCGCGCCCGCGGTCCCGAAGGCGATGTGACGATCCGCTTCACCGGTCACAACGCGCTCGGCGTGATGGATCATTACGTCGGTCTGCCGAACGGTGAAGAGGTCTACGTACCATTGCGCGTTTATCAGAACGGCGCGGGCGCCGAAGTGGCGCTCACGCTGTTCCGCCAGCCCGGCATGTCCGACGAAAAATTCGCCGCCGACGCCGACTGGGTCCGCCGCGACCTTGCCGCGCTCGCCGCGCGTCATGCGAAGCCCTGACTGCGCTTCTCAGGCCACAGTCCGCGAAGCGCTCTCGCCGACGAAGCGCCATCCGTCATGAGTCAGCTTGAAAGCCAGTCCGGTCGGGACTAGGCTTTGGCGAGGGTCCGGCACTTGCTTTCGGGCCGTTCATCGCGCGAGGACGACATGACCGCGAACGCTGCGCCTTTCGATACCGAGTTGACCCGCGTGCTCGGCTGCCTTTATCCGATCATCTCCGCCGGCATGGGAGGCCCCGCGCGTGCGGAACTCGCGTCGGCGGTGTCGAGTGCGGGAGGCTTCGGATTGCTCGGCATGGTGCGCGAATCGCCCGAGACGATCGCCGACGAAGTCGCCGCCGTGCGCGCCGCGACGGATCGGCCATTCGGCGTCAACCTCATTCCGACGGGCACGAAACCCGGCTTGCTGGCCGCCGAGCTCGACGCCTGCCTCGAACTGGCGGTGCCGGCGAACTGCTTTTTCTGGGACGTGTACCCCGATATCGTCGCGCGCGCGAAAGACGGCGGCGCGCTCGTGCTGTATCAGGTCGGCTCGCTCGAAGATGCGCTTCGCGCGGAAAAGGCCGGCGCCGATGTGATCGTGGCGCAAGGCGTCGAGGCGGGCGGCCATGTGCGCGGCTCGACCGGCATCATGACGCTGCTACCCGAAATCGCCGCGCATATCCGTGTGCCGGTGGTCGCGTCGGGCGGCATCGCGACGGGCGCGGGGCTCGTTGCGGCGCTGGCGCTGGGCGCGAGCGGCGTGCATTGCGGCACTGTCTTCCTGCCGACGCACGAATCCTATGCGCACGATTATCACAAGCAACGCGTGATCGATGCGCGCGCGGGCGACACCGTCCACACCGACCTCTACGCGATCAACTGGCCCGCCGGCTCACCGGTGCGCGTGCTCGCGAACAGCCTGACGGATGCGGCGCGCGATCATCTCTTCGGCAACGATCCCTATGCGCTGCCGCGCGAAGTCATCGCGCATGACGAATGGGGTGCCGTCGAAAAATACAGCACGATCTCTCCGCTGCGATCGACGACCGGCGATCTCGAAAAAATGGCGCTTTTCGCGGGGGAATCGTCGGCGCTGGTGAGCGAGCGGACATCCGCGGGCGAAGTCGTCGAACGTCTGATGCGCGAGGCGAACGAGACGCTCGACGATCTGCTGGCGCGACGCGAGAAGACCTTGAACGTCGGGGGCGGCGAGTCATGAACGGCCATCGGGCCGACAAGCTATCATGTGCGCATTCCAAACAAGCCGCACGGGCTGGAGAATCATATGGCTGGACCTCAGGAAAGCGTCAGCATGGCGTTGTTCTGCGACTTCGAAAACGTCGCGCTCGGCGTTCGCGATGCGAAGTACGAGAAATTCGATATCCGGCCGGTGCTCGAACGCCTGCTGCTGAAGGGAAGCATCGTCGTCAAGAAAGCCTATTGCGACTGGGATCGCTACAAAGGCTTCAAATCGGCGATGCATGAGGCGAGCTTCGAGATGATCGAGATTCCGCACGTGCGCCAGTCGGGCAAGAACTCGGCCGACATTCGCCTCGTCGTCGATGCGCTCGATCTTTGCTACACGAAATCACACGTCGATACGTTCGTCATCATCAGCGGCGACTCCGACTTCTCGCCGCTCGTGTCGAAGCTGCGCGAGAACGCGAAGAAGGTCATCGGCGTAGGTGTGAAGCAATCGACGTCCGACCTGCTCGTCGCGAACTGCGACGAGTTCATCTTCTACGACGACCTCGTGCGCGAGCAGCAACGCGCCATCGCCAAGCGCGAACAGCGCGAATCGAAACGCGCGCCCGATGAAGAACGGCATCCCAGGCAGGAGACGGACTCGCGCAAGTCGCAGGCCATCGCGATCACCGTCGAGACGTTCGAGGCGCTCGCATCGGAGCGCGGCGAGAGCGGCAAGATCTGGGCGTCGGTGTTGAAGAGCGCGATCAAGCGCCGCAAGCCGGGCTTCAGCGAAACGCAATATGGCTTTCGTGCGTTCGGCAATCTGCTCGATGAAGCGCAGTCGCGCGGTCTGCTCGAAGTGGGCCGCGACGACAAATCCGGCGCATTCGTGTTTCGCTCCGCTCAGTCCGCTCAGGCCGCGGCGGTCGATGTGAGGCAACCCGAGGCGCCGGTCGTCCAGAAAGAAAACGAAGGCGCTGGGAACAACCGACGCCGAGAGCGCCGCGGCGCAAGGAAGAGTGCGCACGCGGCCGCGCCCGAGCCCGTCGTGTTCGAGGAAGAAGCATCGACGCCGGTCGCTCCGACAGAACACGAAGGCGCGGGGAAAAGCAGCCGCAGAGAGCGACGAGACGCAAGGAAAGCCGCGCACGAACCGGTCGCGTTCGTGGAAGAGGCACCGATGCCGGTCGAACGCGAGACGTTCGAACCGCAAGCGGAAGCTACACCCGCGCCCGCATCCGCGCCGAAAAAGCCGGCCGCGCGGAGCCGTGCGCGCAAGACTGCGACGAAGCAGAGCGTCGCCGATGTATCGAACGAAAGCGCGGTGATCGCCGCCGGACCGGTTGCCGAATCGAAGGCGGAAAAGCCATCGCGCAAATCGTCATCGCGCGGCAGCCGCTCGCGCAAGGCCATCGACAAGGCGAGCGATCAGTAAATCGCGCGCATCGAATCATCGCTTCATCCGGTGCGCCGTTCCGCTTCCACCGACGCTTCTCCTTGCGCGCGCGCCGCCGCATGCTCTTCGGCGCGCCAGCGCTGCCGCGAGCGATACATCGTCGCGACCGCGATGCGCGCCATCTTCACCCAGCCGGAGTGACGCGGGTCGGCGAGCATGCTGAGCGCGCGCGCGTAATCGAGCGTGAGGCCCGGCGTCCAGGCCATCGTCGCGGCACGCTTTCGCACTTGCGCCGCGACCCATAGCTCCGGTGTCGTCATGATGCGCACGAGCGGCTTCCATCCGCCGCCCTTGCCCCATACGCGCGCCGACGCACCCTCGATCGCCGCTTCCAGCGCCCGCGCCACGGAACTCGAGCAATTGCGGTAAGTGAGGTTATAGGTCGTGTCACGCCGATACGCCTGCCAAAAGCGCGCGAGCCTCACCGGATCGTAGTTGCGGATGCGCACCTGTTGCGTCGACGGACACCACGCCTTCGACTCGGTTTCATAGTCGGGCTGAAAGAGGCCGGGCACGTCGTTCTCGCGTGTCGCGCGCAGCGTGCGCGTGAATTCGTTCGGCGAGCGGTCGATCTCGACCGCGGGATACAGGCTGATGTAGACGCCTTCGGGCGTTTCCAGCGCCGCGTGGCCCGTCGAGATGGTGCCGTTCCTGTCGACAGCGGCGATATAGCGATCGACCAGCAACTGCCGCTTCGGCTGCGACTTCGCCGTGCCGACCGGCGTCCATACGTGCACGGTCAGCGCGGCTTCATCGGGTGCGGGCGGGCCGTCGAAGACCGCGCCGGCGAACGACGGCGCGGCGCGCGCGGGTTCTGCCTGCGCCGCCGTAGCCGATTCGCCTTCGACGGCGGGATTCGCCGCCATGCGCCGCACGCGCGCCGCGAGCAGGATCATGTTCCAGCCGCCGAAGAAGAGGCCGAACGCGACGCAATAGGCGACCGTGCCCGCATAGTGATCGGGATAAGGCTGATAGAAAAAGATTGCGATTGCGATTTCGAGCACGCCGCCTGCCGTGGCGAGACGCCATTTGCGATAGCGGACCACGCGCGCGGAGACGATCTGCAACGCGCCATCGACGAGAAAGAGCGTGCCGAAGATGAGCGACAGCACGAAGTTGCCGTGCTCGCCGCCGAACAGCACGAGCAGCGCCGAGAGGCAGAACGTCGTGCCTTTCACGTAGCGCAGCTTGCGCTGACCGCCCATGCCGGTCCACGCGACGGCGAGTGTGGCGAGGCCTTCGAGCAGCATCATCAGCGCGAAGGGGATGATGGGAAAGTAGAGCGAGCCGTCGAGCGCGTCGGTGAAGATGACGCCGCCGAGCGCGATGCTGAGCAGCCCGAGCGTCATCACCGAGCGCCATCGCGTGCGCAGATAGTCCACGCCGAGAAGAATCATCACCAGCCGAACCATCGCTTCCTCCGTCTCATCATTCGATACCTCGTGCGGCACATGCGCGGCCACACACGTTATAAGGCATCGACGGCGAAAGCGGCAAGAAGGGAAAACCGCAGACGAATACGCGCGGCTGCCGTGCAAGGGCACGACGGCCGCGCGATCGCGTCACCTATTGCACCGCATGCTTCGCGGCATCTTCGATCACCGCCGCGACCTGTTGCGGCTTCGATTCATACACGGAATGGCTCGCGCCGGGAATGACCGTGATGTGACTATGCGCGCGCTCGTAGTACCAGCGTTCGAGATCCGGATTGATGATCTTGTCGCTGCCCGCGACGATGCCCCAGCTCGGCTTCGACGTCCATGCTGCAGCCGTCAGCGGCGTCGTGAAGACTTGCGCCGATGTCAGAATCTGCGAGCGCGATTCGAACGTGGCCTGCCTGAGCGGCAGATCCGCGGCGAAGTCTTTCGAGAAGACGGCGGGGTTCAGGTACGTGTAGCCATCCGCTGTCTTTTCGACGGCGTCCGTCTGCTTCGCGAGGAAGCTGGGCGTTTTCTTGCCGAGCGCGCCTTCGTCCTCGCCCACATTCGGCGCATGCGCCGCGACGTAGACGAGCCCGGCGACATTCGTATGCACGCCCGCTTCCGTGATGACCGACCCGCCGTAGCTATGGCCGACGAGAATGGTCGGACCGTTTTGCAGGTCGAGCACGCGCCTGGTTGCGGCGACATCGCCTTCGAGCGAGGTCAGGGGTTCCTGGACCATCGTGACGTGATAGCCGTCCCGGGTCAGGATGTCGTAGACCGGCTTCCATCCCGAGCCATCGACCCACGCGCCGTGAACGAGGACGATGTTCCTGACGGGCGCATGGGCATCGGCGGCCGGGGCGGCATTCTGAGCCATTGCGCCAGCCGATGCGAACACACCGGCCGACAGCGCCAGCACCGAGGCTGCTTGCAAGATTCGCTTCATGAAGGACTCCGCTTGTGCGAATGAGAGATCATCGATCCGGACGCGCGCATCAGCTACCGAAGAACGGCTGACAGAAGTCGATCGGGCCGACGCACGTGTTGTTCATCGAGACATGCTTCGGTGCACCCGATGCACTCGTGCCGGTTTGCGCGCCCCCGTACGTCCGCACTGCGTCGGCATGTTGCGCGGCGACCTTCGCTTCTGCCGCCTGAATGTCGGACGGGTAGTACGGATCGCTCGCGAGCGCGGGGTTATAACCTGCCTTTTCGACCGCGACGAGATCGGCGCGGACCTGTGCGCGTGTGACGGGACCGTTCGACTGCGCGAATGCCAGAGCGGGCGCGGCGAGCGTGGCGGCAACGAGGGTGAAGCTGACGAGGTATTTTTTCATGATCTATTCCTGGTGGATGATGCGTATGTATTCGGGTATCCGAAATAAATATTCTCTTCGGTTTCCCTTGGTCAAGGCCGTCGGTCTGTGTTCGTGTTGCGACCTTGATGACAATGTATCGCCCGGCGCGCGCCTCGACTACACCTACGAAGGAGCGTGCTCGCACCAACCATCGGTGCATCGGCTAAACGTTCGCATGGCGCGTGCGCCGTGGATCGAACCGTCCGGCTGCATCGCATGCGACGTGCGGATGAGCCGTCTCATGCGCGCGTCTGACGCGCTCATACGAAGGTGTTAGCTCCTCGCCGAGCCCTGCGCGAATCAAACCTTCATATAGGTTGACTCAACCAATGGGCGGTCTCGTCAACCGTATGTACGGCTAGGCGCGTGATTTTCGTTTGATTAATTTGGAGTGGTCGCGATGCGCATTCTCGATATCGCGCTTCGCTGCGGCCTTCGCAGGCGCTTCGTCGCCGCGACGGCGAGGCACTGGCAGACAAACCCGCTCGAGGCGGCGTGAGCGGATCGGTTCACCCCATTCTTCAATAAGGAGCCGGCTATGGCCGAAGCTGCAATCGCGCTCGATCCGTGGGCACAGACGATCTTTCGATTGACGTCGCTGAATGATGGCGTGAGTTTCGAGGCGCCTTCGGCGAGGCGTCCCTTCAGTCAAACGGGCGAGCGCCGCGTCACCGTGAAGCTGATCGAGCGTCCGTCGAGCACCACGGCGACGATCGAATGGCGCGATCCGACGCGCTGCTGCTATGGCGATCAGGTGTGGCGCGCGATGCGCGCGCGCACCGCCGGCGTGTGCGCGATGAGCGGCGTCGAGATCCGTCCGGGCGACCGTGTGTACGGGCCGAATCCGCGGCCGGTTCCGGGCAACGCGGGCGCGATGATTCTGGCATCGGTGCTGGATCAGGCGACGTCGCTATGAATCGATCCCGTTGCGCGAGCTCGCCCTTTCGCGATGCGCTCGTGCCTCATCGTTCAGATCGGCGACTGGGTGTTGCGCAATGTGTGCCGCAATATCGCGCAATGGGATGCAGACGGACTGTGCCGGCCGATGCCCGCCGCGGACCTCACGAGGTTTCTGTGCGCAATGGCGGGCGCATCGTCGCGGCGCGGCGTGATTGCGCGGCGCTTGCCGTGTAATCGTTAAGGCCGGCGGGATAAGGCTAAAACGGATGAGGATCAATACGTGGAATATCCGCGACGAGGACATGATTGCGGTGCGGGGGTGATCCGGTGCCAAGCCCGCCTCACCTCTGCGCTTCACGATGCTCCACGCCCACGAGCCGCGCATCGAGCCGCCTTGCAAGCGCTTCGGCGCCGCGCTGCATCACGTAGTCGTGCTTCCATTTGAAGAGCGGCCGCGCGATCGGCGCAAGCAGCTTCATCCATCCGCGTCCGGTGCGCACGCGCCATTCGTATCGCACGATCGTCACGTCATTCTGCGATGAAAAGTGCCAGCACCCCGAGCCTTCGACATCGCCACTCGCTTCCCCTTCGAGCGACATCAGCGGCTCGACGCGCGTAACACGCATGTCGAAGCGCACGCGATACGGCAAACGTCCTTTCCATGTATAACGATGCAACGCGCCGACGCCATCGCGCGCGCCCGTTTCCACTTCGATCACACGTTCGACGCACGCCCACCAATGCGGCCACGCCGACGGATCGTGGATCGCGTCCCACACGGATTGAAGCGGCGCCGCGATCCTCCAGACGGTAATGAATCGATATTCGCTCGCACGCACGATCGCCTCATTTTTGCTTCGAGTTCTTCGCGACTGCTTCGTCGGTTTCCCAGCCGCCGCCGAGCGCGCGGAAGAGGTTCACCTGATCGATCGCGACCTGGCCTTCGGCGGCCGCGACCTGCGCCGCGACGCCGGTCAATGTACGCGTCGCGTCGAGGTCGTTGAGGAACGACTCGCGGCCCGCGCGATACAGCCGGTTCGTTTCATCGGCCGATTCGATCGCCGATTTATACGCGGTGCGCAATGCATCGGCGCGCGTGGTATCGGATGCGTATGTGGCGAGGCTGCTCTGCGTCTCCTGCAGCGCCTTCAGCACGACGCCGTCGAACTGTGCAAGCGCGCCGCCCGTCGCCGCTTCGGCCTGATGCACGCGCGCGCGTTGACCGTTGATCGGAAAGCTCCAGCTGATGAGCGGCCCGAACGCCCAGCGGTTCGTGTTCGCGCCGAAAAGATCTTCCACGACACCCACCGACCCGACCGACGCACCAAGGCTCACCGACGGATACAACGCGGCGGTGGCCACACCGATGCGCGCCGTCGATGACGCGAGCTGCCGCTCCGCCTGACGCACGTCGGGGCGGCGTCTGAGGAGCGCTGCGCCATCGCCGACAGGAATCGGCGCGCGCAGCTTCGGCAGCCGCTTGCAGGCGAGGGCGGCTCGGGGCAAGTCCGAAGGCGCGCGCGCAAGCAGCATCGCAAGCCGATACTGCGCGACACGGCGGCGCGCGATGAAGCGCGGAATGTCGGCGGCGAGCGTATCGGCCTGAGTCTGCCCGCGCGTGACTTCCGACTGATTGCCGCGGCCCGCGTCGCGCAGACGTTGCGTGAGCTTCACGCGCTGCTTCTGCAAATCGAGCGACTTCTGTGCGATCTCCAGCTCTTCGCCCGCCGAGCACGCTTCGACATACGCGCGCACGACATCCGCGACGACCGTGATGCGCGCGAGGTCCTGCGCGGCTTCGACGGCTTCATCGTCGGCATTCGCCGCTTCGACGCCGCGCTTCAGCTTGCCGAAGAGATCGATCTCATATGAAATGGAAAGATCGAGCGCGCCTTCATTGACGACAGGAATCTTCTCCGTCAACAGATATTGCTCCGCCGATTCCTGCGCGCGCTGAAACGCCGCCGATGTCTTGCCCGAGAATCCGCCTTGCCGGTTCGCAAATTCGACTTCGGCGCGCGAGCGTGCGAGATTCGCGGCGGCCACGCGCAGGTCGGTGTTCGACGCGAGCGCCGCGGCCACGAGTTGATCGACGACGGGATCGTCATAGAGGCGCCACCATTTGGCGGGCACTTCGCCTTGCGTGACGGGCGCGCGATCCGCGCCGTCGATGGCCGCGTTCGCGTAGGGCGCTTTGATCGCCGCGTGATCGGGCAGCGTGTAGTTCGGGCCGACCGTGGTGCAGCCGAAGAGCGCGATGGCAGACGAAACAGCGATGGCGACCGCTTTCATTGCGATGCGCCCGACGCGGGGGCCGACACGCTCGAAGTCGGCGCAGGCGCAGAAGCCGGCGAGGTCTCCGACGCCGCGCGCTTGCCGATCTTCGGACCGATGCCGCGCACCGAGACCGTCGCGGTGCGGCCCGCGATCATGCGAAAGTCCGCCGGAATCTCATCGAGCGTCACACGCACCGGAATGCGCTGCGCGAGACGCACCCAGCTAAAGGCAGGATTCACGTTCGGCAGAAGACTCGAGCTTTGCTGACGGTCGCGATCCTCGATTGCCGCGACGATGCTCTGCACATGTCCGCGCAGGAGGCCCGGCTCGCCCATCACCTTGATATCGACAGGCTGGCCGATATCGATGCCGCCGAGCTTCGTTTCCTCGAAGTAGCCATCGACGCGGAACGAATGCATGTCGACGACCGAGAGTACCGCGCGTCCCGCCGACACGAATTCGCCGACGCGCGGCGCGCGATCGTTGAGATAACCGTCGACGGGACTGAGAATCTCGGTGCGTTGCAGATTGAGACGCGCCGTGTCGATGGCGACTTCGGCATCGGCGAGCGCGGCGGTCGCCTGCTCGACGCGCGAATGCGTTTCCTCGACGACTTCACGCGCGACGAGATTGCCGAGCGCGCGATTGCGCGCATCTTCGCGCCGCGCCTGATCGAGCGTCGCGCGGCGTTGCTGCGCGGTAGCCTGCGCATTGCGCAGCGCGAGCGTGTAGCGCGCCTGATCGATCACGAAGAGGACATCGCCCTTTCTGACCTGCTGATTGTCGATTACCTTCACGTCGGTGATGAGGCCGGACACGTCGGGCGCGACCTGGATCACGTCGGCGCGCACGTGACCGTCGCGCGTCCACGGCGCGAACATGTAGTAATCGACGAGCTTCCATAACACGACGCACGCAATCGCGACGACGATGAGCGTAAGCAGAATCTGCCCGAGGGAGAACCAGGTTTTTTTCACGAGATGAGCCGCTGCGAAACGATGACGACAACGCCCAGCACCAGAACATAGATGCCGAGATCGAAAATGGAACGGTGCCACACGAAGCGATAGAAGCCGACGCGCGCGAGCACGGTGCGGATCGCGAGATTCAAGAGATAGGCGATGAACATCAGCACGAGCACCGCAGGCACGAACACGCCGAGAATGTCGATTTCGCCGATCATGTGTGGCGTTCCGATGAAAGAGCAAATTTAAAGATCATGCCGGCTCCTCGCGCGGCGGCGCGCCGTTCGCGATGCCGGGCTGCGTCTGCGTCGCGGGTGGATGCAGCGACAGGCGCATGCCGACGAGCGCGTGCAGCGTGTCCCGCAGCCATTTCTCCGCGACCACGTCTTGCGACTGCGTGATCGCGCGGGATGTGACCTGCGCGCTCGTCGCATCGATGCTGCGAATGAGTTCGACAGGCACCGGCTGACGCGTGCGGCGCGCGATGCAGAGTTCGAAGTAATGACGCAATGCATCGAGCACGGTATCGACCGAGGTCTGCAATTCGATCGGCAGCTTGCGGCGCGTGCGGCGCAGATCGAGCGCATTCAACGCGACGCGGAAATCGCGAAAGCTTTCGATCGATGGGTGACGATGCGAGTCCGTTGCGGCATGACGCGGCAAGAGTTGCATCAGCCTGTCGAGCATGCGTGCATAGAGTTCGCGCTGGTCCTGAATGACTTCCGCTGCCGACGCGCTCAACACGATATCCGCCCAGGCCGAACGCGTGAGCCGCGCGGCAGCGAGTTCCGCGCCGAAGGGCCGCGTCATGCGCGTCCAGATGAACGCGAAGAGCAGGCCCGCGACGCCCGCGAGATTGCTGTTGATGAACACGAAGAAGTCCGCTTCGTAGGCGCTCTGAATGCTGATAAACGTCGCGGTGTTTACGGCCGTGAGCATCGTCACGAGCGTGAAGCGCGGCCGCGGAATGAGCGTGCCGATGATGAGAAAGGGCACGGAGAAGATCAGCACGAGCATCGGGAAGTCGTGCACGTGGGGCAGCACGGCGAACACATAGAGGCCGGCCAACACGACGCTCATGCAGGTCGCGAGAAAGAAGGTGAACACTTGCGGCGCGGGCTCGTCGAGCGCGGCGAAGAAGCAGCACGCGACGGCGGCGAGCGTCACGGCGCCAGCGCCATCGTTCCAGCCCGATTCGATCCAGAGTGCGCACGCGACGATGATCGCGCTGACCGCGACGCCCGTCGAAAAGAGCATCATGCCGCGATCGAAGAAGCGCGCCGTGCCGCCGAGCCGCCAGTGACGGAAGTGCGGACGCCATTCGCTCGTCTCGTTGAGAATCGCCGCACGCAGCGCGCGAATGTCCTGCCATACATCGACGACCTGACCGAGACGCCACAGCGCATTCGACAGCAGTGCGCCGTCGGCGCTCGCCAGCGCTTCGACGGAGGGACGCATCGCCTGGATGCGTTCGCGCAGCGCATCGGGCTCGCGCTCGTCTTCCACATCCTGCTCCGCGCGCGGCATCGGCGAGCCGACCCATGCGGCCACGTCCTTCAACAGTTGTTCAAGACCTCGAGGATGCGCGCCGTGCTTGTCGATCAGTTCGATGAGCGGATCGGCCATCGACGAAATCAGCGGCAGGAAGATTTGCATGCGGCCCTGCAACGCGCGCGCGCGTCGGATGATATCGGGCCGCGTGTGATCGTAAGTCAGCTGGCTCAGCAGGAATTCGAGGCCGTTGACCGTTGCCGCGAGCCGCTGGCGTGCCGCTGAAATCGATGCCCCCGCGATATGTCCCGAGAGCGTCTCGCACGCATAGAACGCGGCATCGCGAAACCATGCGTCCGTTCGTTCGATGAGCGTCGGCGCGAGCCGGCTAGGAAGCACCGCGCTGCCGACGATGCTCGCCACCACGATGCCGAGCAGAATCTCCTCGGTGCGCGTGATCGCGAGATCGAAGACCGTGATCGGGTTGGTGACGGCGGGCAGGGCGATCAACGGCAGCGTATAGCCCGCGAGCAGAAAGACATAGCTGCGCGCGCTGCGGTCGAACATGGAGAGATAGAGCAGCGTGCCCGTCCATAACGCGACGATCACACTGAAGAGAAACGGCGACTCGACGAAAGGCGGCACGATCAGCACCGCGCCCGCCGCGCCGATCATCGTGCCGAGCGCGCGATAGAGCGCCTTCGAGCGCGTCGCGCCGACGAACGGATTCGACACGATATAGACGGTCGCCATCGCCCAGTACGGACGCGGCAGTTCGAGCGCGAGGCCGATGTAAAGCGCGATCATCGCGGCGGCGAAGGTCTTGGCGGAAAAGAGCCACTCGCGCGCGGAAGGAAAGGACATGGCGCTATGCTCCGCGCCTGCCGGCTGGGCGGACGGGCTTTGCGGCGTCGTCGAGCGCTTCCAGCGCGGCGAGCAGTTTTGCATCCGGCGATGCGCTGAACGCATTGAGCACGCGCAGCGTGGTTTCGAGATCCTCGCGGCTCACGCCCTTCAGCAGCCGCGCGCGCAGCGTCACGAGGCGCTCTTCCATGCGCGCGGTGACCGCGCGGCCTTCATCGGTGAGCGTGATGGTTTTCGCGCGCTTGTCTTCCGGGTCTTCGTCGCGTCGCACGAGGCCTGCCGCGCAAAGCTGATCGAGCAGCCGCACGAGCGATGGCCCTTCGATGCCGACATGCTCCGCGAGCGTCACCTGACGCACCGCCTCGCCGAGCCGATTGGCCGTGAGCAGCGGCACCGCGCATGCTTCCGACACGCCGTACGAGGCGAGCACGCCGTGACTCGTGCGGCGCCAGCGTCGCGCGGCAAGCACGAGCGTGCTGCTCACGGAGCGGCGCAGGATGTCGAGATGGGTCATGCGGCCGGATTATAACGAGAACTCTATTCGTTAGCATGCTATCGACTTATGATTTTTTTTCACTTCGCGTTCGGTGAAAGGATGGTCGGGCACGCAAATTGTCGTGCTATCTTTTCCACTCAGTTCTTATGCCCGCGCCGCCATGCCGATCGCCTACCTCCGGGGCCTGACTTCGCCCAGCCGCACCGATTCCGCCAACCGGCGCCTGGGCTGCGCGCTCGCATTCGTCGCGGGTGCGGCGAACGCGGGCGGCTTTCTCGCGGTGGGGCAATACACGTCGCACATGTCGGGGCTCGTGTCTTCGATCGCCGATAACCTCGTGCTCGGCCAGGTGGCGTTCGTGTTTTCAGCGATCGGCGCAGTCGGCGCGTTTCTCTGCGGCGCCGCGACCTCGGCGGTGCTGATCAGCTGGGGACGACAGCGGCGCGCGCACAGCGTGTTCGCCTTGCCGCTTCTGCTCGAAGCCGCGCTCCTGCTCGTTTTCGGCATTCTTGGCGCGAATCTCGAGACGCATCGCGTGTGGGACGTGCCGTTGACCGTCGCGCTGCTGTGTTTCGTGATGGGCCTGCAAAATGCAATGATCACAAAGATCTCGAAGGCCGAGATCCGGACGACGCACGTGACCGGTCTCGTCACCGACATCGGTATAGAAATCGGCAAGAGTCTGTACTGGAACCGCGGCATTGCGCGGCACGATGCCAGCTATGTGCGCGCGAATCACGCGCGCCTCGTGCTGCTGAGCTCGCTCTTCGCGATGTTCATTCTCGGCGGCTTCGCGGGCGCGATCGGCTTCGCGCATCTCGGCTTTGCCACGACCGTGCCGCTCGCCGCGTTGCTCTTGCTGTTCTCGTCAGTGCCGCTTGCGGACGACTGGGCTGCGGGCAGGCGTCGCGCGCGGCGTTGAGGCGCCATGAAATCCATCAAGGCGCTTGCGCGGCCTGCGCGAGGATCCAGTCGAGAAAGAGCCGCATGCCGTGCGACAGCTTTCGCGACTTGAGCCACGTGAGCCAGTAGCCGCCGGTCTTCACTTCGATGTCGAACGGCTGCACGAGCAGCCCGGCCTGCAGCTCGCGCACGAACATGCGCGGCGGCGCGAGCGCGACGCCCGCGCCTTGCACCGCGGCTTCCACCATCAGACGCGACGAATCGAAGACGGGGCCGTTCATCGTCCACGCGTCGAGGCCGGCGGCGTGGAACCAGTCGGTCCAGTCGTCGGCGCGATAGGAGCGCAGCAGCACTTCGTTCGCGAGATCGGACGGCTTGCCGAGGCGGCGCGCGATATCCGGCGCGCATAGCACGGCGAGCGGCGCATCGAGCAGCGGCGTGTTGTACGTCGCCGGCCAGATGCCTGTGCCGAAGCGAATCGCGAAGTCGAGTCCTTCCGACGCCGGATCGACGAGATTGTTATGCGTGAGCAGCCGCAATTCGACGAACGGATGCGTCTCGCGAAACGCCTTCAGCCGCGGCATCAGCCAGCCGACCGCGAATGTGCCGACGACGCCCACCGTCAGCACTTCATGAAAATGGCCGCCTTCGAACTGCTTGAGCACGGCTTCGATGCGGCCGAACGCATCGCTCAGTACGGGCAGGAGCGCGCGGCCTTCGTCGGTGACGTTCAGGCCGCGCGGCAGGCGTCGGAAGAGCGGTGTGCCGAGCCGTTCCTCGAGCGCGCGCACTTGCTGGCTGACGGCCGCCTGCGTCACGTTCAGTTCCTGCGCGGCGCGCGTGAAGCTCAGATGCCGCGCGGATGCTTCGAACGCGCGCAGTGCGTTCAGGGGAAGATGAGGACGCATGGGTCGCATAAGATTTTCTATTGCGTGCGGCAAATTATCCTCGATTGTCGAAGCACGAAAAAGAGCGGATATTTCGCTTCGTTCCAATCATGCAAACCAGAACGAAGGATCAAGACGATGAAGTTTCGTGCGCTGAGTCTCTTGGCGACTGCCATATTTTCTTTTGGCGCGATGTCCGGCGCCGCGCTCGCCGCCGATCGCGACACTGCGAAGATCAGGCAGACGGTCGATCGAACGATCAGGCCGCTGATGGCACTGCATGGCATCGCGGGCATGGCGGTGGGCGTCGTCGTGGATGGCAGGCCGTATGTGTTCGATTACGGTGTCGCGTCGAAAGCGACGAAGCAGCCGGTCACGCACGATACGCTTTTCGAACTCGGCTCGGTCAGCAAGACGTTTACTGCGACACTCGCGTCCTATGCGCAGATCGAAGGCGATCTTTCCCTGAACGATGCGGTGAGCAGGCACCTTCCGTCGCTCGACGGCACGGCGTTCGGCAAGGTAACGCTATTGAATCTCGGCACGCACACGCCGGGCGGTCTGCCGCTGCAAGTGCCCGACGAGGTTCACAACGACGCCCAACTCATGCAGTACTTCAGGACGTGGCGTCCCGCCGGGCCGCCCGGCACGATCCGCACCTATGCGAATCCGGGCATCGGCACGCTCGGGCTGATCGCGGCGAAGAGCATGAACGAAAACTTCGATACGCTGATGCAAACGCGCCTGTTTCCAGCGCTCGGCCTGAAGCACAGCTATATCGACGTGCCCGCGTCGAAGCAGCGCGACTATGCGCAAGGCTATGCGAAGGACGAGACGCCGATCCGCATGAAAGGCGGCGTGCTGTCGTCCGAGGCCTACGGCGTGAGATCGACGGCCGCCGACATGACGCGCTTCTTGCAGATCAACATGAAGATGGTCCGCATCGACCCTGCATTTCAGCGTGCCGTCGATGCGACGCACACGGGCTATTTCCAGGCCGGCCCGATGACGCAGGATCTTATCTGGGAGCAGTATCCGTATCCGGCCGCATTGCAGTCGCTGCTAGACGGGAACGCATCGGCGATGATCCTGAACGCGACGCCCGTCACGCGGATCGATCCGCCGCAAGCCCCGCGCGATGATGTATGGATCAACAAGACCGGCTCGACCAACGGCTTCGGCACATATATCGCGTTCGTGCCGAAGGAGCGTATCGGCATCGTGATGCTGGCGAACCGGAACATACCGAACGAGGATCGCGTGAAGGCCGCGTATGCAATCATCACGTCGCTGGCCGGCGCGCAATAATCGAGCGCATCGCGCGTGCGTCAGGCCCCGCACGCGTGTATCAGGAACTGCTGCACGGCCGTCGACGGCGCGCTCAAGGTCGCGCCCTTGCGCCAGATCATGCCCGCTTCCATATGAGGAATGGCATCGTTCACGGGCCGCGCCTCGATACGTTTGCCTTCGAGGGACCACGGCCGAAACACCATGTCCGACAGCACGGTGACGCCGAAGCCGTGTGCCACCAGTCCGCGCAACGCCTCCATCGAACTCGTGCGAAACGCGATATTCGGTTCGAGGCGCTTCTTGTGCCAATAACGCATCGTCGATTGCTCGCCTTCATCGACGGTGATGAGAATGTAAGGATGCTCGGCGATGTCCTTCAGCGACACCGCCTGCTGCTGCGCGAGCGGATGCATCGGCGCGACCCACAACTGCCTGCGCGAGCGCATCAGCACCTGACTGTCGAAGCGGTCCGGTCGCTGCAGATTCGATAGCAGCACGACGCCGATATCGACATCGCCATTCGCCACCGCTTCTTCGATCTGCGGCCGTTCCATGTCGCGCAGATCGAAATCGATGAACGGATACGTCGCACGGAAGCGCGCGAGCAACTCCGGCAAAAAATACCCGAGCACCGTGTACGACGCCGCGATGCGCGCGACGCCGCGCATGTCGTGCGCACGGAACGGCGGCATGTGCATGGCGTCGCGGGCGGCATCGAGCACGCGGCGCGCGTGATTATGAAAGTCCTGACCATCGGGCGTCAGCGCCACGCCTTGCGGCAGGCGCTCGAAGAGCTTCGTGCCCAACGCGCTCTCGAGCGCGAGCACCGCATTGGTGATCGCCGATTGCGATACATGCTCGTTCGCCGCCGCCATCGAGAACTGGCCGGTTTGTGCGGCGGCCACGAAGTAGCGCAATTGCCGGAGCGTGAGGTCGAAGGCCATCTGATTTTCAGATACCAGAGTTGTTTATTCGTGATTTTACGATGTCGAATCGGCTTCCTATACTCGGCAAAAAACAAAATTCCCGAACCCGGAGACGAGCCCCGATGAATGCACCCGACCGCGCCGCGCTGGAAGCCGCAACCATTTCCCTCGACGACAAATACACGCTGGAGAAAGGCCGCGTCTATATCAGCGGCACACAGGCGCTCGTGCGTCTGCCGATGCTGCAAAAGGCGCGCGATCGCAAGGCCGGGCTGAATACGGCGGGCTTCGTTTCAGGCTATCGCGGCTCGCCGCTCGGCGCGCTCGATCAGTCGCTGTGGAAGGCGAAGCAGCATCTGAAAGACAACGACATCGTGTTCCAGCCGGGCGTGAACGAGGATCTCGCGGCGACCTCGATCTGGGGCACGCAGCAGATCAACCTGTGGCCCGGCGCGACGCGCGACGGCGTGTTCGGCATGTGGTACGGCAAGGGCCCGGGCGTGGACCGCACGGGCGATGTCTTCAAGCACGCGAATTCCGCGGGCACCGACAGGCACGGCGGCGTGCTCGTGCTCGCGGGCGACGATCACGCGGCCAAGTCGTCGTCGGTCGCGCATCAATCGGATCATGCGTTCATTGCGGCGGGCATTCCGGTGCTGTATCCGTCGAACGTGCAGGAATATCTCGACTACGGTCTGCACGGCTGGGCGATGAGCCGTTACTCGGGTCTATGGGTCGCGATGAAATGCGTGACCGATGTGGTCGAATCCACCGCATCGATCGATCTCGATCCGGACCGCGTGGAGATCGTCACGCCGACCGACTACGCAATGCCCGATGGCGGCCTCAACATCCGCTGGCCCGATTCGCCGCTCGCGCAGGAAGCGCGTCTGCTCGACGAGAAGTGGTACGCGGCCCTGGCGTATGTGCGCGCCAATAAGCTCAATCGCGTAGTAATCGATTCAGACAAGCCGCGCTTCGGCATCATCACCGCGGGCAAGGCCTATCTCGACGTGCGTCAGGCGCTCGTCGACCTCGGCCTCGACGATGTAACCTGCGCGCAGATCGGCCTTCGAGTGCTGAAAGTGGGCTGCGTGTGGCCGCTCGATGCGCAGGACGCACGCGCATTCGCAACCGGTCTCGAAGAGATTCTCGTCGTCGAAGAGAAGCGGCAGATCCTGGAATATGCGCTGAAAGAAGAGCTATATAACTGGCGCGAGGATGTGCGTCCCCGCATCTACGGCAAGTTCGATGAGCGCGACAACGAAGGCGGCGAATGGTCCGTGCCGCGCGGCGACTGGCTGTTGCCCGCGCACTACGAGCTATCGCCCGCGCTGATCGCGAAGGCCATCGCGCGGCGTCTTGCGCGCGCCGATCTTCCCGCCGATGTGCGCGCGCGCATGCTCGCGCGCGTCGAGACCATCGAAGCAAAAGAGCGCGAGGCGATCAAGCCGCGCGTCGAGGTCGAACGAAAGCCGTGGTTCTGCTCGGGCTGTCCGCATAACACGTCGACGCGCGTGCCCGAGGGTTCGCGCGCGCTCGCCGGCATCGGCTGCCACTACATGTCGATGTGGATGGATCGCAAGACCGAGACCTTCAGCCAGATGGGCGGCGAGGGCGTCGCATGGATCGGTCAGATGCATTTCTCGGGCGACAAGCATGTGTTCGTCAATCTCGGCGACGGCACGTATTTCCATTCGGGCTTGCTCGCGGTGCGCGCGGCGATCGCTGCGAATGCGAACATCACCTATAAGATTCTTTATAACGACGCGGTCGCGATGACCGGCGGACAGCCCGTCGACGGCGTATTGACGGTGCCGCAGATCGCGCATCAGGTCTTCGCGGAAGGCGCGAAGCGCATCGTCATCGTGACGGACGAGCCGCAGAAATACGATGCGAAAGTCGCATTGCCTGAAGGCGTGAGCGTGCATCATCGTGATGAACTCGATCGCATTCAGCGCGAGTTGCGCGATACGCAAGGCACGACCATTTTGATCTACGACCAGACATGTGCGACGGAAAAGCGCCGTCGCCGCAAGCGCGGCACGTATCCTGACCCCGCACGCCGCGCGTTCATCAACGACGCCGTGTGCGAAGGCTGCGGCGACTGCTCGGTGCAATCGAATTGCCTGTCCGTCGAACCGATGGACACGCCGCTCGGCACCAAGCGCAAGATCAATCAGTCGTCGTGCAACAAGGATTTTTCGTGCGTGAAGGGCTTTTGCCCGAGCTTCGTCACGGCCGAAGGCGCACAGGTTCGCAAGCCGAAAGCGGCCGGGGGCGCGCAGCCCGATTTCGATGCCTTGCCGTTGCCGGCATTGCCCGCATTGTCGAAGCCTTACGGCATTCTCGTGACCGGCGTCGGCGGAACGGGTGTCGTGACGATCGGCGGATTGATCGGCATGGCGGCGCATATCGAGCGCAAGGGCGTCACGGTGCTCGACATGGCCGGTCTCGCGCAGAAGGGTGGCGCGGTGCTGAGCCACGTACAGATCGCACCGGAGCCGCAGGCGCTGCATGCGACGCGCATCGCGACGGGCGAGGCGCGGCTCGTGATCGGTTGCGATGCGATCGTGTCGGCATCGAACGATGTGCTCTCGCGCACGCGGCATGGCATCACGCAGGCCGCCATCAACAGCGGCGCGACGCCGACCGCCGCCTTCGTCACCGATGCGCAATGGACGTTTCCCGCCGCGCAAACGGAGCAGGCGCTATCGGACAGCATCGGCGCGGGCTGCGCATTCGTCGATGCCAACGCGCTCGCGCTGAAGCTGCTCGGCGATACCATTTATTCGAATCCGCTCTTGCTCGGCTTCGCATGGCAGAAGGGCTGGTTGCCGCTCGAACTCGAAAGCCTCAAGCGCGCAATCGAACTGAATGGCGTTGCGGTCGAGAAGAACTGGCTCGCATTCGACTGGGGCCGATACGTCGCGCAACATGGCGCGGGCGATTTGCTCAAAACCGCGCAGCATGCGATCGTCATGAAGATGCCCGAGTCGCTCGACAACGTGATCGCGACGCGTGAGGCTTTGCTGACGGCGTATCAAAGCGAAGCGTATGCGCGCTCGTATCGCACGGTGGTCGAGCGCCTCCGCGAGAAGGAAAAGGCGTTGAACGCGAAGCTGCCGCTCACGCGCGCGGTCGCGGTGAATCTCGCGAAGCTCATGGCCTATAAGGACGAGTACGAAGTCGCGCGTCTTTATGCCGATCCCGCGTATCTCGACAAGTTGCGCGAGCAGTTCGAAGGCGAACCGGGCCGCGATTACAAGCTGATGTTCCATCTCGCGCCGCCGCTGTTCGCAAAGCGTGACGAACACGGTCATCTCGTGAAGCAGACCTTCGGCGCGTGGATGCTGCCCGCATTCCGCGTCCTCGCGAAGATGAAACGCTTGCGCGGCACGTCGCTCGATGTATTCGGCAAGACGGCCGAGCGCCGCACGGAGCGCCGGATGATCGCGGATTATCTCGCGCTCGTCGACGAATTCTGTTCGACGCTCGATGAAGACCGCTTCGACACGGCGCTGCAACTCGCGAAGCTGCCTGATGAAATCCGCGGCTTTGGCCATGTGAAGGAGCGCAACATGGCGGCGGTCGCGAAGAAGCGCGAGCGTTTGATCGAACGATATCGCGCGCGGGTGGAGATGGCTGTGTCAGCGTGATGGATGCGATAGGGTATCTTTACGCTCGAACACACTCGGAGCGAAAGGAGACATCGCATGAAAGGCGTTTATAAGCTCGCCGTCGTGGGCATCGGCAAGATCGCGCGGGATCAGCACTTGCCCGCGATCGCGGCGCAGCCAGGATTCGAACTCGTCGCGTGCGCGAGCCGCAATGCGAGCGTCGATGGCGTGCGCAACTATCCGGATATCGACGCGCTGCTCGCCGCCGAGCCCGCAATCGATGCCGTGTCGCTTTGCGCGCCGCCGCAAGTTCGCTACGCGCAGGCGCTGGCCGCGCTCGAAGCGGGCAAGCACGTGATGCTGGAAAAGCCGCCGGGCGCGAGCGTGAGCGAAGTCGCGGCCCTGGACGAGGTCGCGCGGGCGCATGGCTGCACGCTGTTCGCATCGTGGCACTCGCGCGCGGCGAGCGCCGTAGAACCGTCGCGCGAGTGGCTTGCGAAGAACGCAGGCGCGATTCGTTCTGTCGAAGTGCGCTGGAAGGAAGACGTGCGCCGCTGGCATCCGGGACAGCAATGGATCTGGGAACCGGGCGGGCTCGGCGTGTTCGATCCGGGCATCAACGCGCTGTCGATCGTCACGCGCATCTTGCCGCATGAAGTCGCGTTGCGCGGAGCCACGCTGACCATGCCGAGCGATACGTCCACGCCGATCGCGGCGCAACTCGATTGCATCGCAACGAACGGCGCGCCGGTGCGCGCTG
This sequence comes from Caballeronia sp. INML2, assembly GCF_023631365.1. NCBI lineage: Bacteria > Pseudomonadati > Pseudomonadota > Betaproteobacteria > Burkholderiales > Burkholderiaceae > Caballeronia > Caballeronia sp. INML2. The sequence goes on along the minus strand of NZ_JALQDH010000065.1, from coordinate 16,551 downwards.
TGTTCGACTGGCGTCACGGGCCGGTCGAGGAATGGGATATCGACGTGGAAACGGACGCGGGCCGTCTGTCGATGCGCGAGGGCGGCAAGCGCTTGTCCATCGCGGGCAAGGACATCGACATCGGACGCGAGCGCGAATATCCCGCGCTATACGAGCACTTTCACGCGCTCATCGAAACGAAGACGAGCGATGTCGACGTGCGCCCGCTGCGTCTCGTGGCCGATGCGTTTCTCAACGGACGGCGCGTTGAAACGGACGCATTCGGGCGTTAGACGGCGCGATAGACGGCGCGATAGGCGGCGCTCCGTATCGCATTGATCGCGCATACATCGCCCTCGGGCGCGGCGCTCACGTTCGCGTGCCGCGCAATGAGCGGAACGCGCCGCGTGCTGCCTGGCGCGAGGTGGAACCAGTCGATGCGCGCGAAGTAGTTCGGATCGACCACGTGCACCCAGCGCGCAAGCTGCGCCGTTTCGACGACGAGACAAAAGCCCTCGTCGTCTTTTTCGACAGTCGCATTCAAGCCGATATCGCGGCGCTCGCCAATCGACGGATCGGGGAAATGGAACGCTTCCGACATCACATCGCCCGTATCGGCATCACGCAAGACGACATGCGTTGCGTCGTGTGCACGCGGGCCGAAGCGGTATGCATATGTGATGTCGAAGAACGCACCGATCAGCGCATTCGACGACACGCGCTGCACGCTGCGCGCCTGCAACACGACATCGCATGAACCGCCCGCGACCTTGACCGCGCCTTCACGCAGGCAAGTCAGTTCGACGCGCGCACGAATCTCGCGCGCGGTCTCGTTGACGAGATGCACGTCGAGGCCGTCGAGTCCTTCATCGATAATCAGCGCCTGCACCGGTCGCAGCACGCGCGCGAGTCCGTGCAACGCACTCTTCGGCGCACCGAGCACGTCGATGACGCCCCAGCCCGCACCCGGGCGCACGTCGAGCAGATTCCATACGATGCCGCCCGCACAGGTCGATCCTTCGCGACGCCACTCCGAGAACACCGCACCGATCACATCGGCGACGACGGCGCGCGATAGCTCCAGATAGCGCTCGGGGTTTTCATAGCGCAAACGCGGCACGTCCATGCGATAAAGCGTTTGCATATAGTACTCGCGCACGTCGTCGAAGTCCCATGCCGAGCCGGGGTCGCGCGGCACGCCTGTTTTCCAGCGCGGCTCATGGGCGCGCGGGTTCGGCATGGCGCGCAGCGCGACATCGTCGGGCACGTTGGCGAACGCGAGGCATTCCGACGCGAAACGCACCTGCGAGCGGCGCACGTCATCGAAAGAACGCTGATACGCGGGCACGCCGTAGTAATGCGTGATGCCGCCGTGCGTGCCGAACGGCATCGACACGGTATCGCCGGGCGCAGCGCTCGGCGAGTTCACGACATACGCAACATCGGGCCGTTGCATCGCAACTGCATTCGGCAAGAGCTCATTGAAGAGGCGTTGCTGATACGCCTCGAACGGAAGGCCGAGCATCGCCGCCTGCTGATGCACTTCGCTTCCCCCGCACAACACCGCGAGCGAAGCGAAGCGGCGCGTGCGGGTCAAGAACTGTTCGGCTTCGCGTTGCACGCTGGCGCGAAAGGCTTCGTCGTCGGGATAGTCGAAGTTCGCGAACGCGAAGTCCTGCCACACGAGCACGCCGTGCTTGTCGGCGAGTTCGTAGAACGTGTCGGATTCGTAGAGCGTGATGCCGCTCACGCGAACGATGTTGAGTCCCGCGTCGCGCATCAACCCGAAGATGTGATCCAGCTTCTCGCGCGACGCATCGAGCGCGACGATATCCGCCGATGTCCAGCACGCACCGCGCGCGAACACGGGCACGCCGTTCACGACGAGCTGAAAGCCCTTGTCGTCCACGCCGCGATCGACTTCGATGGTGCGAAAGCCGACTTCGCCGAGCTCGATTTCGCCGAGCTTCACGGCATAGCGCGCCGGCTCGCCGTGCGTATGCGGATACCACAAGCGCACGTCCGGCACGCGCACGCGGCCCGTGACCGTGTACGGGTCCTGCCATTGCATCATGGCTTGCGCTTCGCCGCATTCGATATGAACCGGTGCTTGTTCCTGCGCATGAAAGTAGCGCACCGTGACATCGAGAATGCCAGTGCTTTCATCGACACGCGTGCGCATGTCCACGTTGTCTATGCACGCACGCGACTCGCCGATCAGTTCGATCGCCCGCCACGGTCCCGCCGGTTGAATGGCCGGGCACCAGCCGGACATATGCCCGAAGAGCGTCGTGCGCACATTGCGCAACGTGGCGGGTTGCGCGAGCTTCGGACGCCAGCGCGCGCGTCCTCGTTTTGCGGCCAGCGCGGGCGCGATCGAGCGAAAGCACAGATGAAGCGTGTGCTCGCCATCGAGATCGACATCGAGATCATGCGCGACGAACATCGAATCCGATTCGAGCAGCTTGCGACCATCGAGCCATATCTCGGCGAAGGTCGCAAGCCCGTTGAAGCGCAGGCGCCGCTTGCCGTGCCCGCGCAAGGTCACGCGATACCAGTGATCCGAATACGCGAACGGCTGCGCAAGCGCTTCATCGCTGGCGCCGCTCGCGCGCAGGGCGGACGCGATCGTGCCAGGTACGGGCGCTTCGATCCACTGCGTGGTGAGCGCATCGAGCGATGCGGGCGTCGCGCACGCACCCGCAGGCGTGCTCACGCATTGCCAGCCTTCGGAGAGACGCCGCGGCGCGTGCGCGGACAGGACGTGCATGTGCCTACCTCGTTGACGGGATTCGGAGAACGACGCCAAAGCCGCGCGATGTGCGCGGCTTTGGCGTTCAGAGAAAGCGCGCGGCGAGCGGCTCGATGACCTTGTCGTACGAAGCCTGCATCGAATCGAGGCAATCTTCGCAAGGGTCGATGCGCGAGCGCATGCGGGCGCGCGCGAGACGGAACTGCATGACCATCGCTTCGCTGGCAATCGCCTGCGCGCTCGTCTGGATGTCGCACGACACTTTCACGCCGTGCCGGTTCAGCCAGCCGAGATACTTCGACAGCAACTCGAAGTTCGAGCCGAGCTGACGCATCACGTTGAACGTGTAGAGGTGATAGTACGCGGGATCACGTTCGAGCAACGCGCGCAAGTGCTCGGGGAATGCGGCACGCCATTGCGCGACCGGATTCGTCGCGGGACGATCCGCGAGCCGCAAGGCGAGCAGCTCGACCGAGCGTTGCACCATCGCATCGCCTTCGAGCGGCGCACGCGCGCGCTTCACGAACTCGACGTACGGAAAGAGCGCGTGCACATCGCTTGCGAGGCCGGGCATGAGCCGGAACACGCCATCGTAGTCCTCGCCCGACAACGCGAAATAACCCGCGTTATGGAAGTACGTGATGCGCTTCGCGTCGGTGTCGATTGCATCGATGGCGATAGTCGTCTTCGTATGCGTCTGCCGATACGCGGTCGCGCGCGTATCGGGCAGATAGTACGAGTCCATCTCCACCACGACCATGTGCCCGCGCCGCGTCTGCTCGCGCACGTGCGCTTCCAGCGTGTCGTAGATCGCGAGCTCCTGGGCCTGCAGGCCGTAGAGCCGCGAGATATCGTCGAGCGAGAACTTCGGGAACGTGAACTGATCGCCCTCGAACGCCTGCGTCACCGTGAAGCTGAGCGCCGCATGCGGATCGCAGCCGTAGTGATGCAGCAGCTCGATCCACAAGTCGACATAACAGTTCGTCTCCAGCCATACGCGCTCTTCACGATGCAGCGCGTGTTGACGGTACTCGCCGTTCGCGGACGTGGACGTGTCGATCACGGCTTCTGCCGGCGAGCGTGCGTTCATGTCTGGCTTCCCAGATTCGCGAGGCCTTCTTCGATGAGCGGCCCCTTGTCGCCCCACAGCAGTTGACGCACTTTCTCGGGCCACGCCTTGACATCGAGTCCGTGGTGACGGAAGAGCGCGAGCGTCGTGCGCTCCATGCCGAAACCGACGCATGCGGTATGCGCGACCTGATCGTCCGCCTGGCTGATGTGCCAGAGCTCGCCGAAATGGTCCTGGTGATAGTTGAACGACAGGCACGCGGTCGGGCGGTCGGGTGTCGCGACGGGCACGAGCAATTCGAACTTCAGTTGCTGCGCGCGCTGGCTATCCGCGACGATCATGCCGCCGCGCCCGAAGAACGGGTCGTTGGCGAGGTCGATTTCGAACGGCAGTGCGAGCAGATTCACGAGCAGCGAACCGCGCTCGATCCACTTCTGACGGAATGCCATCACCTGTTCGGGGCTGCCGACGCGAATGTACTCGCGCATGCGGAACATCTGCATGCGGCCGGGATCGATGGACGGCTCGTGACGGAAGCAGTACGAGAACGCATCGAAGGTCGCGCCGTCTTCAGCGAGCTTGCCGCGCTTCGCGACGAGCGGATAGATCGGATAGCATGCGGCCGGCGTGAGCACGAGGCGCGTGGGCTTCTGCTGATCCATCCATTCATCGGAGCGTTCTTCTTCCTCGCCGATATGCACGATCTTGTCGAGCGCTTCGAGCAGGCGATGATGCCCGCGGTCGTTGCCCTGGAACGAGTGAATCGTGCCCGCGAGATTCGGGAAGCTCTTCAGATACTCGCTGTCCTCGAAATCGCGGCGGCGCATCGCGGGCGGAAAACGCAGCACTTCCGCGTGCTGATCCGCGCCGAGCATCGTGATCGCCTGATTGAGGCGCTCGACGACGTCCTCGAATACTTCGCTGCGGCCGTAAAGACCATCTTCGCCCGTATCGAGCAGAATGCCCGCTTCGATCAGGCGATCGCGCAAGGTCAAGTCCGATTTGTCGTACGGTGCCTGAGTCTCTTGTGATTGTGCTTGTGCTTCGGCCTGCATCATGGCGGCCTGTTCCGTCGGCATGTTCATATCGTCAAAGGGTCCCCGTTGCGGCGCGCTGCGCAAGCAGCAGATTCGCCGTGTTCAATTCGATGCGATCGTTGCTGATCATGAGCGGCGCCGAATGCAGATCGCGCAGATGGCGCCCCACGCTGAACGGCGTGTCGTTCTTGTAGCCCGCCATGCCGCAGATCATCAGTGTTTCCTGCACGACATGCACAGCCGATTGCGAAATCGCCAGCTTGAGCATGTTCAGGTCCGCATTGATGCCGATCGACGCCGTGAGCGGCGCGTCGTCGTCATTGCTCTGGCTCGCCTTGCGCGCGGTGCGATCGGCCTGAGCCGCTTCGACATTGGCGAGCGATTCGCGCAGACGCGCCTGCATCATCTTGATGAGCGTGAGCACTTGTGAAAGCCGCGCGGCCGAAGGCGGCAATGCGGGCTTGCCGCGAGCCTGATTGCGGAAGAACTGATGTGCGCGATTCGCCGCGTCGCTTGCGATGCCGCACCATACCGACGACCACAAGGTGTGCGATACGGGCAGCATGCTTTCGTCGGCGATTCGCGAGAACGGCGCAGGCAGGATCTGTTCCGCGAAGCCGCTCGCGACGAGACGATGTCCTTCGCTGCAGGTTCCGCGCATGCCGAGCGTGTCCCACGTGCCGCGCTGCTCGAGCGTGAACGTATCGCGCGGCGCCACGATCAGCACCTGGTCGGAGGGCGGCGCATCGGGATGGCGGCGGGCCGTCACCAGAATGCAATCGGCATACTTGCCGTAAGAGATCGTCGGTGCGAGCTTCTCGATGCGAAACGCATTGTCGACGAGATCGACCGCGCATGCGCTCGTACGCATGTTGCCGCCGATGTTCTCTTCCGAGGTCGCCGATGCGAGCAGCAACTGCTCGTTGACCATGCGCGCAAGGAAGTCGCGCTGCCAGGGCACGTTTGCGCCATGATCGACGATGCATACGACCTGACTCTGATGCATCGCGTAGATCATCGCGGAGGATGCGCAGCCTTGCGCCAGGGCCTCGCACAAGCGCGCGACGCCGGTGAGCGACAGGCCGTCGCCGCCATGCATCGTCGGGATCATCGCGGAGAAGAGGCGCTCCTCGCGCATCGCCGCGACCGCTTCGGCGGGAAAGCGCGCTTCGCGATCGACCGCATCGGCGTGCTTTGCCGCGACGGCGGCCACCCGCTTCGCGGCCTCGATCAACTCGCTTTCGCAGCGCGCTGTCGCACTCTGCGCGAGCTCGGCCATTTCAAGCTCTTGAGCGGGCGCGTTCATGCTGCCGCCTGCGAACGGCGCAGTTCGTTGACGGCCGATGCGAGCGAATCGACGCTCGAAAAGAGCCGGCGCGTGAGCATGTGATCGGGAATCTCGATGCCGAATTCGTCTTCGATCGCAAGCATCACGTGAACCGTGGCGAGCGAGGAGAGACCGGCGGCGTAGAGATCGTCGCCGTCGGCAAGCGTGTCGATGGGCACGTCGAGACGAGCGGACTCGGCGAGGATGCGGCGCAATTCAGTTTTCATTGTCTGTGTTTTCCCTTGTACCCGGCCAGCGGTGCAGTAATACCGGATCGCGACGATGAGTTGTTATCGGGTGTCGCTAGCTCCGGGGCGAATCGGCAGCGGTGTTGTGTTGTCTCGTGAAGACCATTCCACGAGCGTCCTCGCACGCGCTGTCTTCTTGTGAATTTTGTTTGATCGTATTTAACGAATTTGCGGGCCAGTGCGTCCGTGCGATGCCGCACGGTCGGCCTCGATGACAGATCGTTGTTATGTGCGATATCGAGCATGTCTCGATCCGTTGCGATCATTCAAACTGACGCCATTGCTGCGAGGGGGTAGGTAACTCCTGCACCTGTTTCCATAAGTCCTTGTAAAAAGTATCCGCACTCGAAAGGCTTTTGAAAAACAACCATCGGGGTAAGCTAATTGATACTGGTCTCTTTGCTATTGATATTCATTGCGCTGTTCGTCGTTTGGAAGAAACGGCGCGGCACGATCCTGCTCGCGGCGGGCGCGGCCTTCTGGTTGCTCGGCAGTTGTCTGCCCGGGCCGCTCGTGCGTCTTGCGAACGACACGTATGCCTCGATGAAGGACCCGAGCTTCGGCTCACGCATGGCGATCGTCGTGCTCGGTGGCGGGACGTCGTACGATCGCCATGGACGTCTGGTGCCCAAGGGCGATGCGATGACGCGCATCGATCTCGCGGCTTCGCTCTACAAGCGCTGCATCGAGATGGAAAAGGCGTGCTTCGTGATCGTGAGCGGAGGCAATCCGCAGCATCACGAGCAAAGCGAAGCGCAGTTGTACGGCAGCCTGCTTCTCGACGCTGGCGTAGCGCGCAAGGATCTGATCCTCGAAGACGAGAGCCTCGACACATACGAGAACGCGCGCAACACCGAAAAAATATTGCGTTCGCGGCAATACGACACGTCGGTGCTGATCACGTCGTCGCTGCATATGCGTCGTGCAATGCTCGCGTTCGATGCGTTCGAACTGCATCCGCAGCCCGCGGTTGCCTACATCCGTCCTTCGTTGACATGGTGGCTGCCGCATCGCCGAGGATGGTTCGATTCGAACAGCGCATTGCATGAGCTGGTCGGCATCGCACGTTTTTATGTGTGGCGATGGCTCGGCCTGTATTGAGACCGGCGGCGCTTGCGCGGCGAATATACTTTCGTTATTCGCCGCAGGGAGACCATCCAGTGAATCAACTGATCCGGGCCATCGCGTTCGCCGCGGACAAACATCGCAATCAGCGCCGCAAGGACGCGGAGGCGTCGCCGTATATCAATCATCCGATCGCGCTTGCGAACGTGCTCGCCAACGAAGGCGGCATAGACGACGAGCGCGTGCTGCTTGCGGCCGTTTTGCACGACACGATCGAGGATACGGCCACGTCGCACGACGAGCTCGTGCGATGGTTCGGCGCGGGAGTCGCGGACATCGTCGCTGAAGTGACGGACGACAAGTCCTTGCCGAAGGCCGAAAGAAAGCGCCTGCAGATCGAACACGCGGCGCATATCAGTCATGGCGCGCAACTCGTGAAGCTCGCGGACAAGATCTGCAATTTGCGCGACATTATCGCCATGCCGCCGTCGAACTGGGGCGAGGAAAGAAAGCGGGAATACTTCGAGTGGGCAAGGCGCGTCGTCGATGGTTTGCGCGGGGCGCACGCCGGACTCGAAGCCGCGTTCGACGAGGCGTATCGCAAAGGCGTGCCTTCAGGGCGTGCGCTGTCCTGAGCCCAGCGCCTCCGCCAGATAAGGCGCCGTGCGGCTCGCGGCATGCTTCGCGATGCGTTGCGGCGTGCCTGTCACGACGACGCGGCCGCCATCTTCGCCTGCGCCGGGACCGATATCGATGACCCAGTCGGAGAGCGCGGCAACGCGCATGTCGTGCTCCACGACGACGACCGTGTTGCCCGCATCGACGAGTCCTTGCAGTTGCGCCATCAGCCGGTCGACATCGGTGGGGTGCAGGCCTGTCGTCGGTTCATCGAGGATATAGAGCGTGTCGCCGCGATGCGCGCGCTGCAATTCGGTCGCGAGCTTGATGCGCTGCGCTTCGCCGCCCGAAAGCTCCGTCGCGGGTTGCCCGAGCCGCAGATAACCGAGGCCGATGTCGCGCAGCACGGCGAGTGCGCGCATTACGTTCGGTTCATCGGCGAAGAACTCGCATGCGGTATCGACAGTCATGCCGAGCACGTCCGCGATGTTCTTGTCGCGCCAAGTGATCTCCAGCGTCTGCGGGTTGTAACGCGAGCCGTGGCACGTGGCGCAAGAGGTGTAGACGCTCGGCAAAAATAGCAGTTCGACGCTGACGAAGCCTTCGCCTTCGCATGTCGGGCAGCGTCCCTGCGCGACGTTGAACGAGAAGCGCCCCGCGCCATAGCGGCGCTTGCGCGCGGCGGGCGTATCCGCGAACAGCTTGCGCACGTAGTCGAAGAGGCCCGTGTAAGTCGCGAGGTTCGAGCGCGGCGTGCGGCCGATCGGTTTCTGATCGACGCGCACGAGGCGGCGGATCGTCTCCATACCTTCGGCGATGCGTCCGCCAGCCGATGCGTCTGCTGGCGCGAAGAGCGGATCCTGTTCGTCTTCGTCCGCGTCGTCGAGTGCGCGTCCGAGCCGCTGAGCGATGAGCTCCGGCAGCGCCTGACTCACGAGGCTCGACTTGCCGGAACCTGAAATACCGGTGACGGTCGTGAAGGCGCCGAGCGGGAACGCGGCGTCGATGCCATGCAGGTTATTGCGCGTGACGCCCTCGAGCCGCAGCCATCCGCGCGGCTCGCGCGCAATGCGTTCGATGGTCTGTTCCGGCGCGAAGAGATGCTTGCGCGTCTGCGATGCCTCGATCGATGCAAGGCCTTCCGGCGGTCCGCTATAGAGCACATGTCCGCCTTGTTCGCCCGCAGCCGGACCGACATCGACGAGCCAGTCCGCGCGCCGCATCGTATTCAGATCGTGCTCGATGACGAAGAGCGAATTGCCCGCGGCCTTGAGACGCTGCAACGCGGCGAAGAGCGCTTCGTTGTCGGCGGGATGCAGGCCCGCGGACGGCTCGTCGAGCACGTACACGACGCCGAAGAGTTGCGATGCGAGTTGTGTCGCGAGCCGCAGGCGTTGCAGCTCGCCGGAGGAAAGCGTCGGCGTCGCGCGATCGAGCGACAGGTAGCCCAGCCCGAGATCGATCAGCGTGGCGAGCCGCTCCAGCAAGTCGGCCGCGATGCGTTCGGCGGCGGCGCGCTTCTCGTCGGAGAGATTGGCCGTGCGGCGCACGTCGGTCGCGGCCTTGTGTGCCGACCCGCCGGCGGCCACGCGCTTGGCCGTTGCCGCGATGCGGTCTTTTTTTGCGAGCGCGAGACCCGGCGCTTCGTCGTGAGAAGGCCACTCTCCGCGTGCGATGGGCGCAAGCAGATCGGCGAGACGGCTCATTGGAAGACGCGCGAACTCGGCGATGTCGAGCCCCGCGAACGTCACGGACAGCGCTTCCTTCTTGAGCCGCTTCCCGTGGCATGCGTGGCAATCGCTGCCGATCATGAAGCGCGACACGCGCTTTTTCATGAGCGCGCTTTGCGTATGCGCGAAGGTATGCAGCACGTAGCGGCGCGCGCCGGTGAAGGTGCCCTGATAGCTCGGCTCGGCGCCGCGCTTCAATGCGGCTTGCGTTTCTTTCGGCGTGAGGCCGGCATACACCGGGACGGTCGGCTGCTCTTCTGTGAAGAGAATCCAGTCGCGGTCGCTCTTCGGCAAGTCGCGCCACGGTGTATCGACGTCGTAGCCGAGCGTGACGAGAATGTCCCGCAGATTCTGGCCGTGCCACGCGGGCGGCCAGGCTGCGACGGCGCGCTCGCGGATCGTGAGCGAGTCGTCGGGCACCATCGACTTTTCCGTGACTTCGTAGACGCGCCCAAGGCCGTGACAAACGGGGCACGCGCCCTGGACCGTGTTCGGCGAGAAGTCTTCCGCGTAGAGCATCGGCTGTTTGGGCGGATAGCTGCCGGTGCGCGAATACAGCATTCGCACGAGGCTCGACAGCGTCGTCACACTTCCCACCGATGATCGGGCGTTCGGTGCCCCGCGCTGCTGCTGCAGCGCGACCGCGGGCGGCAAGCCTTCGATCGAGTCCACCTGCGGCACGCCAACCTGTTCGATGAGCCGCCGCGCATACGGCGCCACCGATTCGAAATAGCGCCGCTGCGCCTCGGCGTAAAGCGTGCCGAAAGCCAGGGACGATTTGCCGGAACCGGACACGCCGGTGAAGACGACGAGCGCATCGCGCGGCACGTCCACATCGACGTTTTTCAGGTTGTGCTCGCGTGCGCCACGAACGCGCACGAAACCTGCTCTCGATGCAGTCGCGGCATCGTCGCGATCGGCCGACTTGCGGGTGGATTTGCGGACATCCATGAATAGGTACGGTTTCCTGCTGAACGCGACGACGGAATTAATAGAGCGAGCACGCAGCATGCCAGATACCAAACGGCATTTTGCGTAACGCATCTTGCATGCGAAGTGCACGCCGACCGGCAAACAACCTGATCGAAGAGGAAGAAATGAGAAAAGCTGGATTGAGGTTTCTGGTCGCGCTGCTGGCGGGCGCGACGATGGGCGTGACGGGCGCCGCAATGGCGCAGTCCGGCGGTGGTAACGGCAATGGCGGCTCGGGCGGCGGCAACGCACATGGCGCGGCAACGGCCGGGCCGACCGTCGGCGGTGACAACACGTCCACACCCGGCAGCGCGCACCAGGGCGGCTCTCACTTCAAGCACAAGAAGAAGGCGAAGCCCGCGACGACGACGCAGTAATGCGACGATGTGAGCCGCGGACGGTGCGGGTCAGGCCGCGGCGCCTTCCACGTCGATGTCGTCGGTGCCGAGGCGAGAGAAGATGTCGCACACCGCGCGCATCTCCGCTTCGTCGCGAATGCTCACGATTACGCGCGTGACGCCGCACGCCAGGTCCGCATCGCCGCCGTCAGCGCCGAACGAAGGGAGGATGTCGTCGTTCGAAGCGTCCAGCCCGTACGGGTAGTCGTGCGTATCGACCACACCCAGATGTTCGCCGTGGCCCGCGTATTCGGCCGCGATCCATTGCGTCTGCGCGTTGTTGCTCTGTATCTGCGATGTGTGGAAATCGGCGAAGCCGCTCATGCTCGCCACGCGGACGCGATCGGCCGCGATGCCCTCCGCGCGCAAATCTTCAAGCGCTTCATCCAGCTTACGGGAGCCATGGAACGCTCCGATTACTTCACGCATCATTTGCTCGTCTCCTTGCCTGCCAAACTCGATGCCGCGCCTCAGTATCGCTGCGAAATTCGCGGATGTGAATAAGGGCGGGCACCGGCTTTTCGCCTGATCGATGAGCGAGACGCGCGAGAGGCGCAAAGCGCGTGGCGTATCGCATAGACACGCGCGGCGACGAGCCGGTGAACCGCTGTGATCGGGCTCGCGACTGCGCAAGATGATGGCGAATCCAACGGATGCGGCAATCGATTCGCGAGCCTTCTTTTATGAACGACGCCGCCCGGCGTGCGTTTGCTGCCACCGGGCTGGCACGATTGCACTTCATGCGGTACTTGAACTTTACGCCGCAACAATCGGTTTATCAACGCTTTGTTTTGTCCCTAATCGCATGATTTTGATGGGGTTTTCCATCATGGCGATTAGCGGCTGCCGGCACGCGCCGTTCGACATGGCACTGGGCGCTATTAAAGCGAGTATTGCGTCTAAATGTGCACGAGGCGAAGGCGGACAGTACCGACTGCAGTCAATAGTCATCGTACAAGCTATGGTGCGCCCTATAATGGCCAATCGAGCATACAAAGATCGGTCTTTCAATGTCCCAAGCCCTCGCGTCCGGCGCGCTTCGCCGCTCCCGCAATCTCACCGAGGAAGTCGTCGCCGAGTTGTCAGAGCGGATTCGCAGCGGCGCGCTCCGACCTGGCGACAAACTGCCGACGGAATCGGAGATCATGGCGCAGCTCGGCGTGAGCCGCACGGTGGTTCGCGAGTCCATCTCGCGGCTGCAGGCGGCGCGCCTCGTGCAGACGCGGCATGGCATCGGCACATTCGTACTCGAAGCGGGCGATCAGGACCGTTTTCAGATCGAGGCCGCGGGCGACCTCACGGTGCGCGACGTGATGGCGATTCTCGAGCTCCGCATCAGTCTCGAAGCGGAGGCGGCCGGTCTCGCCGCCGTGCGCCGCACCGATGAAAACCTCGCGCATATGCGTCGCGCGCTCGACGAATTCGAACGGCTCATCGAAGCCGGCGAGGGCAACGCGGTCGCCGCCGACGTCGCATTTCATCTCGAACTCGCGAAAGCTACGGGTAACCGCTACTTTCACAGCATCCTGAGCCAGCTCGGCAACACCATCATCCCGCGCACGCGTGTCAATTCAGCCGCGCTCGCACACAACGATCCCGCCGGCTATCTGGATCGCGTGAATCGCGAGCACGAAGATATCTACGATGCGATCGAGCGACGCGATCCCGAGGCAGCGCGCGCGGCCATGCGCATGCATCTTTCGAACAGCCGCGAAAGGCTGCGGCGGGCGCAGGAAGCGTCGTCTAAGGCGCAGGACGGGGCTTGATTGCGGTCGTTGGTTCTCAGGCGGGGACTTCACTTGCAAAATCCCATCCGCCAACGTCATCAATCGGTATAAGTTGCGTGCTCCGCTCAAAGCAACTGACGAACAGATTCAGCGCATGAGGCAGCGACCGCAGTACGCGGTCGTTGACCAAACAGGTGATGGCGCGTACCCGAATTTGCCTCTGTCGAAAGGCTGTCCATAGCAACATCCTCCCCCGAAAGACCGACAAACGTTTGCGCCTCGCAACGCATTTCTTATGGCTTCCTTAAGTGCCCGAAGCGCAAACGGATAAGTGTCATTTCCCGCAAAGTCACGCTAAGATCAGGGATCCCAAGCTGACAGAACTGCCAGGTACGCGTCAACCAGGTGCCTGCCTCATCCGTTAGCTCATCAGGTCATCAGGTCGCCATGTCGAGCCATGCCAATCGACCTTGAGGCGGGGCATCGATTGGTCATGTAGAGCGCTGTCAGCGCCGCGCTTACATCTGGCTTGCAAGCCATGCATCTCTTTACGACAAGCCTCGTTCGAGGCTTGTTTAAATTCCCTTGCTTTTTCTTTACGAATTACCGAAAGCAGAAAGCTATTCCAATTATTACCAAATATTCCGGCTTGGCAGCCGAGGGTTGTGGAGACCAGCATTTGAAGATCTTACATAGCGAGTCCTCAAAGGGATGGGGCGGTCAGGAGATTCGCACTTTGAAGGAAATGGTCGCGTTACGGGAAAGCGGTCATACCGTCGAACTGATTTGCCCGGGCGATGCGCGTCTCGGGCAGCACTGCGCTGAACTCGGGTTCGCGGTTCATCACGCACGCATGCGCAGCGGCGGCGACATGCAATCGATGCTGCGTATCAAGGCGCTCTTGCGCCGCCGTGCATTCGACGTGCTCAACACGCATAGCGGTCACGACAGTCTCGTCGCCGGCACGGCCGGGAGGCTGGCAGGCACGCCGCTCATCGTGCGCACGCGGCATCTCGCACTGCCCATATCCTCGCTCGCGACTTATAACTGGATCCCGCATCGTGTCATCGCGGTGAGCCATTACGTGCGCCGCTATCTGATTTCAGCGGGTGTGGCGGAGAAGCGCGTCCAGACGATCTACGACGGCATCGTGAAGCCGCAGGCCGTCGCACATTCGACCTTGCGTGAGGAGCTCGGTCTCGCACCGGACGCGTTTGTCGCATGCATGGTGGCGATCATGCGCGACAAGAAAGGACATGAAGACCTGATCGCCGCGGTACGCCCGCTGATCGACACGCGTCCGAACCTGCATGTCGTAATGGCGGGCGATGGTCCACTCTTCGACAGCATCAAGAGCATCGTCGATAGCCTCGGTCTCGCAAATCGTATTCACCTGCTGGGCTTTCGCACGGACATACCGAACATCTTTCGCGGTTCCGATCTCTTCGTGCTGCCCACGCATCAGGAAGCGCTCGGCCAGGCTTTCATCGAGGCGATGGCGGCGGGCTTGCCCGTCATCGGCACACATGTAGACGGCGTGCCCGAACTCATCGAAGACAACGTGAATGGACTGCTGGTGCCGCCGCATGATCCGGTTGCATTGCGCGGTGCGATCGCACGCATGATCGACGATCCCGCCTTACGCCAGCGCCTCAGGGACGAGGGTGCGCGCATCACCGAACACGGCTTCACGGTGGGCCACATGGCGGACGAAACAGCGCACTTCTATCGACGCGCATTGCACGAGCGAGGCCATCGCAGATGAGCGCAAAGCAGGCACGGGCGGTTCCCGTGCTGATGTACCACCACGTCAGCACGTCGCCCGGCATGATCACCGTGGCGCCCGAAAACTTCGCCGCGCAAATGGACTACCTTGCGAGCGCGGGTTATCGCACAATCGGCTCGGCGCAACTCGCCGCTTTCCTGAATGGCGACGACGTGCCTGCGAAATCCATTGTCATCACCTTCGACGATGGCTATCTCGACAACTGGGTGCATGCGCATCCGGTATTGAAACGCCACGGCTTCACAGCACTATGCTTTCTCGTGAGCAGTTGGCCCGGCGAAGGCGGCGTGCGTCCGAATGCATCGAATGCTGCCGCGGCCTTGCCGCGCTTGCTCGATCATCACGCAGGTGAACGCGCAATCGAGAGCGGAAACATCGACGATGTGATTTTGCGCTGGTCCGAAATCGAAGCGATGCTAGGAGCGGGCACGTTCGAGTTTCATAGCCACACGCATACGCATGTGCGCTGGGATCGGGTTACGACATCGCCCGACGAGAAACGCGAGCGCCTTCAAAACGATCTGAGCGCTGCACGTGCCGCGTTGCGCGCGCGTCTCGGCGAAGTGTCGGATCATCTCTGCTGGCCGCAGGGCTATTACGATGACGACTACCGCGAAGTGGCGCTGAGCGCGGGCTTCAGGCACTTCTATACGTGCCACACCGGAACGAATGTCGGAGCAAACCCGCTGGATCGCAACGCATTCAGCGATGCGGAACGTACGATCAAACGGCTGGAAGTGCGCGACCGTCCCGCCTCGTGGCTCGCGTCGCGCTTGTGGGTGCATACGCGGCCCGCGATCAGCCGCGCCTATCTGAAGATCAAGCGCTGATTCAAGTTCGGTGCGCGCGCACGAAAGCGGCGATCGCATCGTTCACTTCATCGGTCGCATCGCGATGTGGCGAATGCCGGCATTGCGTCAGCTTGACGAGTTGCGCGTGATCGACAGCCGCCTTGATCTTGTCGAGCTGCAGCATCGATGCATATTCGTCGTCATAGCCTTGAATGGCGAGCAAGGGCCGCCTGATCGACGATATCTCTTCAGTGATGTCCCAATGCAGAAACGCCGGATTCAGCCACGCATCGTTCCAGCCGTAAAAGGCTGAATCCACATCTTCGTGATAAGCCTGCAGCTTGTCTCTGAACGACGTCGTTTCATAGGTTATGCGCGCCTTTTCGATGCCATCAGCCGTCATTGGTTCCACGAACACATGCGGCGCCATGACGGCAAGGCCGGCAAGGGCTTCGGGAAACGCGCCCGCATAAAGCAGGGCGATCGTGGCGCCGTCGCTATGCCCGATCAGCCACATGCGCGAGCGTTCTTCAGCGCCAATGCCGAGTGCATCGAGCAATGCAGGCAGTACCTCGTGCGCCTGCAGATGAAGAAACTCGACCGGCCATCGCTCGCCGGGCTGGCGTGGCGTCGAGCGCCCATAACCTGGCCTCGAATAAACGAGGCCCCGGCAATTCAGACGATCGCAAAGCATCTGCGGCCAGCCCTTCCATAACGAGACGGAGCCCAGGCCTTCGTGCAGGAACAACGCGATGGGCGTATCCGCGCGTTCTGGGTTCAACCACTGATATTCGATGCGCACCGGATGAGCGCCGCCGTTCAATTCGATGAAACGCGTCGTGTCGATGCTTGCTGCTGGGTCGGTCATGTGTTTGCGATAGCTGAACCTGGAGGGCTCAAGGTTATCAGACAACCGCGCCGCTCCATGGCGCAGATAACCCAACCGCCGCATGCATCATTTGCGTGCATAACGTCGGCGGTTTCAAGGATGAAGTGCAACAGCGGGTTTAGTGTTTAGAGTCGTGAGGCTGGCTTGCTGATGCAAGGGTCGC